>JAKIVT010000001.1 GCA_022750415.1 Thermoplasmata archaeon
AAATAGCGAGACCACAGAGTACCGTTCGAGGCCCCGCGAGACCACCGTGAGCGCCATCCTCCGGCTGCCGCCCGAGCTGGTTGAGTTCAGTCTGCGGGAACCCCCGCGCTCCCTCCTCATTCGGGGCGAACCCGGGGCGGGAAAGTCCACCCTCGCGCTCACGGTCCTCAGCGGATTCCGGGGCAAGCGGCTTCTCGTCACGAGCCGGGTGACGAAGGGCGAGCTCGAGACGGACTATCCGTGGCTCGCGACGAACGTCGAGGGGCCCGTCGAGGTGATCGAAGCGCTCACCGGGACGTCCGGGCTGGAGGCGAAGGGTCGGGCCCTCCGGGCCGGGGCCGAATTGATCCGGGGGGCATCGGAGGAGAAGGACCTCGAATCCCTCTGGCTTCCCGACGCCGTCCTGGAGGCGTTTTCGAGGATTGGGCCCGGCAACCCCGGCATGGTCGTGGTGGATTCTTGGGACGCGCTCGTCGAGCAGTACGTGGGAGCGGTGAAGACCGACGCCGGACCGTACCCCGACCGCGACGAGATCGAACGCCTGATGCTCGGCCTCCTCGGTCGCGGCCGGGTCCACCTGGTCATCGTGGTCGAACGGGAGGCTGCCTCGCAACTCGATTACCTCGTGGACGGCGTCGTCGCGTGCGTGGTCACCAGCAATGAGGACCGGCTCGAGCGGTGGTCCCATCTGAAGAAAATGCGAGGGGTGCGGGTGAATCACGCCTGGTACCCCTACACCCTTGAGGGGGGTCGGTTCCTGTGCATCGCGCCCATGCCGTCCGATTTCCGCATGCAACTGCGGCCGCCGCAGCCGGAGCCCGAACCGTTGGAGGGGAGGCTCTGGCCGGGCTCGTTCGACTACGCGTCCAATTTCGGACGACTCCCGTTCGGCCGGGCGACCTTGCTCGAGGTCGATCCGGAGGTGCCGATCGAGGCCGTCCGGTTGCTGGTTTCCCCCCTCGTGAGCCAAGTGCTGCAACTCCAAGGGCGGATCCTCGTCACCCTTCCCCCCAGTCTTTCGGCCGCGGACGTCTGGCATTCGTTTCGGACCGTCGTGACCCCCGAGCAATTCGTGAACCAAGTCCGGATCTACGCCCCCTCCGGGTTGAACCCCTACGAGGCGGACCTGGAACTGTTGGAGAAGGTCCTCGTCTCCGGACCCAGCGGGGAGGGACCGTCGATGACGACCCGGATGCCGGAGGCGAGCCGCTTCCTTCGCGAGGGGAACGCCGGGGGGATCCCGAGCCTCGGGATCTCGTGGGTGAGCGGGCTGCAGGCCGCCTCCCCGGCGGAAGGACCCGCGATGTACACCCCCGAGGCGTTCCCCGCCCTCGTCCAGAAGATCCTGGTCGGTTCGACGACCCACCTCGTGATGATCGGCGTTCCCACCGACCCGCTCCTTCGGAGCCTCCAGGAGATCGCGTCCGCCCGCATCTCGATGAAGGCCCGGAGCGGCCGAGTCTTTGTCTTCGGAATCCAGCCCCTGACTCCGCCCCTGGTCCTCGCCCAGGCGGATACCGGGGACCCGTACCACCTGATCCGGATCGTCTGATTCGTCGGCGGCCGACGGGTCCAACGGTGGGTCGACCGTTCCCTGGTGGGAACTCCGCGCCCGGTGCCACGGTCGATTTCGGGTAGGCCCTCCAGGGAAGGCCGTTCCCCGAATCGCCCCCCAAATTCCCCCCACCCTCTCCGCCCTGCCTGGAACGAAGCCCGTGGGAGGTACGCCATCGGCCGTCCGTCACGAGGTTGAGGAAGGGTGGTTGGTGTCGTAGCAGGGCAAGAGGAGCGGGAGCTTCCTCGAGGCTCCCGGGTCGCCAGCTTCCCCCCTGGGAGGGGACCGATTCGACCGACTTCCGGACGCTCTCCTGGTCGGACGGACCGTTGCGGCCGGGGTCGTCGACGCCGTCACGGACCTCGGCCTCGGACACATCTTGACCCCCAACATGACGGGAAAGGTGGAGTTTCTTGCTCGGGCGGTGCGGCCGGCCAGCCTACTCACGGCCCGGTACTCCGCCGGCGCGTTCCTGGGCTTCTCCGTCGGCGCGATGGTGGCGGTCGACGGTCCGACGCGTTGACCCGACGGAGGGACCGGTCGTCCGACGCGGCGCCGAACCGATTCGGTCGACGGTGGACGATTCGTCTTCGGACCCTCCGACGGCGGACGAACCCTGGGCGGGGTCCCCGACGACCGCGACCACCACCTTCCCGCCCACGGCTCCCGTATCGACATACCGGTGCGCCTCGGGGACCTGGGCGAGGGGAAACCGCCGATCGATGGTAGCCCGGAGTCTCCCCGTCTCAATGAGCTGCCGTAGGAAGACCAAATCTTCCGTCGGCTGACGCGACGCCCCCGCGATGACCCGCCGCCCGCGTTTCCGAGAGCTCCAAACCCCGCGGAGCCGAGCCCCAACCCCGGGGTTTCCGAGGAGGTAGCATCCGTGGTCCGTCAGCGCGCCCATGCTGCCGGAGATCGAGCTTGATCCGGCGATGTCGAAAATGACATCGTAGGTTTGGCCCCGTTGGGTGAAGTCTTCTCGGGCGTAGTCGATGACATGGTCCGCCCCGTTCGCGCGGAGGGCTTCGAGCTTCCCGGCGCCGTCGACGGCCGTCACCTCGGCGCCGAACTCCTTCGCGAGTTGGACGGCGAACATCCCGATGCCGCCCCCGGCCCCGTTGATCAGGACCCGGCGGCCCCTCAGCGGGCCCGCCCTTCGGAGAAAGTGCCATGCTTCGAGCCCTCCCGTGGGGACGGCGGCCGCTTCCTCGTAGGTCATGTTGGAGGGCATGAGCGCCAGGGCCCGGCCTCGCGAATCCTCCGGGAGGCAGAGATACTCCGCGTACGCTCCGAAGGCGAACCCGGTGGTCCCAAAGACCGCGTCGCCGACACGGAATCGCCGGGCGCGCGAGCCCACCGATTCCACCCTTCCCGCGAATTCCTGCCCCAGGATCTTCGGTCTCGGTTTGGTGATCCCCATCAGGAGCCGGACGAGGATC
Source organism: Thermoplasmata archaeon (assembly GCA_022750415.1). Classification (GTDB taxonomy): domain Archaea; phylum Thermoplasmatota; class Thermoplasmata; order Lutacidiplasmatales; family UBA184; genus Lutacidiplasma. The sequence goes on from JAKIVT010000001.1 coordinate 2,998, forward strand.
CGAAGTCCCAGGGAAAACCGGAGCGCACGAAGTTCGCAGTCCCCCGCCGCCACCGTCGTCGCGTGGATTCGGATCCGCACCTCGTCCTCCCGCGGTGATGGAGTCGGCACCTCCTCGAGGTGGAGCCCCTCGGGTGGGCCGTATTCCGTCCAAACGATCGCTTTCATGGGGATTCCTTTGACCCCAACCGGTGGGGCGGCCCGATCCTACGGCGTCCCCGGCGAACGACGAGGCCCCCATCAAAGAGTCTCCGCTTCGGGCGAGCCGACACAACGCCACTTCCCCTGAGGCACCGTTTCGGGGTCTCCCCGTAGGCGAGATACGGGGCAAATTCCTGGGACCAAGCCATGGGTCTCGCCGCCGACCTTTCGGGAACACCTGTGGACCTTGGCCCCCGCGGGTCGCCCGGGAAGCGTAGGAGTTTGGGGTAAGCGGATGGCCGAGTTCGTACTTCGCGAGCTCGGGGCCGAGACGTGGCCGGACTTCGCCGGCCTGGCCGCGAAGCACCGGGGCATCTGGGGCGGCTGCTGGTGCCTTTCCTTTCACCTGCCGCCCGGGACCGCAGGTCGTACCCCGGCGTCGAATCGGAGCGACAAGGAGCGGCTCGTTCGGGCCGGCCAAGCCCACGCCGCGCTCGTCTACGACGGCCGCGATCTCGCGGGGTGGTGCCAATTCGGGTCCCCGGTCGAACTCCCGGCCCGAATGTCCATCTACCGAACGCTCGGCCTCGCTCCGCCCCGCTGGAGGATCACGTGCTTTTTCGTGGACCGGGACCGGAGGGGAGCGGGGGTGGCGGCCGCGGGGCTGGCCGGTGCGCTTCGCCAAATCGCGGCGAGGGGCGGCGGGACGGTCGACGGGTACCCGGCGAGGACGAACGGTACGCGGGTCGCCAGTTCGTTCCTCTGGCACGGAACCGCCTCCATGTTCGAGGCGGTCGGGTTCCGGCGGCTCGGTCCCATCGGCACGACCCGCCAGGTGATGCGGAAAGCGGTCCGGCGCGGCTGAGCCGCTCCGAGAGATCCGGGGAAACGGACCTCGGCTGCCGGTCTACCGATCGCCGGCGGCGACCGCGTCTCCGGGGACGCCGAGGGACGACACCTTCGGACTTTCGGGACCGGCCCCGGGCGGGATCGGCGGGTCGGGTGGAAGAGGCTGGTCCACGTGCTTCCGCGAGCCGGGCAGTCGGTAGAGCGAGTAGGCGGCCAGGGCGACGACGACCGCGGCGAGCACCGCAAAGACCACGTCGCTGACGGTCGCGCCGACCCACTTCAGCTTCAGGAGCACCTGGGTGAGGCCGAAGGACACGACCAGCCCGTCCATGGCCATGACGAACCGGGTGAACACATCTCGCGAGACCCGGGACATCACCCAGGTGCCGAGCGGAACCCCGATCAGGACGGGGATGAGCAGGTAGGGAACGAGTCCGAGGGAGGGGGCGGTGATCAGCTTCGCTCCGAAGAATTCGGTGAACAGGATGTACGTCGTCAGGGTGAGGCTCGATTCCGCGACCCGGACCTGGGCGAGGGTGCACCGGAACTCGTCCTTGCTCAGCCCCTGGTTCCGGAAGAATACGGCCAGCGGGGGTCCCGAGATGGTGGTCAGGGCGTAGAGGAACCCGATCCCCGGACCAATGAGGGTTCCCCCGCGCTTCTCGTTGGTGAACGGCCGGCGGAGTCCGAGGAGCTGGATGACCACGAGCGGAAGGAGAACGACGTACACCACGACTTTGACGTCGTTGACGGCGAGGTACGTGAGTCCGATCGTGCCAAGGAGGACGCCGGGGAGGAGGGTCTTGACGACCGGCAGCGCCCGGGCCTTGGTGAGGGAGATGAAGGCCCGTTCCCGGTAGAGGAGGGTGATGTTGACCAGGAGTTCGACGCTGACGAGGGCGGGGTTCAGGACCTTGTTCGAGAACCAGAGGAGCGCGATGGGGGTTACGATGGAGGAAAATCCGTACCCGATGGCTCCGTTGATGCTCGCCGCGAAGAGGGCGACGAGCGCGAGCCAAATGTTCGCTAGGTCCATGGTTTTGGCCGGGGGCGGCTCTAGACGGACCCGTATGTATACTTACTGACAGTGGAGGAAATCGGTTCGCATCGCAAGGTTGCGACGGGCCGAGGGCGATGGCGGGGACGGAGACGGCTCCGTCGAGAGTCCTCGGGCCCTCGTGGGCTCGGTCGGGGTCGATTTCCCGGGGGAGCGCGCGGCGGGGATCCGGGAGGGGGGAAGGGGTTCGCTACCGACTCCTAGACGATCTTCCCCGCCTCGACCACGGGCTTTCCGTCGATGGAGAGGTCGGCGCCCGTCACCACGATCCAAGCCCCGAACGGGGATTTGTTCTTCCCGCCGAGAAAGGTGTTGCCGCCGATGCGGAACAAGAGGGAGCCCAGTTCCTGGTCTTCCATCTGGGGGAGCTTGGAGATCTCGGGGTTCAACCCGACCGTCATCTGGCTGAGGCGGTCCCGGCCGGCCCGAGGGGCCTTCGCGTAGGCGGCCTTGATCGGGTCGCCGCCCGAGTCGTACGACTGCCCCGTCAGGTGCCCGTTCGCAAACGTCCATCGGCCGCCGGAGACGGGGCCGCTGTCGGGGTACGTGGTATGGTTCCCGACGATCACGCCCGACGCGGAGGTGTGGTCGACGGCGGAGCCCACCACCCCGCCGGGGATGGTGGCCATGTTGTTGCCGGCTTTCAGGTCCGCTTCGTCCACCAGGGCGTCGTCCAGCTGAATGGGGAACTTCCCCAGCTTCAACGTGAGTTGGGTGCCGTTGGGGTGGTTCACGGTCGCCACCTTCCCCTTCCGGATCCGCTCCCCCACCCGAGTTCCCATGGCGTGCATCTCCGCCGGGGGCACGAGGCTCGCCCGCACGAGTTCCTCCCGCCAGTCGTCGAGGTCGAGCTTCCATCGGTCCGCCGCGACCTGGCTCGTCCGCCCGAGGTACAGCCGAGCTCCCCGGACCTTGGACTTGGCCGCGCGACGGTACCATTCGGGGTTATAGGCCGCCACGCCCGTGAGGCTCTTGGCCGGTAGGTCGTCCCGGCGCGTCCACTCCGAGGGGCCGAAGAAGAACACATACGCGGCCGACTTGTCGAGGGCCGCCCACTCGTGGCTGCCGACGCGACCGTTGTGCTTCCCGTTCCCGGTCTTCACCGCCTCCCAGAACGATTCCTCGTCCTCGTAGAGAAGCATCGGGTTGGCTCCCATCTTTCGGGCTTCCACGACGAACGGCTTCGCCCAGGGGAGCGTCTCCGACCAGGTCTCGATGACGACGTTGTCCCCTTTCTTGATCCGGAGGGTCTTCGAGAGGACGTTCTTCGCGAGGGCGGCTCCTTGTTCGGGGGAGGAGGCGGTCACGCCGGCCCGAAACGTCCGGCCCTACATGAACCCCACCGGCAGGGCCTTCGATTAGTGCCTAAAAACAGGCGGATTCCCGCCGCGTCAGTGGGTCGCCCGAGGTCGTACGACGGAGTCCTGGCCGGAACTACAGCCCGGCCGCCATCAGGGCGTTGAGCGTCTGTTCGAGGGTCCGATCCGGGTTTCCGGTCGCGTTGATCCGCACCCAGCGAGGGGGCTGGAACATCTGCTCGAACTTTCGCTTGACCTTCGTCAGGTACGGCTCGTCCTCGAAGGCGTCCCGCTGGCCGGTTTCCTCGACGCGCTTCATGGCAAGCTCGACGGGGGCGTCGAGATAGAGCACCATGTCGGGTTCCATCCCGACGACCCGCTCGATCCGTTCGAGCTCCCGCCACGCCTCGGCCGACAGGCCCGGGTAGCGGTAGGCCAACGTCGAGTAGAACGACCGGTCTTGGATCACGACGTCCCCCTGGTCGAGGGCCTGCTCGATCTGGGGGCGGAGCATCGCTCGGTCGACGGTGGAGCACAAGGCGGCGCTCAGCCCATCGACCTTGTTGAGTCGCTCGCTCTCGGCTCGGAGGAACTTGTCCGTCGGCTCTCGGAAGCTCGACACCGAGTGCCCCCGGGCGAGCAACGGGTGGACCATCCGCGCCGCGAGGTCGCTCTTCCCGGTCCCGTCAATCCCCTCGATGACGACGTACATCCCCCGTTCGCTCACAGGCTCTCCCTCTCTGGCCAGGTCTCCGACGGCCGTCCTCGAACCCTCAGGCCCGGGCAGTCCCCAAGATTCCCTCTCAGGAAATAAACCCCCCAGACGACCGAGGGTTTCGACGGGCGATTTCGAGGAGTGAAACTCCTCGCGAAGTGGATCTGGGTGGAGATGTTCAAGAGGGGCAGGGGGCCTGCTCCATCGGAGAGTTCCGTGTCCGAGGTTCGCTCATCGGGCACGCCGGATCCGGTGGACCGTTGGCTCTCCGAGCATGAACGGTCCCGGGGCGAGTCGGTCGCCGCGGCGAGGGACCCCATCCTTCCGGCGGAGACGGTGTTCGGGGTGCTCTTCCTCCTCTGGGGAACGATCCTCCTCATGCTGTTCACCCTCGACCTGGTGTGGGGAGGATTCCTCTCGCTGTTCCTCCCCGGGATCCGGACCTGGTGGCTCGCCTCCCTCGCGCTCTCCGCCTTCGGAGCGTGGATCGCGTTCGAGTTGTCGAACACGGAAGGATTCGAGGTCACGCGGGAACCGGTTCTCTCGCCCGGCTAGACGGGCCAGCGTTCGGCCCGTCCCCCCCCGCGAGGAAAGGGTAAGGAGCCGGGGCACTGTTCCCCCGACGTGCCCGAAAGCCGCCCACCGGCAACGTTCATCTCCGACCTTCGTCCCTCCCGACTGGCGACCATCGAGGCCACGGTCGCGCAGCTCGAACCGACCCGGGAGATTGACACCCGCGACGGGGGCCGGAAGAAGGTCCGCAATGCCCGGCTGAAGGACGCGACGGGAGAAATCGCCCTGGTCCTCTGGGGCTCGGAGGTCGACCTCGTCGCGGAGGGCGACCGTGTCGCCATCGTGGAGGGCTGGGTCTCCGACTACCGGGGCCGACCGCAGGTCTCCCTCGGACGCACGGGCAAGCTCAGCCGACTTTCCCCGGGTTCGCCGCCCTAGAGGGCCGGACCGTTTCGTCGGGCTGGCCGACCTTCGTGCCAATCGATGGTGACGCCGCTCTCGGGGGGCAGCCTCGACCGAACCACCGAAGTGGTCGTCAAGGACGTACCTTACGCTCGCGTTAGCGGGGGTATAAACGACGCCCGGCCGGTCCTTTCCTCGAGACCATGTCCAACACCCAATCCCCCGCACGCTCGTCCGCGCCGCTGAAGATTGCCATCATCCTCGGGAGCACTCGCCCCGGTCGGAATGGCGAAGCCGTCGCCAAGTGGGTCGAGGAGATTGCCCAGAAGCGGACGGATGCTTCCTTCGAGCTGGTCGACCTGAAGGAGTACCCCCTCCCCCACCTCGACGAAGCGATCCCCCCGTCCGCCGGGCGCTACACCCAACCGCACACCAAGGCGTGGGCGACGAAGATTGCCTCGTTCGACGGGTTCGTCTTCGTCACCCCCGAGTACAACCACAGCGTTTCGGGGGTCCTCAAGAATGCAATCGACTTCCTCTACGCCGAGTGGAACAACAAGGCGGCCGGCTTCGTCTCCTACGGTTCGGTCGGCGGGGTCCGCGCCGTCGAACACCTGCGCCTCGTCATGGCCGAGCTGCAGGTCGCCACGGTTCGGGCGCAGGTCTCCCTCTCGCTCGTGACCGACTTCGTCCAGTACCACGAATTCCATCCCGACCCCTCGAAAGCCCCCCAAGTGACCACCCTGCTCGACCAGCTGGTCGCGTGGGCCGGCGCGATGCGAACGGTTCGGACCGCCTCGGCCGAGCCCCGGTCCGCCTAGCTAGAGACGGGCGTCACGAACCAGACGTAGTAGGTGGCGATGCCGGCGAGCAGGACCACCCACCACAGGACGAGTACCGTCCGCATCCAGAGCTTGTAGCTTCGGAACCGGAACCGCTCCGGGACGAGGTTCGTCCCGGCCACGAGGATGACGTAGACCCCGAGCGACTCGAGAACCAGGCCGAGGGCGAGCATGACGGTGGGAACCCAGTAGAACGGTTGGGCCAGCTCGCCGGGGATGCCGGGCCACACATCGGCGAGGTACGCCGGCAGCATCCACACGAGGACGATCGGCACGTTGCCGAGGACGACAGCGCTCTGCATGTAGGCGTGGAGGCGGACCCGGCCGGCCCGGACCACGAACCCACCGAGCAGGAGCGACGCCGCCATCGCGAGCTCGACCCCGAGTACGAGGTCCGCGATCGCGACCGAACCGAAGTCTAGCATCCGGCGCCCCCGAAGGATCCCGGGCCGGACCGTGCGGTGGGAAGGGTCCGGTCGGCGGCCGCGGCTCGCACCATCGCGCTCGGCCCCGGAATTCAGAAGTCCGACGGCGGGGTCAGGTCGACGACCGTCTTGTCGGCCCGCTTCGTGTGGTACTCTTCCCACAGGCGACGGACCTCGTCCTCGCCGAAGCCGGCGCCATAGACCGGCGAGACCAGCGGCGCGGCGTGCAGGACCTCAATGAGGACGACCGCGCGAACCCGGCGAACGTCCGCTCCTTCTCGCTTGTACCGGTCGAGTGCCTGGAAGTAGAGCGGGCCGGCATGGTAGACGGTCGCCTTGCCGGCGAACCGGTATCCCTTCCGGCTGTACGGGTCGACGACGTTGACCTCGGTGCGGGGATTGACCTTGAGGTTGCGGACGGTGTGCGGGGAGTCGATGTCGGCGAAGATCAGGTGGCCGTTGTCCCACACAGTGAGCGAACCCTTCGGAGACACGTTGGGCGAACCGTCGGCTGCGACGGTGGCAACGTAACCGAGCCGCTGTTGACGCACGAGCGCCATCATCGGTTCGCTCAGAAGGACCATGCCTCCCCACGGGGCCGGGGCGCTTTTCTGACTTTCGACCGTTCCTATGGCCCGAATGACCCCGCTGGCGGGGGGCGTCGTGCGTCCCCCGGCTCTCCGAGGGGCGTGACCGAACCGCTCCCGGAGACCCGCCGCGTCACTATCATTATCCGGTGGAGGTCCTCGGGGTCGTCCGGACCGTCCCCATGGTCGAGCTATTCCCGGGTGAGGTGGTCGTTCGGACATCCGCGGTGGTTTGGGTGGGTGGCCCCGGCCCACGTCCCGGGGTCCTGACCTTAACGAACCGGGCCTTGATCTTCGACGGGCCAGTGCCCGTCGGACCCCCGGGGGGTGGACCGCCCGCCCCATCGGCCGGGCCACCGCAGCTCGAGGACGGGGAGCGACGATTCCCCCTCTGGCGGTGCCGGGGAGCGAAGGTCTCTCCCGGCCCCGCCGGCATGCGGCTCGAGATCGACCTCCTCCAACGCGTCATCTTCTTCCGGACCGCCGAACCGGGTGTCTGGGCCACCGCCATCAATCAGGCTCGGGCCACCGCGCCGCCGCCCCCTCCCGGGACCCCGGGCGTGGGTGGGGGTGCCCCCAACCTCGCGGCCCAGCGGGCCGCCATGCCCCGCTGCGCGTACTGCCAGAATCTCAACGCGCCCATGGCGACGCACTGCAAGACGTGCGGGGCGCCGCTCGCCTGAGCGAGCCGACAACGGCGGATCGGCGGCGATTCCAGTCGACGCAAACGCTTACCAAGCGCGGGCGACCGTCCCTTCCCTCGGAGGAGCGTTGGACGCTTCGGAAGGCCGACCTCCGCCGTTCCTGGAGCCGCTCCTCGGGATTGTCTTCGACCTTGACGGCACGCTGGTCGTCTCCGACCACGACTTCGGCCGGATGCGGCACGAGGCGGTTCGGGTCGCGGAGAAGTACGGGGTGATCCCGGGCCATCTCAGCATCGAACAGACCATCGCCGAGATCCTGACGGCTGCCCGACTCGAACTCGATTCCTCCGGGGCGCCCGAGGGGCAGAAGTTCCGGTTCGAGGCCGAGGTCCGCCAGACCATCGACGCGATCGAGATGGAGGCGCTCCCGAAAACCCAGGCGCGGGCCGGGGCCGACGAACTCCTCTCCGCCCTCGCCCGACGCGGATTCCGGCTCGCGGTCCTGACCCGCAGCTCCGATGAGTTCTGCCGGGCGGCCTTGCGGAAAACGGGCCTTCTGCAGTACTTCGCTTACCTGCGCACCCGGAGCGCCCCCGGACCGTCCAAGCCCGACCCGGAGGCCCTTCGGCTGCTCCTCCGGGAGATGGAGATCCCGTTCGACCGGTCCCTCCTCGTCGGCGACCACCGGCTCGACGGCGAGTGCGCGACCCGGGCCGGGGTCCGGTTCTACGCGATCTTGCCGGAAGGCGGCGGGGACCCGGGCCTCGCGGACCGGTTCCGGGCCAACGGCGCGGCGGCCGTCGCCCGCGACGTCCGCGAACTCGGGGAGTTCCTCGACGTCGCCCTCACGCCCGCGCCGTGACCCGGCGGGCTCACAGGTAGTTCGCGTAGGCGTGGATCACGGCCCGCTCGGCCGAGGCCCAGGCCTCCGGGATCTGGTTCCAGCCGCTCTTCTGGTCGCCCACGCAGTAGACGCCCGGGACCGGATGGCCGTCCGCGTCGAGGGCGCGGCAGTCCTCGTCCACCGACACAAACCCCTCGGAATCGATGGCCGCGCCCAGCGACCGCGGCATCTCCTGGTGGAGGTCCCACCAACCGAGGGCCGAGAACCCCTTGTCGTAGGTCCGGGAGGTGCCGTCGGCAAGGTGGACCTCGAACCGCTTCTCCCGGATCCCGTCGAGGCTCGCGATCGGACTCTCCACCCGGGGGATCTGGTGGGCCTCGAGCTCGGCCAACAGGGCGGCCCGCACCGGTTCGTCGACCTCCCTGAGGAGCGGCTCGCCGTGGGTCAGGAGCTCGACGGAGGACGGCTCGAAATGGAGGAGGTCGAGGGCGGTGAGCGCCGCGAACCGGTCGTGGCCGAGCACGCCGACCGACTTGCCGGACAAGGTGTGGCCGTCACAGAGGATGCAGAAGTCGACGATCCCGAAGTTCGCCCACGGGAAGATCGGCTTGATGTCGCCCTGCAACTGCAACATCCGGTCCACGACCCCCATCGCGAAGACGACGGCCCGGCCCCGGGTGGTCCGGCGCTCGCGGAGCCAATCGAATTCGAGCTCGAACCCGTCGGGGATCCGCCGCACGGCGTGGACCTGGGCGGGCGTGAAGTACCCGACCCGGTCTTCGACCGCGCGCACCTGGGCGATCTGCTTGTCCAGCAGCGCGTGCCCCGAAAGGCTCCCGGGGAATCCGGGAATGTTGTCCATTCGCGGAGCGTAGAACGACCGGGCGTACTTCGGCCCACGGTCGAAAACCCCGGCGGTGTGGTGGAGCAGCGCGGACTTGAGACCGGCTTGGAGACCGGCGTGGCCGGCGCCCACGATCAGGAGTTCGTACGACTCCTTCAGCTTCGGAAGACCGGGCACGGCGTGTCGTACACCCTCGCGGATTTGACGGCTCCCGCGGCGAGGTCGATGGAAACGGCCCCGGCCAATCTCCCGGGGCGGGGGAGGACCCCGCGCCCGAGCCCCGAGATCGGGGGTTTGGCTCTACGCCGCGGTGGTCTTGGCCCGGTGGCCCGAGCGCAACCGGCTGCCGACCCGAGCGACGCCGTGCCGGGTGGCGGTTCCGACTCGCTTGCCGGCCCGCTTGACGTCTCGGCCAACGACCTTCGCGCCCTTCTCGAGCTTCGCGCCCGCGCGGCCCATTCCCTTCTTCACATCGCGCCCGACCGTCTTCGAGCCGCGCACGACCTTCTTCTCGACATTCCTTCCTCGCTCTTTCATTGACATTCGGATCCCTCTGGTAGATGGCACGACGAGCCCGGTCGGACGGTTAGTCTCCCCGTCAACTGGAATTGAGTCGTTTAGGGGAGCGCGACGAGCGTCAGGAAAAACTCCTCCTGCGAGCCACCCAACACTGCCCCTCTGCCAGCCCACAGCGATCTCGGCCTTGGCGCACGGGATCGTCGTCAAGACGGAGCGTGGATCCGCGGCATTCGTGGACCGGCTCGGCTGGACGCCGCGTTGGCCCGAGCCCCGGTTCCGAACCTCCGCTAGGCTCCGAACCCGCCGCTCCGAGGGAGACGGTCGGGACGGCCGGTTCGCACCCCTTTTCAAGCCCAGCGGGGTCAACCGTGGACCCGTGATCGCGTCGCCAACTCGGGGGCTCTCCCGCAGAGGGTGGGCCGTGGTCACCGCCGGCGCGATCGCGCTGGTGCTCCTCGTGCCCATGGCGTTCGGGGCCGGTCTCGTCCTCCACTCGGAGTGCGTGCTCACTCGCCTCGGCACAGAGACGATCTGGACCCCCGGCCTCGTGGTGAACTCCCCACCGAACGGCTCGGCCAGGGGGTGGGGAAACGATAGCCAGCACGGAGTGGGCTGGGGATCGCCTCTTCTCTCGAATGGCTCGGCAGGGGTCCTCGAGATCGAGATGAACTGGACAGTGTCCCGAGCGGGGATGGCCTGGGTGGCGGGACCGGGAGTCCGGCACGCGTGTACCGTCCCCTACTGGGCCACCGTGGCCGTCGACGTCCGGTCGACCAACTCGACGTGGTGTCTCCTGCAGGGCCCGGGAAGTCCCTCCGATGTCGGTCTGTCTTCCGACACCCCGGTGGCCGGCTGTCCATTCCTCGGGACCGGGACGGCCGCGAGGCTCAACGCCTCGTTTGCGACGGTTTGCGCCAATCAATCGGCCTACCAAGGGGGATGCGGCGCGATGCAGTACGCCATCGGACCTGGCAACCGGATCAGCTTTCGCGCCTCCGTCATTGGGTTCCCGATCGAGATCCCGATTCCGGCTCGACCGGCCGGCGCTTGGCTTGCTGTGGCCGACCCGATGAATCAGACCGTCGTGAGTTCGCTCTCGGGCCCGGGGTGTTGGGTCGAAGAGACCGTGGGGGGACCGGTGCCCGCTGTGAGCGGACTCCGGCTGGGCCTGCTGACGTGGGGAACGTACGCCATGTTCCCGACGTCCGGGACCACTCCGGCATGTGCCCACGGATGAGGGGTCCTGCGCCCTTCCGAGAGTGCCCCCCGCCGACCCGACGGTAGTGGCGCCGACGGTCGGTGGAAGGCGAGATCGTCTCGGGCGCTGACGGGCCGGTTCGGGAGTGCGCTTGAAGGGCAGAATTTTCTTGTCGGTAGTTGCGCTCCCCGAAACACGTCAACTCGACTGGAGGAGATTCCCCGGGGCGACCCCCACCGGCGTGGCGAAGGACCGTACGGTGCCGTCCCGCCGCCGACTCAAGTTTATGTCGGGCGCGAAGCTGGTTCCAACGCCGACGACGACGGACGTCGTTGCGCGATTCGGGGGGAAATCGTCTGACCGCGACGCCCAATCGACAGTGGTTGCTCGCGGGAGCGCCCGACGGAACGGTGAACGATGCGAACTTTCGTTGGGCCACGTCGACGGTACCGGTGCCCACCGACGGCCAGATGCTCCTCCGCAATCTGTGGCTCTCGTTCGACCCGACCCAGTACCTCCTGATGCGGAGCATCGGGGATCCGGACCTCCCTGTCGGCTCGGTGATGCGGGGCCTCGCGGTCTCGCAGGTGGTCGACTCCCGCCTCGCCGGATTTCGGGCCGGCGACATCGTCCATGGCTTCTCCGGTTGGGAGGATTATTCCTTGAGCGACGGGAAGGGGTTCCTCGACACGGCCCAAGTGCCCCCCTCCGTTCCCCCGAACCTTGCGCTGGGGACCCTCGGGGTCACCGGCATGGCAGCCTATTTTGGAGTGGTCGAGGTGGCCCGACCGCGCGCCGGCGAGACGTTCGTAGTCTCGGGCGCCGCCGGGGGCGTTGGCTCCATCGCCGGGCAGATCGCGAAGATCCACGGACTTCGGGTAATCGGGATCACGGGCGGGAAGGCGAAGGTCGATTGGCTCGTAGGGGAGGGCCGATTCGACGCGGCGATCGACCACCGGATCGAGGATGTCGGGGCCCGACTCACGGCGCTCTGCCCTGACGGAATCGACATTTTCTTCGACAACGTCGGCGGGCCGGTCCTCGACGAGGCGCTCGGCCGATTGCGGACGGAGGGACGAGTCATCGTCTGCGGAGGAACGTCCCGCTACGTGGCGAAGGACCTCCCGCCCGGGCCGGCGAACTACCTCAACCTCTGCATGGTCCGCGGCCGGATGGAGGGGATCCTCGCCCGCGACTACGCGGCCCGGTTTCCCGAGGCGGCGAAGGCGATGTTGGCGTGGATCCATTCCGGCCAGCTCCGGTCGAAGGAGGACGTCGCCATCGGCCTGGAGAACGCACCGGGCGCCCTCGCTCGACTCTTCCGTGGGGAGAACATCGGAAAGCAGCTGCTCAAGATCGCGGACCCTAGTACGACACCGGTCGGCTGAGACGTCGGGGTCTCGGCCGACTCGCGCTCGGGGGGCCGCAGCGAATTCTCCGCCGGCCGCGGAGTGGCGCCCGACCGGGCCGTGACGATTCGGGCCGTGTCGCGTGGCCGCGCTCTCCCGCTGGATCGCGGCGAATTCGCGTCGCAACGCTTATGCGCGACAGCCCTCCTCGGCAACTTTGGGTTATCGAACCCGTGGGGAAAGCGGCCGATTCCGCCCTCTCGGGGACCCTATTTCTCGAGGACGGAACCCGTTTCGACGCCCAGGGATTCGGGGCCACCGGGCGCCGGGTCGGGGAGGTCGTCTTCACGACCGGCATGGTCGGCTATCCCGAGTCGTTGACCGACCCGTCGTTCCGCGGTCAAATCCTGACGTTCACCTACCCGTTGCTGGGCAACTACGGCGTGCCGCCCCCGGAGGCTAGGGACCGACACGGCCTGCCGGAGTTCCTCGAGTCGGAGCACGTCCAGGTCCGGGCCGCGATCGTCCGGGGTCTCACCCGGCCGAATCATTGGCGAAGCAAACTCGACCTCGACGTGTGGCTGCGGAACGAGGGAGTTCCCGGGCTCGTCGGCGTGGATACACGGCGCCTCACCGAACACCTCCGGACTCATGGGGTCGTCCGGGGTGTCGTGGACGTCTCGGACGCGGACGAACGTCCCTCCACCGAAGAGCTTCGCAAGGCCCTCTCGAACGCCCCCAAGTACGAGGAGGAGGTGTTCGTCTCCGAGGTCTCGGTTCCCAAACCCGTCCTCTACGGCTCTGGACCGCTCGTCGGGGTCCTGGACTGCGGCGTGAAGGCGAGCATCATTCGCAACCTGCTCGACCGGGACCTCGCGGTCCTTCGACTGCCGTACGACCACGAGGTACCGACGACCTGGGAGGGCCGAAAGGTCCGGGGCATCCTCGTCGGGAACGGACCGGGAGACCCGGACCAGCTCGAATCGACCATCGAGGCGCTCCGCCCCTCGGCCATCGCCGGCCGACCGACCCTCGGGATCTGCCTCGGACACCAGTTGGTCGCGCTCGCCCGCGGGGCCACGACGTACAAGCTCAAGTTCGGCCACCGGGGACAGAACAAGACCGTCTGCTTCCCGGACGGGCGCTCCTACATCGTCAGCGAAAACCACGGATACGCCGTCCACGCCCCCTCGCTCAAGGGGACCGACCTCCAGGCGTGGGCGACGAACCCCGACGACGGGACGCTCGAAGGACTCCGGGACCGGCGGGGACGGGTCCTCGCCCTCCAGGGGCATCCGGAGGGACACCCCGGCCCGCAGGAAGCCGGGTTCGTCTTCGACCGGTTCGCGGAGCTCGTTCGGAAGGAGGCGCCGTGAGCCCTCGGTACGACAAGGTCCTGCTGCTCGGCTCCGGCGCCCTCAAGATCGGCGAGGCCGGCGAGTTCGACTATTCCGGAAGTCAGTGCCTAAAAGCGCTCGAGGAGGAGGGGGTCTACGCGGTGGTCGTCAACCCGAACATCGCCACCCTCCAGACCGACCCGCCGAAGTACGGCCGCGTGTACTTCCAACCGCTCCAACCGGAGTTCGTCGAGCCGATCCTCGAAGCCGAAGCTCCGGACGGGATCCTGCTCAGCTTCGGCGGACAATCGGCGTTGAACTGTGGCATCGAGCTCGCCGACCGGGGCGCCCTTCGTCGGTACAAGATCGAGGTCCTCGGCACGCCTCTCGCCGGGATCCGGGCGACGGAGGACCGCGCGAAGTTCGTCCGCGCGATGGAGAAGGCGAAGGTCCCGACCCTTCCGAGCAAGGCCGTCTACTCCGTCGAGGAGGCGGAGCTCGCGGCCGAGACGTTCGGGTTCCCGGTCATGGTCCGGGTCGCCTACACGCTAGGTGGAAAAGGCGGCGGCGTCGCCCGCGACAAGACCGAACTACGCGAGGTCGCGACCCGGGGGCTCCGAATTTCTCCGACCGGCCAGATTCTCCTCGAGCGGTACGTCGGGGCGTTCAAGCAGATCGAGTACGAGGTCGTCCGGGACCGGACCGGCAACTCGCTCACGGTTTGCAACATGGAGAACGTCCTCTCCATGCGGGTCCACACGGGCGACAACATCGTCGTCGCGCCCTCGCAGACTCTTGACGACCACGAGTACCAGATGCTCCGCCAGGCGGCGCTCCGGGCCGTCGAGGAGTGCGGGATCATCGGCGAGTGCAACATCCAGTTCTGCTTGAACCCCGAAAGCGACGAGTACTACGCGATCGAGGTGAACGCCCGGCTCAGCCGGTCGAGCGCCCTCGCCAGCAAGGCCACCGGGTACCCGCTCGCCTACGTGGCGGCGAAGCTCGCCCTCGGCTTCACGCTGCCCGAACTGAAGAACCGAGTCACGGGTGTGACGAGCGCGTGCTTCGAGCCCGCGCTCGACTACGTCGTCGTCAAACTCCCCCGGTGGGACTTGGACAAGTTCCCTCGGGCCGAACGACGACTCGGCCCGTCGATGAAGAGCGTCGGCGAGGTGATGGGGATCGGCGCCTCGTTCCCGGAGGCGCTTCTGAAGGCCGTCCGGATGAGCGACCCCCGCTCCGACCTCGTCCCGGCGGAGAAGGCCCGTCCGAAACCCGAGATCCTCGCGGACCTCGCCGAACCGCGACCCGACATCCTGGAGCGCGTGCTCGAGGGACTCCGAGCCGGACTCCCCCCCGCGACCATTGCCGCCACGAGCTGGATCGACCCGTGGTTCGTCCACGAGCTCGGCCACGTGGAGCAGACCGATGCGGCACTCCGAAAGTTCCGTGGCGTCACGGCCGTGCCGGAGTCGCTCCTCCGTACTGCCAAGGAGGCGGGATTCTCCGACCGGGCGATCGCCCGCGCGACCAAGGACGACGAGGAGCGGGTCCGGAGCCACCGGCTCTCCCGGGGATTGCGGCCGCGGATCCGGATGGTGGACACGCTCGCCGGCGAGTGGCCGTCGGTCACAAACTACCTCTACGTCACCTACCGGGCCGACGCGGACGATGTAGTCCCTACGCCGAAGGGGAGCATCCTCGTCCTCGGTGCCGGGCCGTACCGGATCGGCTCGAGCGTCGAATTCGACTGGTCGACCATGAATCTCGTGGACGGACTGAAGGCGGAGGGGATCCCGGCCGTCGCCCTGCTCAACAGCAACCCCGAGACCGTCTCGACCGACTACGACCGGTCCGACCGGCTCTACTTCGAGGAGATCACGCTCGAACGGGTCCGCGACCTCTTCGAGTTCGAGTCGTTCCAGGGTGTCGTCACCTGCGTCGGAAGCCAGCTTGCCCAGAACCTCACGCCGCTCCTCGATGCCTGCGGGATCCCGATTCTCGGAACGGCTCCGGCATCGATCGATTCCGCCGAGGACCGGGCCCAATTCGGACGGCTCCTCGAGCGCCTCGGAATCCCCCAGCCGGCGTGGCGCGCCTTCACGACCATCGACGAGGCCGAACTGTTCGCCGACGAGGTCGGCTATCCGGTGCTGGTCCGGCCCTCCTACGTCCTCTCGGGTCAGGCGATGCGGGTCATCCACGGCCGGCAGGACCTCGACCGGTTCCTTGCCGAGGCGGTCCGACTCTCGCCGGAACACCCGGTCGTCATCACGAAATTCGTCGAGGGGGCCGACGAGGTCGAACTGGACGCCATCTCGGATGGGGCCCAGGTGCTCGTGGGCGGGATCCTCGAGCACGTGGAGCGGGCGGGCGTCCACTCGGGCGATGCGATCTTCTGTCTTCCCCCGCGCCACACCCCTCAGGCGATGCAGGCCCGGCTCGTCGACGCCGCGGAGAAAATGGCGCGCGCCCTCGAGATCCGGGGCCCGTTCAACGTCCAATTTCTCGTGAAGGGCGACGAGTTCCAGATCATCGAGCTCAACCTACGGGCGAGCCGGTCGCTTCCGTTCCTCACCAAGGCGACCGGTGTGCCGCTCCTCCGGGAAGCGGCGCGCGCGATGCTCGGCCGACCGCTGACCCAGTCGGGAGTTGCCCGGCTGCCCCCGAACCGTTGGGGGGTCAAGGTCCCGCAATTCTCGTTCCTCCAACTGCAAGGGTCCGACCCGCTCCTGGGGGTCGAGATGCAATCGACCGGCGAGGTCGCCTGCTTTGGGCCGACGTTCGCGGACGCCCTCGTGAAGGCGCTCGTCGCCACAGGCGTCAAGCTGGTCCCGTCGGGAGGGACCGCCTTCCTCTCGGTCGGAGGGGTCCAGTTCAAGGAGCAACTCCTCCCCATCGCGCTCGGGCTCCGCTCCCTCGGCTACAAACTCGCGGCGACGGAGGACACGGCGGCGTTCCTTTCCGACCGGGGAGCGAAACCCGTCCAGGTGCTGCACAAGGTCAGCGAGCCGGACCGGAAACCCAACGTCGTCGAGGCGCTCGACTCCGGGAAGATCGACCTGATGCTCAACCTCCCTTCCTCGCTCACGCAGGCGAAGCTGGAGCAGATGCTCGAGGACGAGTACGTCCTTCGACGCCGCGCGGTCGAGCTCGGAATCCCGCTGTTCACGAGCCTCGAAGGGTTCGCCGCGTATGTCGAGGGTCTTGCCTGGCTGAAGGAGAACCCGGCGACCGTGGACGCCCTGTACGGGGCGCCCGAGCCCGGCCGGACCGATGGGAGCGTCCCGACGCCGCGAGGGGTTCCCCTCATCCAGCCTCGCACTCGCCGTGCGCGGACGCCGAAGATCTCCACACTGCCGCCGGGACCCGACCCGTAGCCGGGGCGGGCTGACGAACAAGGCGCTTATCGCCCCACGGATTCCTGTCGCCCTCGAGGCACCACGATGATGGGCCTTCCGCCCCCACCCGAGGAAGGGCCGAAGGACCTGCTCATGGTCGTGGTCGTCAGCGTCTTGCTGGCGGGGGCCGGAATCGCCGTGCTCTTTGGGATCGGGATCCTCCTACCCCTTTGCGGCTGCCCGGGCCAGACCCCCCTCGGAGTGACGCTCTCGATGAGCACCGGCACGGGCACGTGCATCGCCGGGAACGGGTCGACCCCGATGGACTGTGCCTACTCGTTCCGGATCGAGGTCCTCAGCCCTCCTGGTGGGGCGCCGACGCTCACGGCGCCCGACCTAGTGTTCCGCCTCCAGACCGCCAACCATACGCTGATCAACGCGACGTTCACCCTCCGACTCGTGACCCCGACCGGCTGCGGACTCGGGGAGTGGGACCAGGCTGGTACCCAGTGGGCGGCCGCGAGCGCCACGGCGGAGTGTGGTGCCGCCTACGCCCACTCCATCCCGATCGAGTCGGGCCAGCTGTTGCTCCTCAAACCCGGGCCGCCCGGGGGGCTGCCGTTCTCGAACCCCGGCGACCAGCTGAGCGCCGAAGCGACGGGCGGAGGATTCAGTGGCACAGTGAGCGCTGGGCTCGCCTGAGCGCCGAGAGACCGGCGTCCGATTCGGGGACCTCGTAAATTAATATCCCGGAACCGGGTGTCGCTCGCATGCCGAAGTTCATCGACACGCACCCGATGGGCAAGCTGACGCCGGCCCAGCTGAAGCACCTCCAGAGCGCCGCGAAGGACGAGTTCGGTGTGACGCACCACGACATCCTGTTCAACGAGAAGGAAGACCGGGTCTACTGCGTCCTGGACGCGCCGGACCGGAAGTCGGTGGAGAAGCACCATCAGCACGCCGGCATCGAATGCGAGTGGGTCCGCGAGGTCGAGTCCACCCGGACGTAGGAGCGACTTTCCCCCCGGACGGGGGGGCGGTCGCTGGCGAATCCATTCCCGGATTTGGGGCGGAAGGGTCGATTTGATAAAGTTCGGCCCGCATTTCTCCTCCTCGAGGCCGACCCACCCCCTTGCTCCCTGCGGCCACCTTGTCTCCGGCGCCGGCCGAAGTTCCCCTTGGTTCTCGGAGCCGGTCGTGGCCCGTCTCCGAGGCCTACACGCGGCGCCGCGAGGCGGCCGTTCGGTCGGACCGGGAGGCCCGAATGGGGATCGGAATCCTCCTCGGCGTCGCCGCCGGGATGCTGATTGCGGGGGGGTACCTTCACGGTCTTCGAAGCGGTGAGCGAGCCGCCGCTACCGTCCTGTCCTTGGGGGTCGTTACCGTCTGTCTCGCCGCGGTGCTCGCCCTGGGCAACCTCGTGGTCCGGGGAGCGTTCGAGTCGGGGCGTGCGGGCCTCGACCCGCTCTTCATCGAGGTGAGCACGAGGACGATTCGGGTCCAGTACCAACCGGCGACGGAGGAGGCGTATCAGTGGACCGACCCAAATCTGATCGTCACCGTCACCGACGGTTCCTTCGCCCGGATCCGGGGCCGATCGAGCTCCGCGTCGGTGCTCCGTATTGAACGGCTTCCGTGGAAGGAGGGCCAGGTTCCGCTCCTGGCGCTGCTGATCCCCGAGGGCACCGCCGACTGGTTGGTAGGGCTGGCGAACGAGCTCCACCTCTCGGTAGACCGCGGAAAGTTCGCGGTGGGCGGTAAAGGGAAGGTGGTGATCCTCGAGACGCAGATGCACAACGGCCCACCGGTCGAGACGGAGAGTCCTCGGTTCGCCCTCGTTCGTGGAAAGGTCCGGGTTCGCGACTGATCCCGGCCCGTTCCGCGGCAGTGCTTCGCGTTCGCCGGCTCCCACCGAGACATTCCTCGGGATCTGGCCCTCTTGACGGCCCTTATCCCTCGGGGTCCCGTCGGCGGTTCCCTCGCGCTCCGGTTCGGGGGGAAGGGACGTTGCGGTTTGGTCGACTGAGATCCGGGGGATCGCCGCGACCGGCGGGAGCCACGCGCTGGACCCTCCTGGTCGCCACGCTCACCCTGCTTGGCCCGCTGGCCGTGTTGCCCGCCACAGGCCATCTAGCGCCAAGTCCCGTGCTCTCGTCCGCAGGTCCCCCTCGGAATGTATCCACAGGCACCCTTGGGTCGGGCGCAATCGCCGCCCCCGCGGTTCTCTCCCTGCACGACCGTTCGGTCGCTCGCCCATCCGCGGCGCTTCACGTCGGCAACACGATCGTCACATTCAACGATTCCCTCCAACCGGGGAACTTCCTCGCCACCAACGGGCTCGGCCCGCACGGAGCGGCGTTCGATTCGGCCAAGGGCGAGGTGTTCGTTCCGGACACGCAGACGAACACCGTCAGCGTCGTGTCGGCGTCGGTCGCCCTCCTGATCGCGAACCTGCCGGTCGGGATGGCCCCGGAGGCGGCGATCTACGTCCCCAGCGTTTCGGAAGTGTTCGTCGCGAACGCGGTCTCCAACACGGTGAGCGTGATCAACGACACGAACGACTCGGTCGTGGCGACCGTGGCGGTGGGGACCCAGCCCACCGCGCTCGTCTGGGACCCCGGGGTCGGGGTCGTCTACGTCGTGAACACCCAATCCGACAACGTCAGTGTGATCTCTCTGCCCTCGAACACCATCGTCGCGAACATTCCGGTGGGGACCTTTCCCGGCGGGATCGCGTACGACAGCGGGACCCACCAGCTGTTCGTCGCCGACGCGGACAGCTCCAACGTCTCGGTGATCGCCGACCGCAACAACACCGTCGTCGCCACCGTAACCGTGGGTGCGGAGCCAATGGGCGTGGCGTACGACAACGCGACCGGGGAGGTCTACTTCGCCAACAGCGGGTCCCCCACCCTCAGCGTCGTCTCCGATTCGACAGACGGAGTCACAGCGACGATCAACGTCTCGTCCTCGCCCGAAGCCGTGGTCTACGACCCGGGGACCCAGGAGGTGTTCGTGGCGCTTCCGTACGCGAACTCAGTCTCGGTCATCGCCGCCGGTAACCACACGGTCGTAGCGACGGTGGCCGTGGGCCTGGGTCCGTTCGCCCTCGCGTACGATGCCGCCGACGCGTGGGTTTTCTCCGCCAACCAGGCCTCGAGCAATGTGACGGGGATCTCGGATGCGACCGACACGGTCGTCGCGAACGTCGAAGTCGGATCCGCCCCCGCGGCGTCGGTGTTCAACCCGAGCTTGGACACGCTGTTCGTCGCGAACGGGGAATCGCGGGTCGTCGACGTGTTCTACCTGGCGGCGGACCAGCTCCTCGGAAAGGTCTTGGTCGGAACCGACCCGGCCGCGCTCGCCTTCGACCCGGCGACGGGGCAGGTGTTCGTGGCGAACTCGGGCTCCGCCTCGGTGACCGTCATCGACGCCAACTCCCTCTCCATCGTGCGAACGATTCCCGTCGGGGATCACCCGGAGGGAATCGCGTACGACTCCGGGACCGGCCAGATGTTCGTGACCAACGCCGCGTCGGGGAACGTGAGCGTCATCTCCGACGCCAACGACACGGTGGTCCGGACGATCTCGACCGGCACCTCGAGCTGGCCCCTGGGAGTGGCGTACGACAACGCGACCGGCCGGGTCTTCGTCGTTCGCGACGGGAACAGCGACGTCTGGGCGATCTCGGACGCGACGGACGCCAAGGTGGCGGACATCGCGGTGGGGACGAACCCCGGGCCGGCGGTCGAGGACTCCGGGACGGGAGAGGTTTACGTCGGCAACCTCGGTTCGGGGAACGTCAGCGTGATCTCGGCCGCCCACGATTCGGTCGTCGCGACCGTTCCCGGCCTCGCGAACCCGGCCGGGGTCGGCTACGACCCCGCCTCGAACGCGGTGTTCGTCACCAGCACCAACCCCCTCGCCGCCGTCTCCGCCCCCGGCAACGTGTCGGAGATCTCGGACCGGAGCCACCACGTGTTCGCGGAGGCCGAGGTCGGTGCCCAGCCGCAATCCATTGGGTACGACAGTACCTCCGGGCAGATCTTCGTCGGCAACGAGTGGCAGGGGACGCTTTCCATCCTCCAGGCCGATGCGCGGTTCAACGTCACGTTCCAGGAAACGGGTCTCCAGAACGGGACGGTATGGGGCGTGCTGTTCGGAAACGACTTCATCGGTACGCTCGCCTCGACGGTGGTCTTCCCCTCGGCCAACGGGACGGTCCCGTTTCAGGTGCCATCGCTCGCCGGGTACCAAGTGTCCCCCGCGTCGGGCGCCGTGGTGGTGAACGGCTCCGACCAGGTGATCCCGGTCGCCTTCACCTCGACCTCCAACGGCTCCGTATTCACCGTGACCTTCACCGAAGCCAACCTCCCGTTTGGGACCACCTGGAGGGTCCTGTTCAACGGGACGGTGCAGGCCTCGTTCAATCGGTCCCTCGAGTTCCACGTCCCGAACGGAACGTACACGTACTCGGCGAGTACGGATCCTCCCTACGACGCGCCTCCCGCATCCTCGGTCCAGGTGGCGGGACACTCCGTCACTGTGACCCTCCCCTTCACCCATCTCCCCTCCGGCCACGGTCAGGACCGATTCGAGGTCCTCTTCACCGCCACGGGCCTCCCCGTCGGGGTGGCGTGGTCGCTGGTCTGGAACGGCACGACCAACACCACGTCCAACGCGACTCTGGCGTTCTTCCTCGCGAACGGAACCTACGTCTACGCCGTGGAACGGCTCTCGGGGTACACGGTGACGCCGACCTCGGGGAGCGTCCAGGTGGTCGGACTCGACCAGGAGGTCGCGCTCCAATTCGCCCCCGACGTCCCCACGCCCCCGCTGGCGGCGACCATTCCGTCGAGTGGACCTCCATGGGCCGAGATTGCCGCCGGCGGAGCCGTCGCCGCGATCGCCCTGGCGGTTGCCGGGGTGTGGCTGTACCGTCGAGGTCCTCGCGAGCAGGTCCCGAGCGCGCGAAGGGGCGCCCCTTAGAACGGGAACTTCGACACCGAGTACTCGGGCACGAGCGTGCTCGTGTCGAGGACCTCGGGGATGCCCCGGATCCGCTCGGTGACGAAGTCGAGGACCTGGCGCTTCTTCGTCCGCTGGCTATCGAACTCGAGGACGACGAAGACATCCCAGTCGCCGGTCAGAAGGTGCATCTCCCGGACCTCGGGGAAACCGAGGAGGATGTCCCGGATCCGGTCAATGTCTCCGCCGCGGACCTTCATGTAGGTGAACGCGCGGAGCGCACTCATCTCGGCGGGCATCAGCTCGCAGAGGTGCTCCTCCGTGAACGCCTCGCAGCCCTCGAGCCGCTGGTCGCCCGGGCCCACCAACAGCGGGAAGGTCTGGACTCCGCGGAGGCGCTCGGCCACGAGCCGCTCGAGGCGGCCGGCCTTGGCGATGTCCACGATCTTGACGGTGTACCCCCGCTTCGAGGCGATCTCCTCGGTGATGGCCACGCACCGGGCCTGGTCGTCCGAGAGGAAGAACGCCTCCTCCCCGGCGCGCGAATCGTCCGATTGCATGTGGGGCGGCCGCCCCATGCCGGCGGTCTGCCCGCTCTCCGGCCCGTACCGGACGTCCTGGGAGAGCGCGGCCGGGCGGTAGAAGCTGGTGACGACCTTCTTGCTCTGGACGTAGAGGCTGAGTTCGCGGGATTTCTCGTCGGCCATGCGCAACGACGGCGAGGGAGGGTGCCGTATTTAACAGAATTCGGGGAAACGGTTGATCGGCGGGGGCTTTCGCCCCCGCCTGGGTTGGGATCGAAGTCGCTGGGGCTTCAGTAGCGCTTGTACGAGTCGGAGCGCTCGCGGCCACCGCCGCCACCGCCCCCACCGCCGCCGCCACCGCCGCCGCCGCCACCAGTTCCGCCGCCGCCGCCCCCGTACCGGGAGCCGCCGCCGCCCGAGCCGTAGCCGCCGCCCTGCCGGTCGCGGTATCCGCCGCCACCGTAGGACCGCCGCTCCGACTCGAACTCCTGCTGGCTCATGTCGAGGGTGGTGTTGACCTCCCCAATCGGGTCGGTCGACTTCGTCAGGTTCCCGTACCGGCCCACGTTCAGGCGCATGTGGCCCCGGACGAGGGAGACATAGCCGTTGTCGATCAGGACCACATCGTCCTTCGCGATCGATCCGATCTGCTCATTCCAAAGCGAGAGCGTGATCGTGGCCGTGTCGTCGCCGATGACGGCCTCCGCTACCTTGCGGGGGTCGCCGTACTTGCCCATGACCTCCTTCGCCTCGCCCACGTTGACTACCTTTGCGTGGACGTTCACTTGCTTCGAGCTCGGGGTCAGGTCTCTCACTTTTGTCAGGGTCTTCTCCATGGCGTGTTCCTCTTTTTCGCGTTTCGCGTTTGTATCGACCCTCGGCCTTGGCCCAATCAAGTCCCAACTCGTCTGAAAAATCGGACGGGGCGAACTCGACCAAGTCGAGGCTACGGGTTTCTACGAGCCGTCGCAGATTGGTCGCCTACATAAAGGTCGTGGGAGCGGCCCATGCCAGCGCATGGCGGGCCCTCCCGAGAGCGCTTCCGCACGAGGAGAGGCTTTTTCCCTAAGGTCCTTGTCCCACGCTTGCCGGGTCCGCCGTGAGCCAACGATTCGATCTGGGGGTGCACTACCTCCTCCAGAAGGAGCATGACAAGGCCGTCCGGGCGTTCCAAGAGGTCCTCCACGAGGACCCCCTGAACGCCCGCGCATGGTCGTACCTCGGCATGGCCCAGGCCCACCTCGGGAAGGCCGCCGACGCCGAGGCGTCGCTCTCCCGCGCCATCGCGCTCTCCCCGCAGAACGCGGAGGCGTGGTTCCACCTCGGGGTCGCCCGCTCCCTTCGCTCCGAGTGGCCGGAGGCCGCGAGCGCCTACCGCCACGCCGTGGCGCTCGTTCCCGAGGACCTGGTCGCCTGGCACCGTCTCGGCGTCGCCCTCGCCGAGTGCGGGGAAGAGGACGCCGCGTCGGCCGCCTTCGAGCGGGCGTTGGTTCTGTCTCGGGAGACCGGCGAGCGCCCTCTCGAGGAACCGCTCCGCTCCACCGAGACCGGCGACGTCCATCTCTCGGAGGTCGGCGAGAAAGAGACGGCCCGGGAGGCCCGGAGCTGGATCGACCTCGCGCTTTCACTGCTGAGCCTCGGGGAGGAAGACGAGGCGATTGCCGCCTACGAACGGGCCTACACCCTCGACCCGGAGCGGGCGTCCAGGTCCCTCTTCCGCCCGATGTTGCAGCTGGTTGCCGCCGCCGCGACCCCCGAGGGGACCGAGAGCGGCGAGCTGCTCGGCTCGATGGTCGCCGGCCCTGTGCTCCCCCCCGCCGTTCGGCGCCCGCAGCCGCCGAATCCGGAGCACCGGCCCGAGGTCGGGTAGTCGATGGGGCCGGTCAAGCCCGGCCGACTTCGTCCGGGCGACACGGTCGCGGTAGTTTCCCCCTCGTGGGGCGGTCCCTCACGCTTTCCGGCGGTGTACGAGCACGGCCTCCGCGTCCTGGAGCGAGAGCTCGGGCTGGTCGTCCGCGAGATGCCCCACGCTCGCACCGACGCGGACCGGCTCGCCCGCCACCCCGAATTGCGGGCCGAGGACATTGCGGCCGCTCTCGCCGACCCAACCGTCCGCGCCCTCTGGTGCTCCATCGGTGGGGACGACCTGATGCGGGTCATCCCCCACCTCGACCCCGAACTTCCCCGGAAGTTCCCGAAAGTCGTGGTCGGGTACTCCGACTCCTCGGTCCTCCTCACCTGGCTCCGGCGGAACGGGGTCATCGCGTTCCACGGACCGAGCATCATGGCCGGGATCTCCCAGTGGCCCTCCCTCCCCAAGGAGTTCGGGGACCAGCTGCGGGCGGTCTTGTTCGAGCCGACGCCCAGCCACCGCTACCGGCCCTTCGCCGCCTACTCGGAAGGGTACGTGGATTGGGGGGACCCGGCCTCCGTCGGCCAAACCAAGTCGACCCGGACGAGCGAGCCGTGGCATCGGCTGAACGGCGAGCGTCCCGTTGACGGAGAGCTGTTCGGGGGCAACCTCGAGTCGTTGGAGCAGCTCAAGGGAACTCCCCAGTTTCCCCCGGTGGAGTTCTTCGACGGCAAGCTCCTCTTCCTCGAAATCTCCGAGGAGCACCCGCCCCCAGTTGTGGTGGTCCGAATGCTTCGGAACTACGGCGTCTCGGGGATTCTGGGTCGGATCGCCGGGCTCCTCTTCGGACGACCCCGGGGGTATACCGACACGGCCCGGCGCGAACTGGATGCGGGGATTCGGCGGACCGTCGTCGAGGAGTTCGGACGAGCCGACCTCCCGATCGTGACGCATCTCGACTTCGGCCACACGGACCCTCAGTGGGTTCTCCCCGTCGGGGGGAGGGCCCGGCTCGACCCCGCCGCGCCATCCCTCGAGCTGCTTGAGCCCGCCGTCGCCTGAGCGGGCTTTCAAACCCGCGAGCCCTTACCCTCGTTGTGCCGCCGGACCGGGCGATTCGCGCCCTGATGGCCGAGTTCCGGGCCGCCTGGAACGCCCACGACGCCGCCCGTCTTTCCGCGGTGTTCGCCGAGGATGCCGACTACACGAGTTGGCGGGGCAATCGGGCCGGCGGTCGCGTCGGGGTTCGGGCCCACCACTCGGCGGGGTTCCAGGCGACCCTGAAAGAGAGCATTCTGACCGTCGACGGCCTCAAGATCCGGGAAGTGCGGCCGGACATCGCCTCGGTCGACGTATGGTGGTCGATGACGGGGGCGCGGGACGAGGCCGGAGCACTCCGGCCGCCGCGGCGGGGGTTGATGGATTTGATCGTCCGGAAATCCGAAAGGGGTTCGTGGGAAATCCTTGTCTTTCACAACGTCGAGCTCCCCCGCGACGCCCCCGGGCCCGCCCAAGGTACCACTGTCGGCACGCGTCCGTGAGTTGGTCCGGTTCGTCGACGAAGCAGGGTTCCCACCGGGCCCTCGCCGAGCTGGGGGCGGCGTCGAGGTCGCCCGGCGCTACGGAAGGACGACGTTCACCGTGCCGTTGGCCGGGGAGGTTGCGCTCGGCATAAGGTGCACAACGAGCGTGTCCCCCTCTCCAGTCAGGTCCGACGCGCCGGTTTCGAGATGAAGCATCTGCCCCGCCGTGGCGAGGACCTTCGACCCGACTTCCCAGGTCTGCGTTTGGAACCCGAAGACGGCCACTGGGGTCACGGAGGCCGAGAAGATGACGATGGTCCAACTCGACGTCGGTGAGAGATTCTTTCCCATCGGGGATACGATGGAGAACCTCGCCTGGCCCCAAGTCAGGCCACTGGACGGCGAGATCGACATGACGAAGGAGTAGTTGCCCGGCCCTCCCTGAGCGCTCGGGGTTCCGATCGCCAGATAACCACCTCCTCCACACTCGAGGCCGCACGGAGTGCCGCTCGACGCCGGGGGCGGTCGACCGAACGTGCCCCAGAGAACAACGCCGACCACAGCCGCCGTTACCACCAGCGCGACGATTCCGTAGCGCCAGTTCACTCCGGCTGAGGGGACAGAGGGCGCCATCGCTCCAAATCGCCGATAGCTGCAGAACTATTTGTCAATGGGTCGGTCCGCCCAATTCGCTGGCAGCTGGGAACTCCGGCGCGAAGTCCGGACCGGCCCGGGGTATTCTCAGTCGTCCGGAACTCGGCCTCCCCGAGTCGGGACCCTACGGAAGGGCCGTCGAGACCATGCCCCCACCCTCTGGACCCGCCCAAGGGGCGATGAACATCAAGAAGTGGTCGGCGAGGCCACGAAGATTGGTCGAGCCAAGCTCCAGGTCGATGGATTGCCCCGAGGTGGCGAGCACGTGATCGCCGCTCGACCAGCTGTCGCTTTGGAATCCAAAGGTCGCGATGGTCGCGTTGGCGGGGGAGCCGCTCCCCAGGATGTGAACGGTCCAGTTCGGGCTGGGCGAAACGACCTGGCCGGTTGAGCTCGTAATTTCGAACCGCGCCTCCCCCCAGGTCAGGCCGCTCGACGGCGTAAATCCCATGACGTAGGAGTAGTTCCCCGGACCCCCCTCGGCCGACGGCGTGCCAATGGCCATCCCCGATCCGCACGGGCATCCAACCGGACCCGGCGGGGACGTCGGCTGGAGCAGGCTGCCCCACAGGGCTACGCCAACGATGCCCACCGCGACGGCGAACGCGACGAGGCCGTACCGGAGGGCCTTGGCCGCTGGCACCCGGGCGGTCATCGATCCGCAGTACGATGGCCAACCCAGAACTAGCTGTCGACGGGCCGGTTCGGAGTCTCCGCCCCAGCCTTGCGGACGTCCATGCCGTGGGGCGGGTGCTCGACGATGGTCGACTCCATCCAGGCCTTGGCCGCTTCGCGCGCCGCCCGGTGCCGGGCGAACTCCCCGTTCACTCGTTCGATCAGCATCCCCTTGCAATCGCCACACAGGAGGGCGCCGGAACGACAATCCCCCGTAATCTGGTCGAATTCCGCCTTCTCCGGGGCGAACTTCGTCTTCCAGAGCGCCCAGACGGAGCAGATCTCGGGGGTCGCGCCGAGCCGGCGCTGCTCCTCGACAGTCGCCCTTCCCCCGGTGAACGCCTTCTTCAGCTTCCGCTCGACCTCTTTCGGTGGGTCGGAAAGGAACAGCGCGTTGTCCTTCTGCTCCCCGGTGGTCGACATCACCCGGTCCTGGCCGAGCAGGCCGGGCATCATCTGACTGTGAAGGAGCGCCGGCTTCGGGTAGCCGAGTCGCTCGGCGAGGTCGCGCGTCACCCGGAAGTGCGGGTCCTGGTCGATCCCGCACGGGATGAGGCACGGGACGTCCTTTCCGGCGACCCAGGACGGGTAGAAGCACGGCACGGTCTGGAGGGCCGTGTAGAACACCAGCCCGACGTTCGTGGACGGCGGAAAGCCGAACACCGCCTTCACCGTCGAGTAGGGAATCTTCCGGGCCACGTCGACCGCGAGGGGGTACATCGCCGCGATCGACCGGGTGTCGAAGAAGACGTGGGTCTTCTTCGGGTCGAAGCCGAGGGCGAGCAGGTCCGCGAGGTTCTCGAGCCCCCAGCGGTACGTCTCCGACCGCGGAAGGTCGGTCTTTGCCCAAACCTTCTCGTCGTCGGTGATCTGGATCCACATCTCGGCGCCGAACGCGTCCTGGAACCACTTGCACAGCTCGAACGCGAGGAGATGCGAGGTGTGGAGCGGCCCCGAGGGCCCGCGGCCAGAATAGACGAAGAACGGCCGCCCCTTCGCGTGCGCGTCGAGGATGAGGCCGAGGTCCCGGTGCGAGTAGTAAACGCCCCGCTCCAGGCTCGGCGGGAGGGGTCGATCCGCCGCCGCCCGGAGCCGGTCGAGCAGCGCGGCGGTCAGGTCCTCGGTCCCGAACAGTTCGCGAAGCCGCGCGTAGTCGATGCGGCCCTTGACTTCGTACGGCGTGACGGTGAACTCGTCCTTCGCCGGCACGCGTGGTTCCTACCCTTCGGGGAACGTGATCTTGGCGAGGATCGCTTCCCGCTCCTGCGAGGGGACCCCCGCCGAGGCGAGCGCGTTCGAGACGCACGTGCGTCCGTGGTTGTAGTAGATCGTGTTGCCGCAGCCCGGACAGGGGCAATGACCCTGCATCAGGCGGTACAGCGCGTCCCGGCTGGTCGCCGAGTCCCGGCGGGCGAATCGGTCGACGATGAGCGCCCCTCCGGTGGCGCTCTCCAGGTTGGAGAGCGGCACCCGGACGGGGGTGTTGCACACCGGGCACCGGGCGGGATTCCGGCAAGTGCAGGACATCGACGGTCTCACGAAGGGCGAGGGATAAAACCTCCCGGCCGGCCGCCGGCACGCCGACGACCGCGACGAGCGCACCCTTTTGGACGAGGAGGACGTCTCACCCCGGATGCGAGTCCTCAGCGCGGAGGAGGCCTCGTACCGGTTTCACGAGACTCTGCTCGAAGTCCTGAAGCGGCTGAACCAGGCCGAAGAGGAGCGGGCCCCCCCGGTCCAGGGGATGGAACTCGTCGAGCTCGAGCGGATCATGCGGACGTTTTGGACCATGCACCCGGGGGACGAGGAGGAGACGGCCGAGACCGCCTTGCGCCTCCTTCTGGAGAACGGGCTCGTCCGCGAACGGGACGACCCGCAGTACGCCTGGGACCGGAAACGGACCCTCGGCACCCGGTACACGATCACGACCCTCGGCAAGTCCTACCTTGTCCGGCAGCTCGAAGAGACCGAGCGAATTCGGTAGCCGGCCGAGTTTTCCCGAGACGCCCCGTTCGCGGACGACGACGAGGGGTCTAAGTACCCCTTCCGAGCGTAAATTCGCTCGCCATGGCTGCTGCTTCTACCAAGGCCGACCCGGTCCACGCCACACTGCTCGCCATCCTGAAGCAGCTCAACCAGGCCGAGACGGTCCACGAAGGGGCGACCAGCGACCAGGCGCTCGAACTTCCCGAGATTGAGCGGCGCCTCTCCGACTTCTGGGCGATCGACAACGGCTCCGTGAAGCTCGGCCTCGCGCTCGGCCTCCTCCTCCGCAATGGGCTCGTCGCCGCGGCGGGCGTGCCCGACTATTCGTGGCAGCGGCAGCGCGCCGTGGCCCAGCGGTATCAGATCACTCCGGAGGGCAAGAAGTTCCTCGTGGCGTCGATCCAAACGTCGGACCGGATCGGCTAGAACGCCCCCGCAGACCGCACCGCGGACCGCGCTCCGGTCACCGTTAAGTAGGGCACCCGGGTGGTCGCGCGGATGTCCCGAATTCACTCCGGACGGAAGGGGCGTGCCGGGTCGCACCGGCCCTACCCGGTCCGGGCTCCCGAGTTCGCCACCCTCGACAAGGCGGAGGTGATCGAGGAGGCGGTCCGGCTCGCCAAGACCGGCGTTTCGCCGGCCCAGGTCGGCACGATCCTGCGCGATTCCCATGGCATTCCTTCGGTGCGCTCCGTCGTCGGCCAGCGCATGACTCCGTTGCTCGCCGCCGCCGGCGTCAAGCCCGATATCCCCGACGACCTCCAAGCGCTCCTGAAGCGGGTCGTCCACCTCCAGCGGCACCTCAAGACCCACAAGAAGGACCTGTCCAACCGGCGCGGCCTCAACCTGATGGAGTCGCGGATCCGGCGCCTCGCGCTCTACTACAAGCGCCACAAGCTTCTCCCGGAGGACTGGCGGTACACTTCGGCCACCGCGGTGCTCCAGGTGGAGTGATGCCCTCGGGGCCCGACGGTTTCGTCGCGAATCCGGCGTACGGCCGGGAGTTCACGAAGGCTCGCGAACTTTTGCTCTCCCACCCGGGTCGCTGGCGCGTCATCTACCACTACGACGGCGACGGGATTGCGAGCGCCTCCTCGCTCCTCCGTATGCTCGAGCGGCTCGGTTACCCGCCGTACGCGACCCCGCTCCAAGGGGTCGAGCGCGAGCGGATGCGGACCCTTCTCGCGGGGACGACGGGCCCGGCCATCGTGGTCGACACCGGGTCGAGCTGGCTCGACCTGTACCCCCCGCACCCCCACCCCGTGATCATTCTCGACCACCACCAGTACGAGGGGGCCCCCCATCCTCCGGCCCTCCCCGACCACGTCGCGCTCGTCACCCCGGTGGACTGGGGCGTCGACGGGATGCGGGAGCTGTGCGGGGCCACCCTCAGCTGGCTGTTCACCGTGTTCATCGACCCGGTGAACTGGGACAACGCCCCCTGGGGTCTCTCCGGCGCCATCGCCGACCGGCAGCACGTCGGCGGATTCTCCGGCCTCAACGCGACGCTCGTCGACGAGGCCGTCCGACGCTCGCTCGTCCAGAAACGCCCGGGACTCGCCCTGTTCGGTCCGACCCTCGGCGAGGCGGTCGTCCGTTCGATCGACCCGTACGTGAAGGGGCTCTCGGGCCGGCCGGACGCGGTCAAGCTGTTCTTGGAACGGATCGGTCTCGACTCGAAGCACGCGACCGATTCGCTCGACCCCGCCGGAGAGCGGACGCTGCATCAGGCGCTCCTCACCCGACTCGTCCAGCAGGGGGTCCGCCCCGAATTCTGCGAGACCCTGCGGCGCGAACGGTACCTCCTCCCATCCCTCGGCGTCGATGCCGAGGAACTTTCCAACTGGCAGAACGCGCTCGGTCGCGCGTCCGCGCCCGGTACCGGCGTCGCTCTGGCCCTCGGGGACCCCATGGCCTGGGCCGCCGGCAAGACCGCCGAAACGGCCTGGCGGACCACCATCCTGGGGGGCATGCGGCGCGTCGAGGACGGTGGGGTTAACTCCCTCGAGGCGCTCCAGTGGTTCGAGAGTTCCGAGACGACGTACGCGGGTACGCAGGCGGGTCTCGCGATGAACTACCTCGTCGACCCGACCCGTCCCCTCCTCGTCTTCTCGAACGGCGGGACGGTCTGGAAAGTGTCCGGTCGCGGCACCACGTGGCTCGTCGGCCGGGGGCTCGACCTCGCCATCGCCCTACGGGATGCGGGGAAAGCCGTCGGCGGCGAAGGCGGCGGCCACAAGGTCGCGAGCGGCGCGACGATCCCGCTCGATGCCCGGGACCGATTCCTGTCCCACGCGAACGAATTGTTCGGGAAGCAACTCCCCCGCGCGGAGGCGACGGCATGAGCCCGCCCGCCGAGAGCGCTCCGCCCCCGGTGGCCCCACCGGTCGAGCGGGTGCACGACCACCCCGTGGAGCGGGAGATGCACCGCTCGTACATCGACTACGCCATGAGCGTCATCATCGGCCGGGCGCTCCCCTACAGCCAGGACGGGCTCAAACCGGTCCACCGCCGCATCCTCTGGTCGATGTGGGAGTCGGGGGCGACCCACGACAAGGCGTTCCGGAAATCGGCGCGCACCGTCGGAGACGTTCTCGGCAAGTACCACCCGCACGGCGACTTGTCGGTGTACGACGCGCTCGTCCGGATGGCCCAGACGTTCTCGCTCCGCTACCCGCTCATCGACGGGCAGGGGAACTTCGGCTCGATCGACGGCGACACCGCGGCCGCGATGCGGTACACCGAAGCGCGGCTCTCCAAGCTCGCGGAAGAGATGCTCCAGGACCTCGAGAAGGAGACGGTCACCTGGGGCGACAATTTCGACGGCTCGCTGAAGGAGCCGCTCCTCCTCCCCTCGAAGGTCCCGAATCTCCTGATCAACGGCTCGGCCGGGATCGCCGTCGGCATGGCGACGAACATGCCGCCGCACAACCTCGGAGAGGTCGTCGACGCGCTCACCCTCGTCCTCTGGAAACCGGAGGCTTCGCTCGACGAGATCATGACCCTTCTCCCCGGGCCGGACTTTCCGACCGGCGGATTCCTCGCCGCCTCGACGGGGATCCGCGAGGCGTACGAGACCGGCCGGGGAACGCTCCGGATGCGCGGGAAGGCGGAGCCACGGGAGCGGGACGGCCGCAGCGAGATCGTGATCACGGAGATCCCGTACGAGGTCAACAAGACCACGTTGCTCCAATTGATCGCCGACCTGGTCAAGACGAAACGGCTCGAGGGGATCACCGACCTCCGCGACGAGTCCGACCGGCATGGGACCTCGGTCGTCCTCGAGCTCCGCCGCGACGCGCAACCGGAGATCGTCCTCAACCGGGTCTACGAGCACACGCCGCTCGAGACGAGCTTCGGCGTGATCAATCTCTGCATCGTCGCCGGCCAGCCTCGGGTCCTCTCGCTCAAGGGGCTTCTGGAGGCCCACCTCGCCCACCGCCGCCAGATCGTCACGAAGCGCTCGGAGTTCGACCTCCGGAAGGCGAGCGAGCGGCTCCATCTCCTCGAGGGATTCCTCACCGCCATCGACCACATCGACGAGGTGATCCGGATCATCCGGCGCTCGAAGGACGTTCCCGCCGCCGAACAGTCGCTGATGGGGAAGTTCCTCCTCTCCCTCGAGCAGGCGAAGGCGATCCTCGACATGCGACTCGCGCGCCTCACGGCGCTGGAGCGCGAGGCCGTCGAGAAGGAGGCGGCCGAGAAGGAGGCGCTCATCAAGCGCCTCAAGGAGATCCTCGCCTCCCCGAAGGAGCTCGACCTCCTCATCGCGGAGGAACTGAAGCTGCTCAAGGAGCAGTTCGGAGACCCCCGCCGGACGCAGATCGTCCCGGCGTTCACCGAGCGGACCCTCGAAGACCTGATCCCGGACTCCGACGTGGTCGTACTCGTCACCCGGGACGGCTACATCAAGCGCCTCCCGCTCGACCAGTACCGCCGGCAGGGCCGCGGCGGTCGCGGCCTCGTCCAGATGGAGACGAAGGAGGAGGACTACGTCATCCAGACGTTCGCGACCCGGACGCACGACAACGTGCTCTTCTTCACGACCCTCGGCCGCGTGTACCTGCTGAAGGCGTACGAACTCCCCGAGGGAAGCCGACACTCCCGCGGCAAGGCCGTCATCAACCTCCTGCCGAAGCTGAAGGACGGCGAGAAGGTCCAGACGCTCCTTCCCCTCCGCGACCTCGCGACGGAGGCCTCGCTCCTGTTCGCGAGCCGCAAGGGGATCGTCAAGCGGACCGGCCTCGACATGTTCCAGAACATCCGGACGAACGGGATCCAAGCGGTCCTCCTCGACGACGGCGACGAGCTCGTCAACGTCGCCGTCGTGACTCCCGAGGACCGGGAGGCGATCCTCGCCACCCACTCCGGCCAGCTCGTCCGATTCGCGCTCTCCGAGATCCGATTGATGGGCCGGGCCACGTACGGCGTCATCGGCGTGCGTCTCTCCGACCCGAAGGACGACTACGTCGTCACGATGGCGCCGGTCCGCGGGGTTCGTCCGTTCCTGCTCACAATCACGTCGACCGGGTTCGGGAAGCGCTCGCAAACGACCGACTACCGGGAGACGAAGCGGGGCGCGAAGGGGGTCCGTACGATCCGGACCGGCGGGCGGAACGGCGGCGTTGTCGCCGTCCTCCCCGTGGGCGAGGGCGATGAGATCCTCGTCACGACCGAGAAGGGCGTCACCATCCGGATGGCCGTCAAGGGGATCCGGGCCCAGGGACGGAACACGATGGGGGTCCGGGTCATGCGGCTCGACGACGGCGACTCGGTGAAGGACGCCCTCGTCCTCCCGGCGGGGCTCGAGGGGAACGGCGAGGAGAAGCTCGACGTCCCTCCCCCCATCGGACCCGATTCCGCTCCTCCCGACGCCGGTCCCGAGGTCGAGAGCGAGGCCAACATCGAAGAACCCGACGACGAAGAGGGGGACGACGATGCGGCGGCGCCCGGAGCATAAGAAAATCAAGATCTGCCCGCAGTGCCAGTCCGACCGACTGATCTTCGAGGCGGGACTGATCACGGGGCAGGTGTACCACTGCCTCCAGTGCAACTACGTCGGGTCGCTCATCCTCGAGATCGACGCGCCCGAACCGCTGAAGAAGTAGTCCGACGGGACCGAACCCCGGCCGTGCCGGGAAGGCGGGACCGGATATCCTCGACGATGGCGAGGAGCGGCCGAGTGGCATCGACCGGGATCCCGGCCTCGAACGAGACGACCTTCGCGAACACGGCGCGGGCGGCCTCCTCCCCAAACGAGCGTGTTCGGTGCGCGTCCCGGAAAATGCAGAGCTCCACGGGGGCCCGGAGCGTGAACACGAACGACGGGTACGGGATTCGACCGCACAAATCGGACACCTGGGTCTCCCAGTAGAAGTTCCCGTCGACGACCACCGGGGCTCCGCTCGAGAGGATCGGCAGCGCCCGCTCCACGACGAACGCGTTCGTCCGGAGGAAGCTCCCCTCGGAGATGTACCCCGCCGACCACTCCTCGAGGTCGAACTCCTCCAGGATGGCATCGACCGAGACATACCAGCCGGCGAGAGTACGGGCCAGCCGCTTCGCGACCGTCGTCTTGCCAATCCCGAGCGGGCCGCGCACCACGATGAGTTGCCCGGCCGGCGGCAGGTCGTTCGTCGTCCGACGAGGGCGTCCCGCCGCCACCGGCGCCCTCTCACTCGGGTGGGGGCGGGGGCTCGCGAGACGCGCCGACACCGGCCGTTCGGGCGGCGTGGACCATGGCGAGCGCTCGCACCGTGGCCCGGACGTCGTGGGCTCGGATCAACTCGGCTCCCCGGACCGCGCCCACGACCGCCGCCGCGAGGCTCGCCTCCAGCCGGTCATCGACGGGAGCATCGCTGGTCGCGGCACCGAGGAACGATTTCCGCGAGGCGCCGAGGACGACCGGGTATCCCAACGAACGGAACTCGCCGGCGTGCTCGAGCAGCTCGAGGCTCTGCGCGCCGCTCTTGCCGAATCCAAGACCCGGGTCCACGAGGATGTGCTCGGGAAGAATCCCGTCCGCGATCGCGAGTTCGGTCGCGCTCCCGAGGGCTCCGTAGACCTCGTCGCGGACGTCGGTGTACGTGGTGTCCCTCTGCATCGTCGTCGGGTCCCCCCGCATGTGCATCACGACGACCGGGATCCCCGCGTGCGCGACGACCCGCCGCATCTCGGGGTCGCGGAGGCCGCTGACGTCGTTGATCCAATCGGCGCCCGCATCGATCGCCCGCCGAGCGACGTCCGCGTGGCGGGTGTCGACGGAGAGCGGGATCGAGACCCGGGCCTGCAGCGCCGTCAGGACCGGGGCAAGTCGAGCCCACTCGGCGTCGACGCTCACCTCGCCCGCCCCCGGCCGGGTCGATTCGGCTCCGATGTCGAGGACGTCCGCGCCCTCGGCGATGAGCCGCTCCGCGTGCGCCACGGCGTCGTCCGACCCGAGAAACCGACCCCCATCGGAGAACGAGTCGGGCGTGACGTTGACCACCCCCATCGTCTTCGGCCGGTCCCCGAGGACGACCGACCGATGGGGACCCCGGATCGTCCGCGGGGAGCGACGGGAGAAGTTCGCGATCGCCGACTCGACGGCCCGTCCGACATCCCCCAGGTGGAACGGCTGCCGTTCGAGCTTTGGCACGACCCGGCGGTACTGGCCGAGCGTGGCGGCGAGCACGACGATGGAACGCTCGACACTGTGGTCGGCGACCCCCCTCGCGTGGGCCGCGTCCGCGCCCACGGCGAGGAATTCCTGCTTCAGGAGCGGGGACGCCTTCAACGAAACGTCGCCCACCCGGACGAGAATGGTGCGCCCCTTGCGCGCGATCAGGGCGACCCCCTCGGGGTCGGAATCGGTTCGTTCGAGCTCCCGCGCGATCTCCCCCAGGTCCTCGACCTGCAACACCCGGACGCGATGCTTCGCGATCGCGGCCCGGGCGCTTGGGGCAGTGGAGGGGTCCACGCCCCGTCAGGTGGAGGCGGCGAGAAAACGTCGCCGACCGTCGGGGTCTTGTCCCTTCCGACGGTAGGCGGGAGGTGGGGACGGACGGTCGCGGGCGGGTGGTGGCGCTCGAAGGCCCCTCCGCGGTCGGCAAGACCACCGTTTCCCGCCTGCTGGCGGACCGTTCGGATTGGACCGTGTTGGGCGAGGCGTCGGTCCGCCTGCGTCCCCGCCCGACCTTGCGATTCGCCTCACCCTCGGGCCTCTTCCGGATCGAACGTCGCCTGCTGGGAGAGGAACGACGACGGTGCGACACCGCACGACAGCTGAGCGATCGAGGGCTCGATGTCCTGCTCGACACGGCCCCGTTCGGACCGGCCACCTACTCGCTCGCCGTGGCGCGGCTCGACCCGGCGTTTGGGCCAACGGCTTCCCGAATCGCAGCTCAGGTGGTCGAGGAGGTGCGAAACGGCCGCCTCCTGGTCCCCCATCGCGTGGTGTACCTTTCGGCTCCTGACTCGGCCCTCCGAACGCGGGCCGAAGCGGACCGCCAACGCCACCCGCCCCGGCTCGCCGCGCGACATCGCGCCGTGGGTCAAATCGAACGGAAGTTCTGGACCTCGCTGGCCAAGGCCTCGGATGGCGCGGTGGGGTTTCTTTCCGCTTCCGGCGCCCCCTCGGGGGTGGCCTCCCGTCTCCTGACGCGACTCGCCAAGCAGGGGTCGGCCCTCGACGAACGGGTCGTCCTCGGCACGCTCCGAAACTTCGAACGGGAATGCCTCCGAGCGCGTGCGGGAAATCGTTAAGAACCGTGCCCGGTCTCGCCGGCCTCCCCGCCGATGAAGCCCCTCGACGTTCTGCAGCAGAGCCTCCACAAGCGCGTGCTCGTGGAGACCAAGGGCGGACGCTCGTTCCGGGGCGTCCTCGACGCGTTCGACCAGCACCTGAACCTCGTGCTGACCGGCGCCGATGAGGTCGTCGCGGACGTGACGACGCCCCATGCCGGGATCACCCTTGTTCGGGGCGACAGCGTGGTCTTCATCTCGCCGTAAGGAATCGAAGGGAAGCAACCATGGGAAAGGGAACTCCGTCTCGGCGCGGCGGCAAGATCGTGCACATCCGGTGCCGCCGTTGCGGGTCCCACTCCTACCACCGGCAAAAGGGTGTTTGCGCGTCCTGCGGCTTCGGCGACACCGCGACCCGCCGCCGGTACGACTGGGCGAAGCTGAAGCGCTAGGCCGCCCCCCGCGCCCACGGCCGCGGCGACGAAACCGCGGAATGCCCGCTCCACGAGAAACGGAGGTTCCGTTCGGTGGCCCGGGAGATTCCGACCCTCGGAGTCCGGGTCACGGTAGGTGGACGGGAGTCGCCTTCCACGACTCGGACCCGACCGGTGATCAGCGACGCTCCGTCGTCCGATAGGGAGAGTTCGAATCCTCGGGCGAGCCGGCCCGGACCCGACAGACTCTCCGGGCCCCCGTCGAGGGATTCGGCGGCGCGGAGGAGAACGGCTTGCCCGGGTCGGGTTACGGCGTTCGCGCAATAGACCTGGTGGATCCGGAAAACGTAGAGCGTGCCGGGCGGTCCGAACATCGACCGATTCCGCTCGGTCCGGCCCCGGAACGAGTGGCTCGCCGGATCGTCCCCCAAGTAGGCTTCCGTCTCGACGATCCGGGCGACCCGGAACCCCCGGACCCGTGGGGCGACCACCCACGCGCCGAGGAGCTCCTTCGCGACGGTGGAGGTCGGCCGGTCGTAGAACGATGTGGGGAGAGGCCGACGGTACCGCGCGCGGACCGTGGCGAGGTTCAGAGCAGCTTGCCCCGGTCGCACAACGGCTTCCCGTCGACCGCGACCGTCGCTTCGCCGATGACGATCCAGGAGAGGAACGGGCACTTGTTCGTCCCGCCGTACGCCGCGTTCCCCCCGATGCCGAGCGTCACGGCGCCGGCCTCCTGATCCTCCACCTGAGGGACTCCCGGGTCGAGCGACGGGTTGATGCCGATCGAGAAGATCGAGACGATGTCCTTCCCCCTTGGGGCCGCCTGGAACGCCGCGTCGAACTCGGCTTGGCCCTCGGTGTACCAGATGTTCGACACCTTCCCGGATTTCGCCTCCCATTGGCCCCCTTCGACCCGACCGGCGCGGAGGAAGCTCGGCCGGTTGGCGATGGCGATTCCCTCGGCGCTCTTCTCGTCGACCGCCACCAGCACCGTTCCGGGCGGGGAGACGGTCATGTTGGCGCCGATGGCGAGGTCCTCGCTCGTCACCGATCCGTCGTCGACCCACGGGGTACGGTGCCGCAGCTTGAGGGAGACATCCGTTCCATTCGGAGCCGTGATTCGGAGCATGGAGCCGGTCTTGAGTTTCTGGGCGGCCCGCTTCGCGTCGTTGTGGACGGCGGCGAGGTCGACCTCGGTGGCCGCGCGGACGAGCTGATCGCGCCACGTGATCCCGGAGACACCCCACCGTTCGGCCTGGGCGTCGGAGGCGTACCCGAGGACGGAGCGGACCCCGCGCAGGCGGGCCTTCTTCGCCCTTCGGTACCACTCGCCGTTGTAGGCGAGCAGCTCCTCCATCCGCTTCGCGGGCTGCTGGACGAGCCTCGGCCGGTCGGCCGGGCCGGGGAAGAAGATGTACGCGTGGGACCGGGTGAGGGCGGCCCACTCGTGGTCGCCCGGTTTCGCCCACCCCTTGACCGAGGGGGCTTCCTCAATGCTCCGCCAGTACGCCGGCTCGTCCTCGAGCCAAAGGATCGGCCTCGCCCCGATCCGGCGCGCCTCGACCACGCACGCCCGCGCGTAATCGAGCGTGTGGTTCCAGGTCTCGATGACCACGTTCTCGCCCGCGCGCACATGGAGGGCGCCGCCGAGGAGCGAGCGGGCGAGCAACGTCGTGGCCGCCCCGTCTGTGGCCATCGGAGATACGTACGCCTCTGGGGGTTTAGACTTACTCGTAGTTGGGCAGCCTGCGGCCTCCCCGGATCGCACCGACGAGCGCTTCGGAGCTCTCCCCGGCCGAAGCGAACGACCGGGCCACTGCGACGAGCAGTCGTCCCGCATCGGCCCGGTCGGGACGGTACCCACTCGGCCGCCAACGGCGGGGGAACGACCGGCCCCACCCGGACTCGGTCGCCGCCCGCCGAACGACCGGGGCGACACGACGGGCTCGAGAGAAGGCGTCGAGGTCTCGGCAGAGGTCGGCCGAGACTCCCTCCCGGCGCCAGGCGGCGAGGAGCGCCTGGATCTTCTCCGGACGGTGCCGGTGGGTCCGGCTCCCCTCGCCGAGAACTCCGTTGAAGTACAGGAACGGACCGCCAACCTGGAGCGCCTCGAGCAACGTCCGACTTCCGGTCACGATCCGGAGCGCCGCCCCTCGGAATCGGGCGTTCCAGTCGGCCGAATCCATGGGCCGTTCCACCGACCACGCCAGGGAGGGTACCGAGGCGAACGTCATCGGTCGCGGGGACCGGACTCGAACCCGCGACACTCCCGTTCCTTGGAGACCGGCGGCGACGGCGTCCGCGAGGCGGGCGGACGACGCGGGGCTCGCATACCAGACCCACTCCGTCGATCGGACCCGTTCTCCGCGCTGCACTGAGCTGGCCGTTGGAACCGGCCAAAGGGGCCCGACCTCGACGACTTCGGGGAACTCCCGGGTGAACTGGGGAGACGGTCCAAACCCCTGGAAGAGGTGGAGGATGTTCGGACGGTCGAACGCCCGGAACCGGCGGAACGCTTCGTGGAACTCCTCGGCGTCCCGACGGAACGCAGCGCGGGTCCGGAGTCGCGCGATCGGACGCGCCCGCATTCCTCCCTCCCGCCAACGCTCCGCGTTCTCTTCGCGCGACGTGAGGGTGCGGGCGAACTCTTCCAGACTCACATGCAGTGTGCGCGTGGCCCCGTAGGCCCGCTCGATCTGTTCAGCCTCGACCGACCAGACGCCGCCCCTTCCGAGTCGCCCGGGCCGGTCGGGAGCCGCGGTCACTCCCCAGTTCGGGGTGATCGTAAGGGCCCGGTCCGCACGAGGCGCCATCGTCGAGCGTCGTGCCACGCCGCTCCAGTCCCAAGGTCCGTCGAGCGACTTGGGGAGGGGACGGCCGGCCGTGCGGTAGACGGTGCCGGGAAATCCGGCGCGCTCGAGCGTTCGACCCGCGTCGAGCACCTCGGCGATGTCGCCCCAACCTCCGCCGACCACCGCGGGCATCCAGTAGACGTCGAGGCGCCCGGACCATGAGGTCGGGTCAAGCGATTCCGGTCGGACGGGCGAGCGTGCGACTCCCATAGGCGAGCTCGAACCCCGCGCTCCGCAATGCGGCCGCACCATGGAGGTTTTCGTCGGCGACCTCGCTCAGGAGGCGGACCGCGCCGTTCGCGACCGCCCAGCGGACCGCCGTCTCGACGAGGGCCTGCACCTCGGCCGGCGCGGCCGAAGGGTCGACGACAGGCGCGGTGAGGTGGCCCGCCTCCATCGCCGGGCTGACGGTGGCGCGGACCCAGCCGATTGCTCCCGACCCGGTGTCGAGGACCCAACTCGCGGTCTTCGAGTCGAGCGCCCGGACGATGCTGGGGGCCAATCCAAACTCGCCCGGACGTACCGGCTGCACCGCAGTTCGCGCGGCGGGAAGGAACGAGCCGACGATTGCGGCGAGTTTCGGACCGTCACTCTTTCGGAACTCCCGCCGGTGCGGGGACGGGGCGGGCTCCGGAGGGGCCGTGGGCGAGGCCCGGAGATAGTTGCTGGAATGTCCGACGGGCGTGTAGCCGAGCGAGTCGTAGAGCGCGGCCGCCCCCGGGTTGTCGTCGACCACGTCGAGGACGACGTAGTGTTTCCGTGCCCTTCGGGCGGAGTCGTGGCACGCGGCGAGGACCTGCTTCGCGAAGCCGCGCCGGCGGAACTCCGGCGCCACGAAGACGTTCGCCACGTAGGCGGAGACGGGTCCGAACGACTGGAGGGCGCTTGCCGCGAGTGCCCCATCCGCCTCGAGGATCCAGAGCCGGAACAGCGGTCGCCCGATCGCATTGAAGAACCCCAGGATGAGCCGGTAGTCCCACCGGTCCACCCGGCGCACGATCTTGGCGAACGCATCGTAGCGCCACCCGAGGAGCGCGGTCTCCTTCGGGAACTCGGAGACCATCAGTTGGTAGTAGCGCGGGAGGTCCGCGATACGGAACGGCCTCAGCATCCGAGCTCGTCGTCGTCCGCCGCGGCGAGGACGCCGTCGAACAACTGGCGGAGCGTGATGCTGGAGGTCGAGGCGGTCTCGAACGTCGGGAGGCGGGCGGGCCGGTCGAGCTCATCGTCCCGAACGCGGGCCCGGGCGTCGGAGACGGCCCGGAGGACGACGGGGTCGTTCTCCCCCTCGGAGAGCCGGGAGAGCGCCTGCACCGTCGCGTCGAAGAGCCGGCTCTCGGCGTCGGAGAGGAGCTTGACGGCGCCGTCGCCCTCGGCGATGGTCCGGACCTCGCCCGGGGTCGGAGCCAGGGAGCGGAGCATCTGCACGAGCGACTCCTTCGCCCCGTCGTCCCGGAGACAGCCGAGCGCCCAGACAGCCGCGAGCCGAACCTCGGGGACCGGATGTTTCAGCTCTTCTCGGACCCGGGGCGCCGCCGCGGTGAGCCCGAGCTGGCCGATCGCATGCAGCGCTCCGCGGCGGGGCCAGGGGTGCGTATCTTCGAGGCGCTCGAGGAGCCGGTTGAGATCCTCCGGTCCTCCGACGCGGGCGAGGCATTCCGCCCCGGCACCGCGAACGGCCCACGCGGGGTCGTTCAGGGCGGCGCGGGCCACCCCACGGGCCTCGTCGACGCCGAGGAGGCCGAGCGCGTGGATGGCACAGACCCGCACCCAGGCCTCCCGGCGCGAGGCGGCGCCGACGAGGGCGGAGGCGACCGACGGGTCGCCGATCCGGCCGAGCGCGACGAGGACCGCGGGAAGGACCCAGCTTTCGTCGCGCTGGATCCGCTCGAGAAGCATCGGAACGCTGGAGCGGTCGCGGCGCCGGCCGAGCGTGACGGCGGCGGAGACCCGGACGCGGCGGGCCGGGTCGTTGAGGAACCGCCGGACGAGGTCGGGGACCTCGGCTTGTTCGAGGCGTCCGAGCCCGAGGATCGCCTCGCGCCGCACCCGGTCGTTCGTGTCCGAAAGCGCCGCCGAGAGCGGGAGGAACGTCGCGGGGGTCGGTAGCCGACCGATCGCCGATGCCGCCGACCAGCGGACCGACGGGTCGGGGTCGTGGAGGAGCGGGGTGAGCGCGTCGAGGGACGCCACGTCGGCGATCGCCCAGAGCGCCCACGCCGCCTGCGACCGGACCCGGGCATACGGGTCGCCGAGCGCGGCCTCGAGCGGCTCCCGGCTCCTTGGGAGGGCGAGCGCGCCGAGCGATTCGGCCGCCGTGCCCCGAACCGCGGCGTCGGGGTCCTGGAGCGCGGTCTCGAGGAGCACGCGGCCCCGGATGTCCTTGAGCGAACCGAGGGTCCATGCCGCGGCGCGGCGCAGCCGGGCGTCGGAGTCCCCGAGCGCGATGACGACCGTGTCGAAGCCGCCTGCGGTCTGCGCGTTCTCCGAGATCCCCTTGAGCTCGCTCAGCCGGGCTTCGAGGCCCGCGCGTTCGCTGGCACCCAACGGCTCCGCCGAGTTCTTGGCCCGACGGGCCCGCGTACCCACGAAGGGTTCGGAGTGCGCGACGGTTCATTAGGGGAACGGGGGCGTGGTGGCGGCTCGGCGAGCCGGCGCTGGCTCGGCCCCTCCGGCGACCGGTACCGGTCGCGTCCCGGCGCCGCCGGCAACTGCCAGCGTTCGCTCAGGAGCGCCCGGTCGATCCCGAGCGGGACGAGGAGCGTCTCCGCGGAGCGGGCGAGCATCTCCAGGTACGCGTCGGCGTCGTACGACTCGTCGCCACGGAGCCGCTCGGCGACCTTCACCCGGTCCCGCCAGGAGCGGGACCTCCGGTCGACGACGAGGTACCGGACCGTCTCCCCCGGGCCCCGGTCGACGCCGACGTCCTTCAGCTGCCGCAGCGCCGCCGTCGTGTCGGTGAACGCCACGAACTCCTCCGCGCGCCGGGCGACCCGGTGGGCGATGAGGAGCTCCTCGCGCGGCCAGTTGCCGGCCCGGACCGTTTCGGCGAAGACGTCGGCGCGGGCGAGGAGCCGGGGGGCGAGCGCGCGGACCTCGTCGGCCGACCCGGCGTGGCCGAGCATCTCGAGCAGCTCGGTCTCGAACCTCCGCACGAGCTGCGGGGTGTCGTGGCGACGAAGTC
Organism: Thermoplasmata archaeon; assembly: GCA_022750415.1. Taxonomy (GTDB): domain Archaea; phylum Thermoplasmatota; class Thermoplasmata; order Lutacidiplasmatales; family UBA184; genus Lutacidiplasma. Next base: position 46,282 of record JAKIVT010000001.1, read on the forward strand.
CAATCCCGCGGAGCTTGAACTCGCCGGATTCGTACCGGCCGTAGTACCGGTTCGGCACACCGACGTCGCCCTCCACCGTCGGCAGGAAGACGATCCAGCGGTACCGGCCCTCGTAGTGGAGCGGAAGGTCGAACACCCGGCTCACCGACTCGGCGAACGCGGGTGCGTCGGGAGGCTGGGTGGGGTCGAGCGCGGTGAGCCAGAGCGAGTCGACGAGGCCGTGGCGGACCCGGTAGCCGGCCGCTTCGGCGAACGGGACGAGCCGGGCGATCAGGTCGCGGGCGTAGGCGTTGATCGCCTCGTGGCACTCGATCCGGCCGAACCGGGCGTTCCGGTACCCCTGGTAGCCGAAGGCGGTGACGAGCACCCACTTCAGCATCTTCGCCCGCTGGCTCGCCTTGCGTCGCTCGACGTCGGGGAGGTCGGTCCGGGCGGCGTCCCGCTTCCAGGCGAGCCGGCGGGCGAGCAACGGCTCGAGCGTCTTCGGGATCAGGCCGATGCGCTTCTGGCACGACCGGTAGCCGAGCCCCGGCGCGCGCTCCGGACTCTCGGGGCAGCAGGCGCACTCGAGGGTCTCCGCCGACAGGTTGTGGCGGACCATGATGTGCGGGTACAGGCTCGCGAAATCGAACTCGTCGACGGCGCTGAACACCCCGGGCGGCGGGACGAGGATGACGCCGCCCCGGTCGGCGTCGACGAGCCGACGGGCCGACTTGAACGACTCCGGGCGGTTCTTCTTCCACGGCACGTGGATGCCGAGCCTAAGCGCCTGCGCGATCTCCATCGCGGTGAACGCGGTCCCCGGCGACTGGCGGGCGACCACCTGCAGCGAGATCCGCGAGAGGCGCGCCGCGTCGACGAGCCCGTCGATGCCGGCGTCGTCGTAGACGAACGAACTCTCCCGGTCGACGTGGAACCGACCCGGGAGCGGGAACGACGCCGGGCGGTGGTAGATCCGCCCGTAGCTCACGAACGTTCGGGCCCCGCCGGCCGCCACGAGCGGCGCCGGCATCCGTCCGAGGGAGAACGTGCGGGAGGTGAGGCCGATCGCCCGGGCCCGCTCGTACAGCCACGGCACGTCGAAGCCGTCGCCGTCGTTGGAGAGGAGGACGTCCGGGTCGAGCCGGGCGAGCTCGTCGGCCAGCGCCCGGAACACGTCCGGCTCCTCCCCGTCGATCTGCGCCTCCCCGAGCCGGACGCCGGAGATCCGCGGGTCCTTCGGGACCACGGTGCCCCGCTTGTGCCCCGCGAGCGCGACCTCGAACGGCGCCACGACGAGCGGCGGCGTCGGGACGTCGGTCGCCTCGGCCGGCATCGTGGCGACGAACCCCACGCCGTCCCGGTCGACCGGGGCGAACGGGTACGTCCCGTGGGCGAGGTGGTACATCTGCCCCGGCGTCATGTCGACGTCGTAGAGGAGGAACCGCCGGTACTCCCCGCGCCGGTCGATCCCTCCGGCGAGTCGCTTGCGGCCGTCGTTGCGGCTCGCCGTGACGGCGAGCACCCTCCGGGGCTTCGGGTCGTAGAACGTCGGCGACTCGTGCTTCCAGGCGAGGCCGGCGACGGCCGGGTCGTCGTCGAGGTCGTGGGCGAGCTCCTCCAAGAGCCTCCTCGGACCGTCGACCAAGAACGGCGGGCGGTACGCGACGGTGGTGGCCGCGACCCGGCGGGTCCGGTCGTCCTTCACCCACAGGTACAGATGGGCGCCGTCGGGCGCCTCGGTCGCGTCGAGGATCCAGCCGTCCGGCACCCGCCCTCCGTCGGAGGGGTCACGAGGCGCGCCGCGCGGCCGCGGCGTCGATGGGTCCGGATTTCGGCATCCGCACCGCGAGGTCGAGGAGGATCGCGAGCACGATCGACTCGAGCAGGTCCGGGCTTCCGACGTACGTCGCCTGCGCGGCGTAGCGCCGGGCCGCGGTGACGAGCGAGCGGAACGCCTCCCGCTCCTCGGGGGTCGTCAGGAGACGCCCGAAGGCGTCCCACCGTTTCATCCGCTCCTCGAGCGCCTGCCGGTAGGTCGGGACGGTCCGTCCCATGCGATCACCTCCCGTTCGTTGGCGCCGCCGAACGATTCGAGCCCGAGCTGGCCGGGCGGACGCCGGACCGTCGCGAGGCGCCGGCCGTCCCGGAACGCCTCGAGGAGCGCTCCCTCGCCCTGGGAGCGGGCGCGCACGAGGTCGTAGAGCCGAGGACCGGACTCCGTGAGGCCCGGGAACCGGCCGAGCCCCTCGGAGAGGACGACGAGGAGGGGGAGGCCGGACCGATGGGCGAGCGTGCCGAGCCGGTGGGCGATGTGGGCGAGGAGCGGACGGCGCTCCTCGATGGGGAGCTCCTCCGCATCGTGGAACAATTCGGGGATCTCGTGGGCGACGAGCAGGCTCGGCCGGTGGGTCCGGATCTCGGCCGACCATCCGTCGACCATCGCGACCATCTGGTAGGCGGTGAACGCCCGCGCGAGCCGGATCCGCTCGAGCAACTCGCCCGGGTCGGCGCCGAGCGCGCGGCCGACCTCGCCGATCCGGTACGGCTGGAACCGGTTCGCTCCCTCGACGAGGGAGATCCGGCTCCCGGCCGACGCGGCGCCGGCGTACAGGAGCTCGAGGAGCGATTCCACCGTCGACCGGTCCCCCATCCAGACCGTCGCCTCGCCCGGGGCGAGCGTCGGCGCGAGCCACGGGAAGATCGCCGGCGACGCCGGCAACTTCAGCGCGGGCGGCCGGGGCGGGGACCGTGGCCGCGCGGCCCGGACCCGCCGGGCCGGAACGGAGCGGCCGAAGCCCGTCGACCGCCATCGGTCGATCGAGAGCGGAGAGATCGCGGCGGACGCCATGGGAGGGTCCGGACGGCGCTCCCCGCCGTTAAGCGGCCGACCGGAGGAACGGAAACGGGCCGGGATGGGGCGTTTCCGGTGCGTCGGTGCGGGGGAGTGCCGAGGGCCCGGCACGTGGTTCGGCGAGCGCTCGCCGCACCCGCGTCACGGGCGCTTCCCGAACCACCAGTCCTTCGCGTCGTCGGGCCAGTTGACGTCGATCACGTCGAACAGATTCCCATCGGGGTCCGCCAACGTCACGAAGTCGTGGCCGGGGCTCGCCGGCCGTTTCATCGTGGCCCCGAGTTGCAAAAGCCGGTCCACCTCCGCCAAGGGGTCGGTCGCGTAGAGGTCGAGATGGAGTCGATACTCCTCCAACGGGCCCTCCGAACTCAGGCTCAGATTGAGATTGGGCCCCTCGCCGTTCGGGTCCTTCAGAATCACCCCGTCCGGCTGCGGAGGAGAACGCGGGACGTACCGGAGCGCCTTGGCCCAGAACTCGATCATCCGGGGCAGGTCCGTGCAGTCCACCACGATGGACCCGATCCAGAGCCGAACCGTCGTTGCGGCAGGTCGCGTACTTCCGGGCATGGAATCCGTGCGGGGGGCGCTCCCGTTCTACCGCCGGCCGGACCATAACCATCCCCCCCGTCGAACTGCGCCGTCGGGTCCGGTCCCGCCGGAGGTCCCCCGAGCGGTCAGCCCTCCAGAAAGGGAGCCGATGTCCGTGAGGCGAGGTTCGGGGGAAGGAGGGTCGACACGACCGTCTCCCGAAACCCGTACTGTTCCCCCGGCACCTTCTGCACGGTGAGTCCGCCCGCCTCGGCCGAGGAGACAATCGCTTCGATGGCGGGGTACGGCGGATACATCTCGTTCGAGCCGACCTTGAGCGCGACCGGAGTTGGCCAGGAGTTGGACGTCCCGGGGTGAACACGGATCGACTCCCGCCGGTCGAGCACCTGGCCCGATAGCTTCGGGTCGTCCCGGGAGACCCGTTCCTCTCGCTTGGAACCGTTGGCGACCGTGAACCCAGCGGCGTCGACCCGGAGCTCGGTCGGGCGCGCCCGCGACGTCAGTACCACGAGCAGGAAACTGACGATGGCCGGCCCCAACAGGAACCCCGTGCCAAGCTCCAGATTCGCGGAGTAGTCCTTGGCCATGACGACGCTGCAACCCCCCTTGCCGCACACGGTGAAGGGATGCGGGGGGTGGAACAGGAGCGGGAGCACGAGCCCACACCAGGCGATCGCGAACCCCGAGCCCTGACGAGACCGAGACCACGGAGGGGCCGGGGCGCCAGTCGGAGTGCGAAGCGCTGGGGCGAACCTGGGGCGAAGGGGTCTCCGAGCGACACCTTCTACGACCGATGCCTCTCCCCACTCAAGGAAGCATCGCGTTCCCCCCATCGCTTCGGGACGGGACCCGGCTCCGGCTTACCCGGTCTCCAATTCCTTCACGCCGAGTACGAGTTCCCGCTCGCGCTGGAATCCGAGGCGGGCGTTGATCGACCAAATCCCGGCGTTCAGCGAATCGTTCTCGGTCCGGAGGAACCGGTAGCCCCGCTCCTGGGCGAACCGGATCCCCCGATGCTTCAACTCCGTCGCGATCCCCCGCCCTCGGAATTCGCGTCGGGTGGCCGTGAAGAGCTGGTGGAGGGTGTCGGGTTCCGAGGGGATCCGCTCGAGGTTGCTCATCCCGACGTACCGGGTCCCGACCCGGGCCAGAAGGAACCCCTCGGGGAGGAACCCGGGTCCGTTCAGCATCATCCCCACGAACTGCTCGCGCGTCGGGGGCACGTACGCCCCGAGCCGCGGGGCGTCGCCGAACGTCGCGGCCGCGAGGTCGTACACCCGGTCGATCACACCGCGGTCCGTGGGACCCTCGACCGCCAGGGTGGTGAACTCGACGGCGTCCGGAACCGTTCGATCCGACACCCGTCGCCCGAATGCCCGGAGGTCGAGCCGAGATTGCCAATTGCGAAGCTTCTCGACGAACCCAAGGCGCTGGAGGAACCGGACCTCTCGGGGCCGGTCGGCACGGGTCGACGCCCAGAGGCGAACTCCGCCGATCTCCCGCACTTTGGCCTCCAGCACCCGCGCGAGCTCCCGACCGATCCCTCGCCCCTGGTGATCCGGGTCCACGTCCGCGCCGACCCAGAAGCTCCCCTGTCCGATGCTGTCCGGTGGGGTGATGGTCCCGCCGGTCGCGACCAACTGGCCGGACGCCACCTCCTCCACGGCGTACTGGTGGCAGATCATCGGAGGGATGTGCACGAACTCGTCGTCCCGGACCACCTCTTCGAGCGTCACGGGCCGGTCGGGTGTCAGGCGGTTCAGAATCGACGTCTGCGCCGGGAGGTCCTTCTTGGTGAAGGGGCGCATTCGGTACCGGGGGTCGAGCATCGCGTTTCCACCGCCCCGGGCGAGCCGGCGGTGGACATTCGAGAGTCCCAACTCGGCGATAGGTTATGCGGCCGTCTTTCGTTCGGGCCGAGGTCGATGGTATCCCCGGGCGATGAGCCGGCGACGGCTCCGGAGCCGGAGGGATCCGAACCGACTCGTTCGGAAGGATCGGCCGGGTCCGAGAGGTTCGGGGAACTTCCCCCGGGCCCCGGTCCGGGGGGTGACGAACCTCCTCGCCCTCCCCCTCGGCGCCGCCCCTGGGTCGCGATCGCGGTCGTCGCCGTGGTCGTTCTCGTCGTGCTGGGCCTATCGTTCACGGGCCTTCTCGGCTCCCGGTTCGACCTGTTGGCGCCGAAATCATCCGGGTCGACTTCGGTGTCGTTTTTCCAGGCAGTCGAGACCGCGAACAGTTCCGTCCAGGCCCAGGGAGGAAGCTGGGGGCTGATCCAAGCCGAGGGATTCGACGTTCCGGGCAGCGGTCCGTATCCGTTCCTCCCGCCGAACAGCAGCTCGCCCTGCTACATCGGCGGGCTCCCGACGTTTGCGAACTCGGCCCCGGGCGATGCGGCGAAGGGGCTCTCTCCGTACTGGCTCTTCGGGTTCGAGTCGACGGCCAACTTGAGCGTCCTCTCCGTGGCAGTGGTCAACGGACAGGCCCAGGTCATCGGAGCGAGTCCGACCCTCACGGCGTGTGAGCCGGCCCTTCGCTACGGACTCCTCGCCCCCGCGGCGTCGATCGAGGACTCGCCGGCGGCGGTCCAGAGCCTCCCGAATCTCACCCGCTTCGTCGGGTCGTTTCCGAATTCGGCTGTCGTGTTCCTCCTTTCCGACATCCCCGGGGAGATCGGGAAGCTCTCCGGAACCGCGAGTTGGCTCATCGAGGCGTCTCCCTGCCTCTCCGCCCCGGCGATCGGACCGCCGGCGGGTGACCCCGAGTACCTGGGAGGGACGAACGGCACCACCTCGCACGTCTACGTCGACGAGCAGTTCCTCGGTTTTGGGGCGTGCGAGACCCCCGGAACCCTCGGTCCGGCCCTCCAACTCAGCCATTCGGTCCGAGTCACGAGCCCGTTCGTCGGAGGGACCGGGTACCGCGACGCCGTCCGGGGGGTGAACGGGACTCTCACGCCCTCCGCCTTCCACCCCGCCGTCTTCCCCGGCGAGTTCTACGGGGGATATCCGGCGGGCGCGTTCGCGCCGGGCAACCTGAACTTCTCGGTTCTGAACGGCACCAACGTGTCGATCGCGAACTACAACTTCACGACCAGCAGCTGGACGTACGGGGCGTCGGTCGCCATCGTCGCCGGGGACTCCCTCGAACTCGATGCCGGGGGTGCTCTCGAGGCGGCCTCGCTCGTCCTCGTCGCGAACGCGCCCACCACCGGCCAGATCGGGATTTTCCTTCCCTGAAGGCCGAGCGAGGCGACTCGCCGGCCCCGGGCGGAGGTCGGAACGACGCCACCGACAAACTCTTCCCCCCCGCCTCGCATCTTGAGTCCACTTCCCGCCATGCCGAACTGTCCCACCTGCTCGAAACCGATGGCCCCCGGGTTTCTCGGTTCGGAGAGCTTCATCGGCGGGTCGAAGTGGTTCCTGGAGCGGACCCGCCTCGCCTTCGGCGGCGAAGAGGTCGCGAAGCCGAACACCTACGGGATGGTCTACATCGCCGGTTTTCGATGCCGGGACTGTAAGACCCTCCTTCTCCAGTACTGAGCCTCTCCCGGCGGGAGCGGCGCGTCTCCGCGCTCGGTCCGGAGGGCCCGGAACTAGGTCCGCTTCGGCGGCTCGGTCGCGACCTTCGCGCCGGACCACTCGATGCCGACCAACGGTTCCTTCCCCACCACCCAGGCGTCGTGCCCGGCGGGGATCGAAGCGACGTCGCCGGGACCGATCTCGAACTCGGTGCCGTCCGAGAGCTTCACGTGGTACCGTCCGGAGATCACGTATTGGAGATGCGTTGCCTCGCACCACTCCGTCTTCGCCGCGGGCTTGACGTCGTTCGACCACTTCCACCCCGGCTGCAAGTTGTAGCGCGCCACCGTACCGCCCCCGATCGGGACCAGCTCGATCTTCGCATGCTCGAACGTTCGGACCTCGGTCGCAGCGGACATGTTCCGGACCTCGTGACGCGGCATCGATTCCCAGGATGCGTTCCACGCTAAAGACCCGTGCCCGACCGGGGGAACGCGTCCCCGCGCCATCGGGGGAAGTCGAGTCGCCCTGGCCGCGGGAGTGGCCCCGGGCGGGGACCGGAACTACGCCACGGGTGCCGAGGGGACCGGCTTCTTTCCGGTCGGCAGCCGGCCGACCAGGAGCAAGGAGACGAAGAACGTCGCGACCAGCAGGACGAGCATCAGGGTGAACAGCTGGTCGTACGAGTGGACGAGGGCCGTCAGCTCGCCCTGGAAGTACGCCCCGCACGCCGCGCTCGGTGGAGCGGCGGCGCTGCATCCCCCGGCGGGGACGCTCGGCGCCGCCGTGTTGAACCGCCACTGCTGGAACACGGCGAGGAGGGAGACCCCCATCGAAGCCCCGAGCGACTGGAGGAACTGGACGAGCCCGCTCGCCGCGCCGACGTCCGCCGTCGGAACCTCGTTTTGCACCGCGAGGATGAACACGGGCAGCGTGAGTCCCGCGCCGAATCCGATCGGGATCAGCGGGAGCACGATGCCGCCGACGGGAAGGAATCCGAACTTGAGGATCCAGACCGGGGTCGTCGCCGTGACCGCGGTGAGGAACACGAAGCCGCCGGCGGAGATCAACGCCCCGAGCGCCGTGACGTTCCGGTACGAGAAACGAGTGAGCAATTGGCCGCCGAAGGCGGCGCCCAGCACGATGGGGAAGACGAGCGCGTAGAGGACATCCCGGACCACGTCGGCGGAGGAGGCTCCGGGGGGGAGCAGCACGAGCCCGACGAGAACCGAGACGAACGTCGCCAGGGAGAAGACGGAGAACCCGACCAAGAACGCGGTCCCCCCGCTCCCGGCGACGACGCGACGCGTGAAGAGTCGGAGCGGAACGAGTGGCTCCTTCGCTCGGATCTCCCAGATCGCGAATCCGAGGAACAGCACGACCGTCGCCACCAGGAGGGCGATCGTGCGATTGTCGGTCCAGGCCCAGCCGGAGTCCGAAACCTGGATGAGCGCGTACATCAGGGCGCCGACCCAGCCCGCGAGCAGCGCGGCGCCGGGGATGTCGAAGGTCCGCTTCTCCGTCGGGCGCAGGGGTCCAAGGGTCGCGAGAAGGATGATGACGCCGACCACGCCGACCGGGATGTTCACGTAGAACACCCAGCGCCAGCTGGCGTTGTCGACGATGAAACTCCCCAGGAGCGGCCCGGCAACGGTCGCGATGCCGAACACTCCGGAGAGGAGCCCGATGAGCCGGGCCCGGGTCTCCGGCGGGAACAGGACCGCGATGATCGAGATGCCGACCGGGAAGAAGTCGCCGTTCCCGAATCCCTGGACCGCACGGAAGAAGATCAGTTCGTTCAGGTTCTGGCTGAGGCCGGAGGCGAGCGAGCCCGCGATGAAGATCCCGAGCCCGAGGAGGAAGACGTTGCGCCGGCTGAACAAGTCGGAGAGCTTCCCGAAGATCGGGATGGCGACGGTGGAGCTGATCAGGTAGGAGCTGACGACGAACGTCACGCCGTTCGGTTGCCCGAGGTCGGTGACGATCTTCGGGAGCGCGGTGAGGACGACGAAGTTGTCGAGCGCCCCCATCAGGAGGGCGGCGAGGATCCCGATGACCACGAGCGTCGCCGTCGCGGCGGCGGGGGCGGAGATGGCCGGTTTGGCGGGGGCATCGGCGGCGGGTTCGGCACCGGGGGACCATTCGGAGATCGGTTCGGGCATCGCGGCTCGCTCGAGCGCCGGTCCCGGTCCGGCGGCTATTAGGTTTCGCGCACCCGCGCGCCACCTCGTGCGAGGCCAGCGCACGTACGCGAACCGGGGTGCCCCGGCGGGGTCACCCGAGGCGGGAGGACCACGGCGGCGGCGCGACGCCCAGCCCGTCGCGGAGCGCCTCGGCGTTCAGCGCCGCGTCGCCCCGGAAATGGTTGTTGAAGAACCCATACACTTCCGGAACCCGCTCGCGGAGCTGCTGGATCCGGGGGACCCAGGCCGCCAGCTCTTCCGCGGAGTACGTGTAGTCGTACCAGTTCTCGCGCCCGTGTCCGTGCCAGCGGACGTAGGCGAACGGGGCGGTCGTCTCGAGCTGGACCGGCAGCATCGGTTCGTCCACGACCGTGTACGCGAGGCGGAACTCCCGGAGGAGGTCGAACGAGGCCGGCTCCAGCCAGGAGGGCTCCCGGAACTCGACCGCGACCGGCAACGTCGGAGGTAAGCTCTCGTAGAAGGCGCGGACCGTCCCCGGCTCGAACTTCAGCGACGGGGGAAGCTGCAACAGGGCCGCTGCGAATTTCCCGGCCGCTTGGAGCGGATGCACCACCGCGAGGAACCGCTTCAGCTCCTCCGCGGCGCCGACCAGGCGCCGGTCGTGCGTGATGGTCTGCGGAAACTTGGCCGCGAATCGAAACTCTCCGGGGGTCCGTCGGGCCCAGGATTCGGCGACGGCGACCGGGGGAAGGCGGTAGAACGTCGAGTTGACCTCCACGATCGCGAACCGGCTCGCGTAGTACCGGAGCTTGTCGCGCACTCCGTGGGGCGGGTACACTCGACCGGTCCACTCCGGGTAATCCCAGCCGCTCGTGCCCAGCCGGATGTTGCCCACGGTCCTCCGACGGCACGGGGAGGGGAAATAGGCTGACGGGGCGGGGCGAAACGGCTCCGGGCCGGGGTTCCGCATTCGACGGCGGCGGAATCCAGGCCCCCGGAGGGGGGAGCGCCGCTACCCGACGATCGCTCGATGGGCGAGGGTCACGAAGTCCCGAACGACGGGCGAGGGCGTGGGGGTATCCGACATCCGCTGCGTGAGGAGGATGGTCACCGAATCCGCCCGAGGGTCGTTCGACCAGAGCGTGCCGAGCCCGCCGGACCAGCCGTAACTCCCGACCGGTTCGGTCGGGTCGCCGGCCCGAATCACGATCGAGACCCCGTATCCCCATCCGCTCGCGCCGAAGAATCCGGGTGGCAGGACCGGGTCCGACCGTTGGGCCTCGGTCAGGTGGTCGGTCGTCATCGCCACCACGGAACGTCGCGAGAGGAGCGGCTTTCCCTCGTGCGATTCCCCTCCGAGCAGCATCTTGGCGAAGGCGTGGTAATCGTCGACGGTCGAGACGAGGCCGGCCGCGCCGGAGGGAAACTCCGGCGGACGGCTCCACTCCCCTCCTTCCGCCGGGTCGCGGACGACGGAGCCGCCCGTCACCGGGTCGGACTCGTACTCCGTCGTGAACCGCCCGATCTGGGACGGAGGCACCGCGAACCCGGTGTCCCGCATGCCGAGCGGCTCGAAGAGTCGCTCGCGGAGGAACGTCCCGAACGGCCGGCCGGAGACTCGGGCGATTAGGACCCCGAGCACATCCGCGCCGCCGCTGTAGATCCACTGCTCCCCGGGCTGGCTCATCAGCGGGAGCGAGCCGAGCCGCCGCATCCACTCGTCCGGGTCCGGCGGGACGCTCGGGGATGGCGGGCCCTGCCCCAACCGGAGTTCGTCGGCGGCCTTCTGGATCGGGTAGACCCCCGGCTCCATCATCAGGATTCCGAACCCCATGCGGAAGGTGAGGAGGTCCTCGACGGTGATCGGTCGCTTCGCGGGAACGGTGTCGTCGACCGGACCGTCGAGGCGGCGGAGGACCCGACGGTCGGCGAGCTCGGGGAGCCACCGGTCGACCGCGTCCTCGAGCCGGAGCGCCCCGTCCTCCACGAGCAGCATCGTGGCGGCGGCGGTCACCGGTTTCGTCATCGACGATATCCGGAACAGGGAGTCCCGCCGCATCGGAGAGGCGTTCTCGAAGGCGAGGCGCCCACAGACGCACACGTGGGTCTCCTCCTGACGCGAGACGAGCGCGACGAGCCCGGGAATACCATCGCCTTCTACGTGGGACTCGAGCTTCGCGTCCAACGCCGCGAGGTGCGCCGCACTCATCGACGGTCCGCTCATCGCCCCAAAGCGGCCCTCCGAGCCGGATTCGGTACCGCCGACCTCCCCGTGCCCCGTCGCCCCGTTGGAAATCGGTTCGTCCAGCGGAGGGTTCGGGTTCCGGAGAAGGTGGGCCGGGAACCCACCTTGTGCTGGAGCCCGGGCTGCAGGAACGCGGGGAGGTTTCTGGCGACATTCTCGCCGCTCGCGGTCAGCGCGGAGTGGACCTCCCGGCCCATCGGGCTTCGCGTCACCAATCCCTCCACGCCAGTTCACGCAACCGCCTCGAGAGGACCCGGGAGGTCAACGCGGGGGTGTTCCGACGAATCTTGCCGAAGCGCGTCAGCTTCAAAAACGCGAGGTCGCGGATCCGGAGGAGGACCCGTGTTCGACCCGGCAGGTCGACGCTCTGCCGGCTTGGGTCGTTTGGGTCGACGAGTGTCTCGGACAGTCGCGCCGTGGCGGTTCTCTCGCTTGCACGGAGATAGCGAGCGCGGACCCTTCGGCCACCCGCGGGTTCCTCGAGGACGTGTTCCGGTGGAAGTTCCAGTTCGTCGCGAAGGCCCTCGACGCCCGGGGTGACCCTCGGCCGGTCCGGTCCCTCCGGGGGGCCGCTTCGGCGCGGGTGCGTCTACACCGGAACGAACGGACGCGGGGGCGCGGCAAAGTCGAACGCTTCGCGGAAGTCGTTCGCAGCGGCGTCCCGCGTGCTGAGCGGCGTGAGTCCGAACCGAACCTCGATGAACTTCAGGATCGACGTATGGTCGTTCACGGCGTGGTCGACGAATCCGGCCCGCGCGAACGGCGATACGACGAGGCACGGCACTCGGAACCCTCGGCCGAACGCATCGACTTGCGGGGGCGGGACGTGGTCGTAGAATCCCCCGTAGTCGTCCCAGGTGACGAACAGGGCGAGCGACGACCAGAACGGGCTCCGGCCAAGGGCGTTGACGATTCCGTCCGCCACCGCGCTCTCGCCGGTCTGCACGTTGGCGGGCGGGTGTTCGCTCCCTCCGGCGGCTCCGATGATCCAGGTGACGTCCGCAAGCGTCCCGGCCGCGAGGTCCTTGGCGAAGGCGGTCGCGGGATGGAAGCGGCTGGCGGCGCCCGGTGTCTTCTGGACGTACTCGAAGCTCTCGTACCACTTCGTGAAGCCGTAGACGTTCCACGATACGCCGCGCGCGTCGAGCCGCGCGAACACCGGCGGGAAAGGCAGCGACACGGGGACGTTGTCGTCCTCCAGCCCTCCGCACGTGCCGGCGACGAGGAACAGGTGGTTCGGGGCGCTTTCCGTCATCGCTGCCGTGAAGTACCGGTCGCAGAGCACGAACTGGTCCGCGATCGCCCAGTACCGGGCGAGGTCGGACCGGTCGAAGTACGACATCGTGGTCGGGCTCCCCTCCGAGTAGACGAACCCGTCCATCTTGCCCCCGTCGAAATCGGCGTGCGCCGCCGCCCAGTTGTGGGTGTGGTCGGGGGGCGTCAGCGTCGGGCTGTGGTACGGCGCGACCGTGGACGGAGCTCCCGGCGTCGCGGGGAGCACAATCCCCTTGCCGAGTGTGCCGTCCGCGCCCGGGTAAGTACCGAAGTAGTTGTCGAACGTATGGTTCTCCTGCAGCACCACCACGATCTTCGCGATCGAGGACACATCCGCCCCTGGGCGTCTCGGAACGCTCGGGCTCGCAGGGTTGGGCACCGCGGGCATTCGTACAAGGGAGTCCTCGGTCCCACATGAACCGGCCCGGGTCGCGTTCCCTTCGCGCGGTCGCCCAGCCCGCCCTTGTCCCGGGCGGGGAGTTAGCCGGAAGTACCCGCTGCCCGTGGGTCTCCCATGGGCGACTCCGAGGGGTACGATACCGACCTCACGACCCGCATCCGCGCCGAGTTCGACGAGCGCTCCCTGGCCGCCCCGGAGGAGGCGAGCGAACTGGCCCGGTTGTGGGGCCGTCTCAACGGAGAATTCCAGGGCCTGCTGTCCGACCCGATCCGCCGGGAGCGAATTCGGGCGCTCCTCCAGCCCCCGAGCTCGGGAACTCCGAGCGCCGGTTCGGCACGGCCCCTTCCGGGCTTACTCGGCGAAATCGCGGAGCTCAGCGCCCGGCTCGACGGATCCGACGACCCCTCGGAAGGATTTGTCCTGGCCGAGAGCGTCGCCGACCAGGCCCACCTCCTCGCGCATACCGTCGAAGGGTTCCGCGCCGCCCTCGACCCCGCGGCGGCGATCACCGATGCCTTCCATCGGTTCGCGGCCCTTCTCAGCCAGCTCCTCCGAAACGCAATCGAGAAGATGCGAGCCTTCGCCCACCTCCTCCATGTGACCTCGTTTACGGTGACGTTCGCATCCACGCCCCCGCAGGTCTCGGTGGCGTTCACCTTCGACCCAGCGTGAGCGCCCGGTGCTCGATTTCCGGTTGGAATTTCCCCGTACCGGGCTTGGCCCGGTCGCGAGAACCGGTCGGCGGATGAGCCGACCGTCTCCGGCCCGCGCGAAACCCTAAATACGAAACCACCCGTCGAACGCCCGGTCGGGACAGGACATGGTTCAGGTCGATATCGTTCTGGAGAAGTGCACGGGTTGCGCCCACTGCCGTGACGTCTGCCCAGTGAACGTGTTCGAGCTCAAGCCCCGGGACCAGTTCCCGGATTGCGTCGACGACGCCGCGATCGGTGCCAAGTTCCAGTTCCGTGGCGAGAAGTCGATCGCGATCAACGGCCCGGAGTGCATCGTGTGCGAGGCGTGCCTCTTCGAGTGCGAAGGGGAATGCATCACGATCACGGACGACGAGGGCCACGTCCACACCTCGACGTACAAGTAGGCCGGACGCGCCGGTTTCCGGCTCCCGAACCATCGTCCCTCGACGAGAATTTCCCCTTCCCGGGGGAGCCGTTAAATAGACGGAGTCCCCGCCGGGGCCGCCATGCCGGAAGCGCCGCCGGACGACGGTGGAACGGTCGTACTCGGCGAGCGCGAACTCGCCATCGGTTTCCGGTTGATTGGCATGAAGGACGTCATCGAAGTGACGCCCGAGACCGCCGGCCGCGAGTTCCAGAAGGTCATGAACGACGGCCGGTTCAGCCTCGTGGTCGCGAGCCAGTCGGTCCGCAAGACGCTGACCGACGCCCAGCGCTCGGCGGCCGAATCGTCCCTCGCCCCGCTTGTCGTCTTCGTCCCTCCCCCCACCGGGGAGTACGAGGTCGAAAGCGTCGAGACCCTCGCGAAGCGGGTCCTCGGCGTCACGCTCTCGATGCCGAAGTGAGCAGTCAATGGGAGTCATCGCACGGGTATCCGGTCCGGTCGTCATCGCCGAAGGGCTCACCGGCGCGAAGATGTTCGACGTCGTCCGGGTCGGGGACCTTGGGCTCGTCGGGGAGATCATCCGGCTCGTGGGCGACACCGCCACGGTCCAGGTGTACGAGGATACGACCGGTGTGCGACCGGGGGATCCCGTCGAGACGACCGGCCAGGCGCTCTCGGTCGAACTAGGCCCGGGGCTTCTCCAATCCATCTACGACGGTGTGCAACGCCCCCTCGAGGTCTTGCAGAAGAATCTCGGGGATTTCATCACACGGGGATTCGTCGCTCCGCCCCTCAACGAGACGAAGAAGTGGGAATTCACCCCGGTCGCCAAGGTGGGCGCGAGCGTCACGCCCGGCACCATCCTCGGCACCGTACAAGAGACACCGCTCATTCTCCACAAGATCATGGTCCCGCCAGGAGTCTCCGGCACGCTGGACGAGCTGAAGGCCGGCACGTTCACGATTCGGGAGAACATCGGCTCCATCCGCACCTCTACGGGCAAGCAGCCGCTGACCCTGACCCACAAGTGGGTCGTGCGGGTCCCGAGGCCGGTTCAGCAGAAACTCGCACCGGGCATCCCGCTCATCACGGGCCAGCGCGTCATTGACACGTTCTTCCCCGTGGCCAAGGGTGGCACCGCCTGCATTCCGGGACCCTTCGGATCCGGGAAAACGGTCACGCAGCAACAGCTCGCGAAATGGGCCGACTCCGACATCGTGGTCTACGTCGGCTGCGGCGAACGCGGCAACGAGATGACGGAGGTTCTGGCGACCTTCCCCAACCTTCAGGATCCCAAGTCGAAGCGGCCGCTCATGGAGCGGACCATCCTCATCGCGAACACCTCGAACATGCCGGTCGCGGCGCGAGAAGCGAGCGTGTACACCGGCATCACAATCGCCGAGTACTACCGGGACATGGGGTACGACGTCGCCCTCATGGCCGACTCGACCAGCCGTTGGGCAGAGGCGATGCGGGAGATCTCCGGCCGTCTCGAGGAGATGCCGGGCGAGGAAGGGTACCCCGCCTACTTGGGACGGCGGGTCGCCGAATTCTACGAGCGGGCTGGGCGGGTCGTCACGATCTCCCCCGAGAATCGGTCCGGTTCGATCACCGTCGTCGGCGCGGTCAGTCCTCCGGGCGGAGACTTCTCCGAGCCGGTCAGTCAGAACACGCTCCGCGTCACGCGGGTCTTTTGGGCGCTCGATGCGAGTCTCGCTTCGCGCCGCCACTTCCCCTCGATCAACTGGCTGCAGAGCTACTCCCTCTACGTCAACGACCTCGAGGCCTGGTACAAGGCGAACCTGGCCGCCGACTTTGTCCAGCTCCGCCAGAAGGCGCTAGAGACGCTCCAGAAGGAGTCGGAACTCCAGGAAATCGTCCAACTCGTAGGGGTCGACGCCCTCCCGGAACGGGAGAAAGGGATCCTGGACATCGCCCGGATGCTGCGCGAGGACTACCTCCAGCAATCGGCGTACGACGATGTCGACACGTACACCTCGATTGGGAAGCAGTACCGGATGTTGCGGGCCATCCTCACGTTCGGCGAGCGCGAGCAGGACGCCATTTTGAAAGGCGCTCTCGTCGGCGATATCCAGAAGCTCCCCGTACGCCAGAAGTTGAGCCGGATGAAATGGATCGCCGAGGCGGGCCTCACGAGTGAATTCGATGTGATCGACTCGGAGATGACGAGTTCCCTTGCGGCGCTCGCCGGAGGGGCCTAGTCATGGCCCAGACCAAGGCGGCGGCCCGTCCTCCAACCCCGGCCGTACCCGTGGAGTACCGGACCATCGATCGCATTTCCGGTCCACTGTTGTTCGTCCGCGAAGTGGCGAACGCGGCGTACGGCGAGATCGTCGAAATTGCGCTCCCGGATGGCACCCGACGGCAGGGCCAGGTGTTGGACTCCCGGAAGGGACTCGCCATCGTCCAGGTGTTCGGCCCGACCATGGGGATGAACGTCACCACGACGAGCGTGAAGTTCCTTGGCGAGGTCGCGCAACTGCCCGTATCCGACGCGATGCTCGGCCGTGTGTTCAATGGCCTCGGCGAGCCCCGCGACGGGGGCCCGCGCATCGTGTCCGACCAGCGTCTCGAGATCGTCGGGAACGCCATGAACCCGTACAGCCGGGAAGAGCCGAGCGAGTTCATCCAAACCGGTCTCTCGAACATCGACGTGATGAACACCCTGGTCCGGGGACAGAAACTCCCCATCTTCTCCGGAGCAGGACTTCCCCACAACCAACTCGCGGCCCAGATTGTCCGGCAGGCGAAACTGCGCAACTCCTCCGAGAGCTTCGCGGTCGTCTTCGCCGCGATGGGGATCACGAGCGAGGAGGCGAACTTCTTCCTCAAGGAGTTCGAGTCCACCGGCGCGCTCGAACGCACCGTTGTGTTCCTGAACCTCTCGAGCGACCCGTCGATGGAACGGGTCATCACGCCGCGGATGGCGCTCACGACGGCCGAGTTCCTCGCCTACGAGCGCGACATGCACATCCTGGTCGTCATGACGGACATGACGAACTACTGCGAGGCGCTCCGGGAGATCGCGAGCGCGCGGGAAGAGGTGCCGGGACGCCGGGGCTACCCGGGCTACCTCTATACCGACCTGGCGACGCTGTACGAGCGCGCCGGGAAGATCCACGGCCGCAAGGGTTCGATCACCCAGCTCCCGATCCTCACGATGCCGGCCGACGACATCACCCACCCGATTCCCGACCTGACGGGCTACATCACCGAGGGCCAGATCGTCGCGAGCCGCGACCTCCAACGGCGCGGCGTCTACCCACCGATCGATGTGCTCACGTCCCTCTCGCGTCTGATGAACCAGGGAATCGGCAAGGGCCGCACCCGGGAAGACCACCGCGGTGTCGCCGACCAGCTGTACGCGAGCTACGCCACCGGGAAGGACCAGCGGGCCCTCTCGGCGATCGTCGGAGAGGACTCGCTCAGCGCGGTCGACCGGATTTACCTGAAGATCGCCGAGCGGTTCGAGAACGAGTTCGTCAACCAGCGACCCGACGAGGACCGGTCGATCGACGACAGCCTCGCGATCGCCTGGGACATCCTTTCGGAGCTGCCCGAGTCGGAACTGAAGCGGCTCAAGCCCGAGTTCATCGCGAAATACAAGACGAAGCCGGCGGCGTAGTCAGGCTCTCGTCCATCCGGAGCGGAACGTGGCCCAGGAGAACATCCGCCCAACGCGGCTCGAACTGCTGCGCACGCGACGGCGGATCGTCCTCGCGAAGAAGGGCCTCAATCTCCTCAAGCTGAAGCGCTCCGCGCTGATCGCCGAATTCTTCAATCTCTCCAAGCAAGCGCTCGCGCTCCGCGGCGACCTGCAGAAAAAGATCGGGCGCGGCTACGCCTCGATCCGGCAGGCGGAGATGATGGAGGGCCCGACCCGGCTCGAGTCGATCTCGATGCTGTTGCCGGAGGTCCTTCCGGTGAAGGTCTCGACGAAGAACGTCATGGGCGTCAAGACGCCGAAGGTGGACGCTGGCGCCTACTCGCCGGTCGCCGCCCCAGCGCTGCTCGACCTTCCGACGCCGATCATGGAGTCCATCCGCCACTTCCAGGGAATCTACCAGGTCATCCTCGACATCGCCGAGAAGGAAAACGCCCTCCGGCGGCTCCTCAAGGAGATCGAGAAGACCAAGCGGCGGGCCAGCGCGATCGAGAACGTCCTCATCCCGCGGCTCCAGGGGACGGTGCGGTACATCAAATTCCGTTTCGACGAGCTCGAACGGGACGCGTTCAGCATGCTGAAGACCGTCAAGCGGAAGATGGAAGCCGAGGAGGCGAAGGCGGCCGATGCTCTCGCTGCGTAACCCTTCTCCGGCGGTCGTTCGATTCCGCCGCGTGGTCACGCTCTCGCTGCTCGTCCGGGTCGTCGTTCTGGTGGTGGCGGGATTCCTGATCTTGAACTATTTGGGAGGAACGTAAGATGACCGATCCGACGGGGACGCCGGGCGAGACGAACGCGTCGATCGAGGCACTCAAGCGGTTGAAGGCCGCGGAGTCCGAGACGGAGGCGAAGCTCCGTCAGGTCCGCGAAGAGGGCACCGAGCACCTCAAGCAGCTCGCGCTCTCCGCCGAGGAGTCGGTCCGGGTCGCGAAGGCATCCGCCGAGCGCGAGGCCGAGTCGACCATCGAACGGGCGCGCACCGGGCTCACCGGCGACGTCGCCGCGCTCCTCAAGGTCGGAGAGGCCGACGCGGCAAAGGTCGGCGTCCGCTCCAAGGCCGCTCTGGCGAGCCTCGAATCCAAGCTGCTCGACGCCGTGCTCGGAGAGTTCCGCTCCGACTGAGCGTACGAGGTCGACCGTGCCGTTCCTGCGCCCGCTTCCGTTCTCGAAGGTCGCCATCCTCGGGCTCAACGAGGACCGCGAGGTGATCCTCGCGGTGCTCCACGACCTCGGGGTCCTCCAGGTCGAGCCGATCGGGAAGGACGCGCTCGAATACCTCGAACCGGAGCGCGCGAGCGAGCTGCAGCGGCATGTCGCCGACCAGCTGGTCCGGTTCCGGGGCCTTCTCGCCGCCCTCCCGAAGTCGCCGGTCGGCGCACCGTTCGCCTTCCGCAACATCGACGAGCTCTCCGCGGCGGCGAAGACCATCCCGATCGACTCCGAGGTCGGCCGTCTGAAACGCGAGGAAGATCAGCTCACCACCGAGCGGCGCTCCCTCGAGGAGACCACCGACCTGCTGGCCCGCTTCGCGTTCTTTGGTGGCCGGTACAGCGACCTCAGCGCAAAGTCCGCGGTGGCCCTCTTCGGCGAAGGGGAGGCCGACGCCGTCGAGGATTGGCGGGCCGCCGCGCCGTCCCTCCGGTCCGCCCCCCTCGTCCTCCACCCGGCCGACAAGAACTCGGTCCGCTTCCTCCTCGCCGTCCCTTCGACCGAGATCGAATCGGTCACTCGCCTGGCCGCCGCCCACAACGTCCGCCTCACCAGCGCGCCCAAGCTCGACGGCACCGCCGCCGAGGAGACCCCGAAGTTGCAGGCCCGGCTCGCCGTTGTCGACCAGCGGCTCGCGGAGATCCACGCGCGGCTCGTCGAGCTCGCGAAGGAGTGGTATCCAAAGGTCGCCGCCCTCGCGGAGGCGTTCGAGATCGAGAACCGGAAGCTCGACGTCCACAGCCGTCTCGGCACGAGCCGTCGGGCCTTCGACCTGGAAGGGTGGGTCCCGACCCGCGACCTCGCCCAGCTGAAGCGGACCCTGCTCGCCGCGGTCAACGACCGGGCCGAGGTGTTCGAGGTCCCCACCCACGAGGAGCCTCCGACCTTCATCGAGAACCGCGCAGGGGTCCGGCGGTTCGAGTTCTTCATCCGGTTCTACTCGCTGCCCCAGGCGACCGAGTGGGACCCGACGATCGTCTTCGCGATCGTCTTCCCGATCTTCTTCGGCCTGATGCTCGCCGACTGGGGGTATGGGCTCGTCATCCTCGGCTTCTGCGTCTGGATGATCGCGAACTTCCCCGGTCGGAAGTACGTCCCCGGCCCGATCAAGAACTTCCTGAAAATGATCATGGCTCCCTCGGGGATGCGCTCGCTCGCCTACGCGCTCCTCCCGGGCTGCCTGCTCGCCATCGCCCTCGGCCTCGTCTTCAACGCGTTCTTCGGCGCGGCGGTGATCCCCGGCTACCACTCCCCCGTCGACCCGATCGACCACGTCGGGACGTACCTCGTTCTCGCCGGCTACATCGGCATCGCGATGGTCGTCTTCGGCTTCGCCCTCGGCGCGATCAAGGAGTACTTCCACCACCGGTACCGGCACGCGGCCGCGAAGGTCGGCGGGATCGCGGCGACGTTCGGAATCTCCCTCCTCGGCCTCGGCCTCATCCACAGCAGCTTCGGGAACCCGCTCTTGCTCTACGGTCCGCTCGCCCTCGTCATCGCGGGGGCGCTCCTCTTCGCCATCGGCGAGGGCGCCCAGCAGGGGATCATGGGGATCATCGAGGTCCTCAGCCACGTGTTGTCGTACACCCGGCTCATCGGGATCCTCCTCGCGAGCGTCATCCTCGCCACGGTGATCAACACCATCTCGGTCGGCGCGGACGGCCACGGCGGGCTCATCCTGGGCGGCGGCGGCATCGCCCTGCTGATCTTCGGGATCGTCATCCTGCTCATGGGGCAGGTGTTCAATGTGATCCTCGGCGTCTTCGAGCCCGGGATCCAAGGGGCCCGGTTGATCTTCGTCGAGTACTTCTCGAAGTTCTACTCGGGGAACGGCAAGGAGTTCAAGCCTCTCCGCTCCGCGCGGACCCACACGGCCCCCGGGTCCATGAACCCCGGTTCCCTGCCGCCCATCCCGCCGCGCGCTGTCCCTTGAAGGGACCGGGCCGCCGAGGGCTTACACTCGGGGTATGACGAGCAGCTCTTGGACCCGTGCGTCGGGCAATCCGTACAGCTTCCCGTAGACGATCCGCCGCAGGTCGGAGCGCTCGAGCTCGGCGAACATCAGGAATCCAAAGACGATCGACGCCGACAACGGGTAGGTCCGCATCCGCTTGAGCTCGCGGACCGCCCGCTCCCGCAAGAGGGCCGACTCGTAGCCGGTCAGGCTCCGGTCCTCCGTGTAGGTCGCGTTCCCCTCCGCGAGGTGCGGGAACCGCGACTCCAGTGCCGTGACGAGCTCGGCGACGCTCCGCGCCCCGTACAGTTCCGCCACGGCGGCTCGGGCGAGGGACCCTCCCTCCACGAACCGCTCGAGGACCGGCTCGAGAGGGAGGTCGGTGTCCTTTCCTTTCAGGAGGAGGAGCGCGTTGCGGGTGTCGATCTCGCTCTGGACGAACTGTCGGATCACCCACTCGTCGCCCTGGAAGAACCGGCCCGAGGCGAGGAGCTGCTCGTAGTAGAACCGGTCGAGCGCGCCGAGAAGCGGGAAGATGTCGTGGGTCCGGTCGTACGCCTCCATCCGAGGCAAGAGGACCCCGCCGTACCCGAACTTCACGAGGTTCTGGGCGATGGCATCGAGGGTCGGTTGCTGGAGGAGGACGCGGAAGTCGTCGATCGTCATCGTCCCGGCGAACAGGCCGGCCGGGATGTCGCGGCTGGAGACGAGGAAGGTCTCGGTCTCCGCGACCGAGCGGCCCTGGGCCTTCGCGGCGAGGATGAGGCCGATGTTCTGGATGTCCCACCGCCGCAGGTACGCCCCGACGACGAGGCGGCCCGCGAACGGCGTGGCCTGAAACGCGAGGCGGTTCCGCTGGACGAACGTCCGGTTGATCGCCACCTCGAGAAGCGAGGCGCCCTGGTAGCTGGCCGCCGATTGCGCGATCTGCGCGCCGTAGGCGGTCGGTTCGAGGAGCTTGATGACCTCGCCCACGTCCTGCGCGGCGACGAGGGGGGCGTACGCCTCCTTCGGGAGGAGCGACGGGGTCACCGCCTTCAGGCGGCCGAGGGCACTCGCGTACGGTGAGCCGGCCATTCCAGCTCCCCGGCTACTGGGCCAAGAGGTCGCGGACCTTGTCCTCGCGGAGCCGCAGCAGCTCGTCGAACGAGAGATTGAGCCGTCGGGAACCGTCGGCGCTCTCGGCCACGAGGCCCCCGAGGATCGATTGGGGCGATGGGTCGAACCCGGCGCCGGCGACCTTCTTGAGGAGCGCGGCGTCCTCGGCCCGCCCCATCACCTTCGTGGGCTTGCCGAGCCGGTCGGTCGCGGTCGCGACCATCCGCTTGAGCACCTTGGGATAGTCGTCGGACTTGGTGAAGTTCGCCAAAATCGTTCGGGTTCCATCGAGCGAGGCGTTCACCTGGCGCTCCTGGGCCTCGTAGACGAGCTTCCGCGCCTGCAGCTTCGCGCTCGCGAGCTTCTGCGCCCGTTCCCGGGCGACCTCGAGTTCGGCCCGTCGCTTCGCCTCGGCTTGGGACGACGCCGTCCGGCGATCCCGGTCGGCGACGATCCGGGCCTCTTCGGATTGCTGACGGTCGGTCTCGCGCCGAAGCTCCTCCTCGGCCCGGAGGCGAATCTCCTCGACGAGGCGGTCGATGCTCATCGGGGGAGGACTCGGGTCTCGCCTAGTGGATGATCCCGAGCAGGAGGATGATGCCCAGAACGAAGCCGATGATCCACAGGGTTTCCGGAATGACGAAGAAGAACAGCACCTGACCGAACTTCTCCGGCTTCTCCGCGATGATCCCCATTCCCGCCGCGCCAATTCCGGATTGGGCCATGCCGGTCCCAATCAGGCCCCCGGCAATTGCGATTCCCGCGGCCAGCGTCGCGTACGGGTCTGCCACCATCGTGATTTCCCTGGCCGCCGAAAAAAAAGGCCTATATAACGCGAAGCTCCCGCGGCCGCCGACGAGGGAGCGGCCCGCACCGCGAGGAGGTCCTGGAGGCGCCCGAACCCTCCACGGGGAGCGCGACCGGGCAGTTTCCGAATGGAAACCCTATTGACCCCGACGCGATTGGTGCCGGCATCGCACCATGACCGACCACCTCCGCCAGATTGCGAACGACCTCTCGCGCGACCTCGACCTGGACCAGCCCATGGTGCAGGTGACGTACCTCGACGAAGTCCCGAAGGGAGTCACCCAACACCCGGGCGGCGTTCCGTCGGTCTGTACGTTTTTCGCCGAGGGGCAGAAGAAGCCGTTCTACGCGGCCCTGCCCGCCCACGAGGCGTGCGAGATCGGGGCGTTCGTGCTCGGAGCCGCTCCCGAAGGCGAGCTCGGCGCCCGGCTGATGGCGACGGTCGGAATGATGCAGAAGGAAGGGTACCTCCGTCCCGGGGAAGAGGCGAAGATCCCTCGGAACGCCACCGCACCCAAGTACGTCGCCTACGGACCTCTCGGCTCCCTCCCGATGCCCCCGACGAACATCCTGTTCTTCGCCCGCCCGAAGTCCGCGATGCTCGCGATGGAGGCCGCGTCGGGCCCGGTGCCGATGAACGGCCGCCCGATGTGCGCCATCGTTCCCACGTTGAACCAGGGCGCGGCCGTCGCCGTCTCCATGGGCTGCGTCGGCTCGCGGGTGTTCACTCAAATGGCCGACGACCGGATGCTCGTCGGCATCCGCGGGGACCACCTCGACTCGTTCCACTCCGCGGTCCAGAAGATCGCTCACGCCAACCGCCTCGTCGGGGCGGAAGACCTGCGGCGACGCGAAACCTCCGAGCGGCCGTACTCCCCGTAACGGGTGGGGTTCGCCCGCCTGGGCGCACCCCAGCCGGGGGGACCCAGGCCCCTACGGGGTCGGCGAAGCGCCGGGAACGGACGAGTCGGGCTTGGGGGGGTCGTCCTCGTCGTTCGCGTCGGCTCCACGACCCGAGAGGAGGAGCCAGAGCGAGAGCAGGAACACGACGCCGTCCATCAGGTACGTCGAGAAGCAGACCGGGCAGAGGGCGTGGATGACGGCGAGCTCGACGTAGCCAAGGTAGACGGCGACGACGAGTCCGATCCCCGAGACGGCGACGACCCCCTGGAGGAGGTCCCGACGCCAACTGCGGTACAACGGAATGTCGAGGACGAGAAGCGCGAGGAATCCGCCGACGCCGATGAGCCAGTCCGGGACCCCGAGCGTGTACGTGTGACCGCTCTCATCGACGGCCGAACACGAGATGTACTTCGAGACGGAGCAGAACCCCTGCGCCGCGGGATAGTAGGTTTCGTACGCCGCGAAGGCGGACAGCCCCAGTCCGGCCACGATGACCACGAGCAACGCCGCGTGGACGGTCTCGGCGCGCATGGCGGACCTAGCGGATCTGGGCGAGAAGGGGCGCAACGGACGGATTCGTCGCGAGGCTCGTCGGTTGGCCCCCGTTCACCTTCACGAGGAACGCCTCGAGGAGATACGCCGTCGGGCTGATCGCGTTCCAGGCCGCCCCCGACTGGGCGTTGATCTGGCTCTGGATGGTCGACGCGTTGAGGCCCTGGAGGCTCGCCGGGTTCACCATCGCGCCGATGTGGAGGTACTGTCCTCCGATCACGACGAACGGAATGCTGCCGCCGCTGTCGTAGCTGCTGACATACGACGACTCGATGCAGCCGGTCGTCGAGGCCGGCTGGATTTGGTTGTCGTTTGTCGACTCGGCGACGTGGAGGCTGACCCACTTGCTCTGGAGGGTCGCGCCGGAGAGGACGACCTCGGCCGTGTTGGGATCGACATCGGCCGGATTCGAGCGGTCGTAGTACGTCCCCGATAACGTGCCGAACGCCTGGAGGGCGACGACCATCGCCCAGCTCGAGGCGGAGCAGTACGGGCACGCGGCCGAGCCGTAGAAGAAGAACACCGGGACCCCGTTGTCCGCCCAGAGGGCGTTGTTCGCCTTCGAGAACGACCCGGGTTCCCCTGTCGTCTGGCTGGTCAACGTTGGACATCCGCTGACGAGCGCCGCCACCCCGAAGGATCCGGCGAAGACGAGCCCGAGCACGATGCCGGCGACGACCCCGTTGCGGATCGCGGGGGTCCAGCGGTTCGCCGACCGGAGCATCGCGAACGCGAGCAGGCCGACCCCGAGGAGCATGAGGACGACGAGGTCGGGAATGGCGGGGAGGTAGGTCCCGACCGGAGACGGGATGAAGAACGCGATGACGAACCACACGACGAGGAGCGGGGCGATGATGGCGGCCACCCGCTCGAGGGGCCATCCCCTCTCGGCCTCGCCCTCGGCCCCGCCGCCGCCCGACGAGGAGGAACGCCGCTTCGTCTTCGACTTCCGCTGGTAGTAGAGCGCCCGGAGCGCGCGCCCGGGGTCCCCGGCCGTGTCGTCGGCATGGAACCCGACCTTCGGGTCCTCGGAGATCCGGTCCCAGTCCCAGCCCTTCGAGCGGCGGCGCTCGACGAGCTCCCAGTCCACCATGCCGGCGGTCGAAACCGGGAGAGGTACTTCTCGTTGACCCAGCCTCCCGCGAGAGGAGCCCGAGTGCGGCCGGCGCCTACGCCCTCGGCGTTAAGGCGCGGGGGCCCTCCCGAGGGCGATGCGCATCACGTTCCTCGGGACGGCCGGCTCCTGGCCGACCAAGGAGCGGTCCGCGAGCGCCATCGCGCTCGACACCGACCGGGAGCTCGTTCTGTTCGACTGCGGCGAGGGAACGCAACGCCAGTTCTTCCAATCGAGCGCGTCGTTCATGCGCGTCCGCCGGGTCTTCATCTCCCACTTCCACGGCGACCATTTCCTCGGGCTTCCCGGGCTCATCCAGAGCATGAGCCTGAATCACCGGACCGAGCCGCTCGACCTGTACGGCCCTCCGGACGCGAAGGAGGTGTTCGACCAGGTGCTGAAGCTCGGCTACTTCACCCTCCGATTCCCCGTGACCGTCCACGCGCTCTCGCCGGGACACTCCGTCGACCTCGACGGCTACAGCGTCCGGACCGCCGAGGCCGTCCACCCCGTCCCGACCCTCGCGTACCGACTGGAGGAGGGGCCCAAGCGGGGTCGCTTCGACGGCGAAAAGGCCCGGTCCCTCGGGATCCGGGGGCCGGACTTCGCCCGACTTGAGGCCGGAGAGTCCGTCAAGGTCGGCGACAACCTCGTCCGTCCCGAGGACGTGATGGGACCCCCGCGCGCCGGACGGGCGATCGTCTACTCCGGGGACAGCGCGCCGTGCCCGGCGATCGAGAAACTCGCCTACCGGGCGACCGTGCTCATCCACGAGGCGACGGTGGGGGCCGAACTCGAGCAGGAGGCGAACCAGTGGGGCCACTCCTCCGCCCGCCAAGCGGCGGAGATCGCCCGCGCCGCGGAGGTGCAGGAGCTGTTCGTCACCCACTTCTCGAGCCGCTACAAGGAGCTCGAGCCCCTCGAAACCGAGGCGAAGGCCCGGTTCGTCGACTCCCACGTCGCGCGCGACCTGCTCGACCATCTTGTCCGCCAGCCATGAGCGGCGTCGACCTCCTCGTCACCGGGATCGGCGAACTCGCGACCCTCGCCACCGGGCCGGTTCCGCGCATCGGGGCGGCCGCCAGCGAACTCGGGCGGATCGAGAACGCCGCGTTGGCGGTCCGCGCGGGGGTGTTCGCGGCCGTCGGCACGGAGCGGCAGGTGCGACGGGCCGTCCGCCTCCGGGCCGGAGGCGAGGAGCTCGACGCCCACGGGGGCACCGTGGTGCCGGGATTCGTCGATGCCCACACTCACGTCCTCTACGCGGGCGACCGCTCGGGCGAACTCGCCCAGAAGATCGGCGGGATGACGTACCTCGAGATCGCCGAGGAGGGGGGCGGATTGTTCCGCACGGTCCGGACGACCCGGCGCGCCCCGACGAGCACGCTCGTTCGCGAGACGGTCGCGCGGCTGCGCCGGATGGCGCTCGCCGGCACGACGACGGCGGAGGTGAAGAGCGGGTACGCGCTGACCCACGCCGGCGAGCTCCGACTCCTCGAAACGATCCCGACCCTCGCCCGCGAGACGGGACTCGACCTCGTCCCAACGTATCTCGGCGCGCACGCCGTGCCGCCCGAGCGGGCCTCGAACCCCGAGCGCTACGTCGAGGAGATCGTCGAACGGACGCTCCCGGAGGTTGCCCGACGTCGGCTGGCGAAGTTCGCGGACGTGTTCTGCGAACCGGGATTCTTCACGCCCTCCCAGTCCGAACGGATCCTCCGGGCAGCCCTCGCCCTTCGGCTCGGAGGGAAGATCCACGCCGACGAGTTCGTCTACTCCGGCGGGGCGGCCCTCGCCGCGCACCTCAAGCTCCGGTCGGCGGAGCACCTTCTGACCGCCCCCGCCGAGGACCGGGAAGCGCTCGCCCGCGCCGGCGTGACGGCGGTGCTGCTGCCGGTCACCCCATTCGCATCGCTCTCGCCGTTGCACAGCCCCGGACGGCAGATGGTCGACGCCGGCGTGCCGGTCGCCCTCGGCACGGACCTCTCGCCGAACTCGCCGGTCGAGTCGATGCCGCTCGTCATCGCGCACGCGGTGCACTCCGCCCGCCTCACGCCGGCGGAGGCGATCACCGCCTCGACGGTGAACGCCGCCCACGCCGTCGGTGCCGCCGAGCGGGCCGGGTCGATCTCCGTCGGCCGGCGGGCCGATTTTGTGCTGTTCGACGCTCCCACGGCCGACCGGATCGCGTACCGGATCGGGCTCGTTCCGGTTGCGGTTTATCGTCAGGGAAAACGCATTTCTTCGAGGTGAGTCGGACCCTAGATTCAAATAGGAGGGGTTTCCATGTCGCCGACGAGGTCGCCTCACATGGCGGAGAAAGTCGGCAAAGAGCAGATCAAGCGAGAGAAGGGTTACCTGTACTACCTCGGGAAGGACGGGTACCTGTGGAAGACCCCCACCAAGCTGAACAAGGCGGGTCGAAAGGCGAAGGTTGGCACGGAAAAGATCACTCGCCAGGACGGTTTCATGTACTTCCTGGACAAGAAGGGGTTC
The DNA here is from genome assembly GCA_022750415.1 of Thermoplasmata archaeon. Classification (GTDB taxonomy): domain Archaea; phylum Thermoplasmatota; class Thermoplasmata; order Lutacidiplasmatales; family UBA184; genus Lutacidiplasma. The sequence continues at coordinate 74,147 of JAKIVT010000001.1, forward strand.
GTTTCCCGCGCCAAGATGAAGAACGCCTGAACGGGCGACCCTTCGTCCACCCTTTCCCCGAACCCCTCTTCGGAGGGGTTCGGCCCCAATCCTTCTTCGTCGCGAGGTCTTCGGCTGGCGGACGCACCGTTGCCATTCGACGTATGGGGGAACGCGCCCTCCCCCGTCCGGGGGGGACGCCGTGAGCGTGCGTGTGAAGCGCGTCTACGATCCGCCGTCCGAGGACGACGGAGCGAGGTACCTGGTCGACCGGCTCTGGCCGCGCGGCATCGGACGGAACGAATCGCGGTTCACCGAGTGGCTAAAGGAGCTCGCCCCGTCGTCGGAGCTGCGGGCCTGGTTCGGGCACGAGCCACAACGGTTCGAGGAGTTCCGGCGGCGGTACCTGCAGGAGCTCCGCGCCCACGACGCTCTCGTGGAGCGGCTCGCCGGCGAGGCGGCGCGGGGTCCGGTGACCCTGGTGTTCGCCGCCCGCGATCTCGAGCACAACAACGCCGCCGTCCTCCGCGAGCTCCTCGAGCGGAAGTCGGCCGGCGCCGGTCCGCGGCGCGCCCGACGACGGAGCCGGCCGGGCGTCAGGGGCGGAAGCGCGCGCGGACCCCGGCCCAGAACCGTTCGGCGGGCCAGCCGAGGAGCCGCTCCTTCCGCTGTTCGCCCTCCGCCCAGAGGACGCGCGCCTCGAACGGGGTCTCCCGGGTGATGAACCCGACGACGTGGGACGGCTCGCCCCGCTCGAACACCGGCAGCGCCATCCCGTCGACCTGCGATAGGCGCTCGGCCCCCACGCGGGTCGGTTCGTCCGGGTAGGTCGCGAGGTCGACGTCCGGGGTCACCGAGGCGACGGGACGGGACGGGTCTCCGCCGAGGTCGACGATCTTCCGCAGGTCCGAGCGCGAGACGAACCCCCGGTACGCGCCGCCCGGGTCGAGGAGGGCGATCCCGATTTCGCCCGCATCCGGTTGCGATGTGGTCCGCAGGACCTCCTCGATGGAGAGGTCCCCCACCACGGGGCGGACGTGCGTTCGCATCACCGATCGGATCGGGATCTGTTCGAGGGGGTCGACCGAGTACTCGCGCGCGACGTGCACGCCCCGTCGCGCGATCTTCTCCGTCAGGATCGACCGCTTCATGAGGAGCACCGTCACGGCGTCGGCCCCGAGCGCCGCGACGAGCAGCGGGAGCACCGCCGGAAGGTCGTGGGTCAGCTCGAGGGAGAAGACGACGCCGGTGAACGGGGCGCGCATCGTGCCGCCGATCATCGCTCCCATCCCGACGAGGACGAACAGGCCGGTCGAGCCCCCCGGCAGCACGAAGGCGAGCAGCGCGCCGAGGGAACCCCCCATGATGAGGAGCGGGGCGAGGACGCCTCCCGACGTGCCGGAGCCGAGCGAGATCGCCCAGATCGCCGCCTTCACGATGAGCAGGGAGACGACGACCGCGAACCCGAGCTGGGTGAGGAGGAGGGCGTCGATCGAGGTGTACCCGACCCCGAGCGCCCGCGCCTGGACCAGTCCTCCGACCCCGATCGCGAGCCCGCCGAGGGCGGGCCACCACATCCAGTGGATCGGGAGCTTGCGGAACCCGTCTTCGGAGGCGTACACCGCCTGCGTGAGGAGCGCGGAGGCGACCCCGGCGACCAGACCGAGGACGAGCACCGAGAGAATCGTCACGGTCGTTGGGGACGCGCTGAGCGGGATCGGGAACAGCGGGTTCGCGCCAATCAGCTGCCATCGCAGGACCGTGGCCGCGGTGACGGCGACCCCGACCGGGATTAGGCTGCGCGGCTTCCACTCGAACAGCAGGAGTTCGACCGACAGGAGCACCGCCGCGAGCGGGCTATTGAACGTGGCGGCCATGCCGGCAGCGGCCCCCGCGACGAGGAGCGTCTTCCGCTCCATCGCCGTCACGCGGACGAACTGGCCGACGACGGAGCCGAGAGCTCCCGCGGTCATGATGATTGGCCCCTCGGCCCCGAACGGCCCCCCCGAACCGATCGAGATCGCCGTGGCGACCGGTTTAAGGACGGCGACCCGGGGCTCGATCGTGCTTTTGTTGATCAGAATTGCCTCGAGCGCCTCCGGGATCCCGTGGCCCCGGATCCGTTCCGAGCCGTATCGGGCCATGCCGCCGACGATCAGGCCCCCGAGGATCGGGACACCGACGGCGAGGAGCCCGAGCGAGTTGCCCGCCGGCGAGGCGAACGAGAAGGAGACCCGACCGTAATAGAACAGGTTCGTGAAGAACCCGATGAGGTCGAGGAGCGCGACCGCGACGAGCGCAGCCACCAGGCCGATGGCAACCGCCCACGGCACGAGGACGAGCATCCGGACGTTCGCGCTCGTGAAGTCCCCGATCCCCGCGGACGGGGGATGGGGGTCCGGGGGGACTGGTCCCGCCCTCACGAGCAGCTCCCGCCGCGCCCGGCCCGACGGCGAACCGGCCCCCTTCGCGAGGGGAAGGGGTCGGCCGGGGTCACGAGCCGATCACCCGCACCGAACATCGGGAGCGGGCGACGACGTGCCTGCGGACGCTCCCCTTCCGGCGGCGTGCGATCCCGGTCCGGCGGCGCCCCTCCCGGACGATGCGCTCGTACTCCGCGAAGTCGGCGAATTCGCAGATCCGCTCGCCCGGGTCCCCATGGAGGACGCGGATCAACGCCGTCTCCCCACGGAGGCCGAACCCTCCCGCGCGCTTGGTCCGGAGCGCGTGGACCTGGTCGAACTCCCCGGGGTTCGTCGGGGTCCCATCGGCGGCGTTCGCGGCGACGCTCGTGGAGGTGAACACCACAGCCACGACCACGGGCTCCGGCCGTCCTCGGTCGCGCAGGCAACCGACAACGACGGGGACCCGGGGGTCGTGGGCGTCCGAATCCCGGCCGAGCAGGATCCGGCCGAACATCGTTTGCGACCCTCGGCCGTCGAGCCGTCGGACGAGGATAGGTGCTCCATCGTCAATGTCACGCTTGGAGACTTTTCACGTTCACCGTACGACTTCGCGTCGCGTCGCGGCGTTCCGCCGGCGGACCCGCCCCCCTCCCGTCGGCATCTCCCGGTCCCCGGCGCGTGCGGGCCGTTCCCGCCGGCTCGTTCGTCCGATGGTCGGTCGGAAGGACACGGACGACCCCCGCGAATGCGAGCGCCGCAGCCAATTCCTCTGGGTCGACGACGAGGGGCTCTCCTGGGGGGACTGCGGGGTGACGGTGCCGTGCACGATGCGCGTTCTGCCCCTTCCGGCCGGCCCCCGGGCCCGTTCCGTACCTCCGGAACCGCACGCTGCTCGCGAGTTCGACCGCGCGGCCTCCACGTGGAGGTCCCGTACTCCCGAGGCGCCGCGGCGGCGACCGGTCACCTCCATCCGTGGATTCGCGCTGAGCTCGAGCGGTGGAGCAGCTTTCGAATGGGGTCCGTCCCCCGACGGGCCGAACCATAGGTTGGGGCCGGTCGACGATCGACTCGGATTTCCCGACGTTCCGGTGGGGACCTTCGACGCGGTTGCTCAAGCCGGCTTGAGGCGGGAGCGAAGTAGTCACTCCCGCCTAGGAGAAGGCATGGCGAAGCGGACGCGAGGCGCGAGAATGGTCGCGGCACGACGGCGATCGGCGAAACACCCGGGCGGAAAGGGACCCATAGCGAAGCGGCCGGCCGGCCGGCACATCATGAAGACCTGAGAGCCCGGGAGCGCCGGCCGAGGTGGGGAATCCGTGCCGGGGCTTTCGAGAGACTCCGGGCTCCCCCGCGGCGGTGCGGCGGCGGAACCGAACCCGTTCGAGCGACGCGAGGAAATACCCCGAGCCGCTCGCGACCCCGATGCCGTGCCGCAACGATTCGGGCGATCCCCGAAAGTGCGACCGCTGCGGCGATTTCCTGTGGGTCCTGGAGGACGGAATGTTCTGCGCGGAGTGCGGCGTCACGATGCCGTGCAGCATGCGAGTCCTTCCCATTCCGGTTGCGCGCGAACCCGGTTCGGGGGCTCCGGAGCGGGGGATGCCCACCAATTCGACCGAGCGGAGATATACACCTACACGCTAAGCCTCGCCCGGAGGGTCTGCGACACGCGTCTCGGGGACGCGGCGCGGGTTCCGTGCATCCGGTTCTCCCGTGGAACGGGCGTCCATCGAGGGCGTTCCCCGGGGTGACCGTCCGTGCTACGGCACCCCCGCTCTTCCCGGGTCTCCCCGAGCACCGCTCAGGCCGCTCGCTCTCCGAGGAGTAAACCCCCATGGCTGTTCCAAAACGACGCGCACCCACCCTCTCCGACGAGACGGTCGCCCGGCCGACGGGGCGGACCGGCCGGGAGCCGATCGCCGTCCCCCGACTCGTGCCGCGCGGCAAGACCGCGTTCGACACCGTCGATTGGCGGAGCCACGATGCGGTGATCAAGGCCGCCGACGGCAAGGCGATCTTCGAGCAGAAGGGGATCAAGGCGCCGACGAGCTGGTCCGATACGTCGATCAACATCGCCGCCTCGAAGTACTTCCGGGTCATCGACGGCCGGCGCGAGAACTCCGTCGACGGAATGATCCGGCGGGTCACCCACTGGATCGCGCAGCGGGGCCTCGACCTTGGCTACGTCGACACTTCCGAGGAGGCGACCCGGCTCGAAGAGAGCCTCTCGTTCCTGATGGTCCACCGGATGGCGGCGTTCAACAGCCCCGTCTGGTTCAACGTCGGGGTCCGGCAACCTCCGCAGTGCTCGGCCTGCTTCATCCAGTCGGTTTCTGACGACATGGACTCGATCCTCGGCCTGGCCACGAGCGAGGGACGCCTGTTCAAGGGCGGCAGCGGCACCGGCTCGAACCTCTCCTCCCTCCGCGGGAGCCACGAGCGGCTCAGCGGCGGCGGGATCGCGAGCGGGCCGGTCTCGTTCATGCGCGCCTTCGACGCGCTCGCCGGCGTGATCAAGTCCGGCGGCACGACGCGGCGCGCCGCGAAGATGGTGATCCTCAACATGGACCACCCCGACGTCCTCGATTTCATCGACTGCAAGGTCCGCGAGGAGGACAAGGCCCTCGCGCTGATCCGGGAGGGGTACTCCTCGAATTTCGACGGCACCGACCCGGATTCGGCGTACGCCTCGATTGCCTACCAGAACGCGAACCACTCCGTCCGGATCCCCGACTCGTTCATCGACGCCGTCGTGAAGGACGGCGAGTGGAAGACCTACAACCGGACCGACCACTCCGTCGCCACGACCTCCAAGGCGCGGGACCTCTGGCGGAAGCTCGCCTACGCGGCCTGGCGGTGCGGCGACCCCGGGGTCCAGTACGACGACATCACGAACGACTGGCACACGTCGCCGATGTCCGGGCGGATCAACGCCTCCAACCCGTGCTCGGAGTACTTGTTCCTCGACGACACGGCGTGCAACCTCTCGTCGATCAACCTGATGAAGTTCCTGACGGAAGCGGGCGGATTCGACCTCCCGCTGTTCCGCGACGCCGTGCGGACGATGATCCTCGCGATGGAGATCATCGTCGACGCCTCCAGCTACCCGACGTCGACGATCGCCCAGAACTCCCACGACTTCCGCCCGCTCGGGCTCGGCTATGCGAACTTGGGCTCGCTCCTCATGCACTACGGGCTCGCCTACGATTCGGACGCCGGGCGCTCGCTCGCCGCGTCGATCTCGGCGATCCTATCGGCGGAAGGGTACCGCATGTCGGCGGAGATCTCCCGCCGGGTCGGGCCGTTCCCGGGGTTCGACAAGAACCGCTCGCCGATGCTCCGGGTCATGGAGAAGCACCGGGCCGCTTCCGAGAAGATCCCGGCGGGCGACCCCCGGATGCGCGAGCTCGTCCAGGGCGCGGCCGATGCCTGGCGGGAGACCGTCCGGGCCGGCGAGATGTGGGGCTACCGGAACGCCCAGATCAGCGTCATCGCCCCGACCGGGACGATCGGACTCCTGATGGGGTGCGACACGCTCGGCCTCGAGCCCGAGCTCTCGCTCGTCAAGGTGAAGAACCTCGTCGGGGGCGGAGCGCTCCGGATGGTGAACCACACCGCCGAGGACGCTCTGCAGAGCCTCGGATACGCGCCGGACGCGGTCACCAAGATCAAGGCGTACATCGAGGCGAACGGCACGATCGAGGGCGCCCCGGAGCTCAAGCCGGAGCATCTCGCCGTGTTCGACTGCGCCCTGGCCCCGGCGGGCGGGTCGCGCACGATCCGACCGATGGGGCACCTGAAGATGCTCGGCGCCGTCCAACCGTTCCTCTCCGGCGGCGCGTCGAAGACGATCAACTTGCCCCACGACGCCACCGTCGAGGAGATCGAGGCGATCTACCTCGAGGCGTGGAAGCTCGGGATCAAGTCGGTCGCCCTCTACCGCGACGGCTGCAAGGCCTCCCAACCCTACGAGACCGGGAAGGGGAGGGCGCCGGCCACCGGACCGCGCGGCCCCGTCCGCGAGCGGCTCCCGGACGAGCGGAAAGCGATCACCCACCACTTCTCCGTCGGCGGCCACGACGGGTACGTGACGGTCGGGCTCTACCCGGACGGCCGGCCCGGCGAAGTGTTCTTCCGGGTCACGAAGGAAGGCTCGACCGTCAACGGACTGATGGATTCGCTCGGGATCTCGATGTCGATGGCGCTCCAGCACGGAGTGCCGCTGAAGGACCTGGTCCGGAAGCTCGCGCACCTCCGGTTCGAACCGGCCGGCGCGACGAACAACCCGAAGGTCCGGTTCGCGAAATCGATCCCCGACTACGTCGCCCGCTGGCTCGCCATCGAGTTCCTGACGGAGGACGAGCGCCGCGCCATCGGCCTCGAGGCCCCCGTGGAAGGGAACGGACACGGCGGGACGTCCGCGACGCCGGCGGCCAAATCGCAGACGTTCGCCGGGAAATCGCTCGATGCGTTCGACCCGAGTACTCCGCGGGGAGTGAGCGAGGACGCTCCGTCCTGCCACATCTGCGGGGGGATCATGGTCCGCTCCGGCACCTGCTACGCCTGCACGATGTGCGGCGCCACGAGCGGCTGCTCGTAGGCGCCGGATGGGTCGCGCGCCCCGACCGTCGTCGCGTCCGCGGACCCCGGGCCGCCTGGCCCTCCCGGCGCCGACGGCGCTCGACGATTACGGGGTCATCGGCAATCTTCGGACCGCGGCCCTCGTCCACCGTGCCGGCTCGATCGACTGGGCGTGCCTCCCGAAGTTCGCCTCCCCGAGCGTCTTCGCTCGGATCCTCGACCCCACGCGGGGCGGCACGTTCCTGGTCCGCCCCGTCGGGGCTCGACCGGGCGTCCAACGGTACCGGCCGTCGACGAACATTCTCGAGACGCAGTTCGAGGTCGGCCGCGCGACGGTCACGCTCGTCGATTTCATGCCGATCTCCGAAGGGTTGAGCGACGAGGAGGCCGCGCGGATCGTCCGGATTGTGGAAACCACGGGAGGGCCGGCCGACATCGAGGTCTGGTTCGAGCCGCGGTTCGAGTACGGCGCGAGGGTGGCCCGCCTCGAGGTGACCCCGAGCGGTCTCCTCGCCGCCTCGGGCGAGACAGCGCTCGCGCTCCGGGGGTCGGTCCCGTTCGAGGTCGAGGGGGGCCACGCGGCCGCCGTCGTCTGGGTCCCCCAGGACGCCTCCGTGACGTTCGACCTCTCGTGGGGCGCCGCTCCCCGTCGCGGGTCGCGGGTCCGGAGCCTCCTCGAGGAGACGGAGCGGTACTGGAGGGGCTGGGTCCACGGCCCGAAGGCGCCGCTCCATCGGCTCGCGGCCCGCTGGCACGATGCCGTCGAGCGGTCGGAGCTCGTCCTCAAGCTGCTCTCCCACGTCCAAACCGGCGCCTTCGTCGCCGCGCCGACGACCTCGCTCCCCGAGTGGCCGGGCGGCCGGAGGAACTGGGACTACCGGTACGTCTGGATCCGGGACGCCGCGTTCTCCGCGCAGGCGATGCTCCTGCTCGGCCACGTAGCCGAAGCCCGCTCCTTCCTCGGCTGGGTCGTCGACCGGCTCGCCCCGGTTCGACGGGGCCACCGGGCCGACCTCCATGTGATGTACGGCGCGCACGGGGAATCCGACCTCACCGAACGATCGATCCGGGGCCTCTCGGGGTTCCTCCACTCCCGGCCGGTCCGGGTCGGCAACGGCGCCTTCGACCAGTTCCAGCTCGACATCTACGGAGAGCTCCTCGATGCCGCGCACCTCCTGTCGACCATCGACCCGGGAAGCCTCCCACGCCCGACGGTCCGCGCCCTCCTCGAGCTCGCCGAGGAGGTCGCCGAACTCTGGACAGCGCCGGATCAGGGGATCTGGGAAGTCCGGGGACCCCCGCGGCATTTCGTCCACTCGAAGGTGATGGCGTGGGTCGCGATCGACCGGGCAATCCTCCTCGCCGGCCAGTACGGCGGGGACCGGCGGGTCGCCCGCTGGCGGTCCACCGCCGAAACGATCCGACACGCGGTCCTCACCCGGGGATGGGACGCGGAACGGGGGGCCTTCGTCCGCTCGTTTGGGGATACCGCCCTCGACGCGGCGAATCTCCGGATCCCGTTGGTCGGGTTCCTGCCGTTCGACGACCCGCGGGTCCTCGCCACGGTCCGGAAGACCGAGCAGGAGCTCGCCGAGGGGCCGTTCGTGTGGCGTTACCTCCGGCACGACGGCGTCGGCGGCAAGGAGGGGGCGTTCCTCCCCTGTGGATTCTGGCTCGTCGAGTGCCTGGCGCGGGGGGGACACCTCCGCCGGGCCCGCGCCTCGTTCGAGGCGTTGCTCGGGGTCGCGAGCCCTCTGGGGCTGTTCGGCGAGGAATGGGACCCTCGCACGGCCCGGGCGCTCGGCAACTACCCCCAGGCGTTCACCCACGTCGGTGTCCTTCGCGCGGCGCTGGCGCTCGGCCTGGCCGACTCCGGGGCCCGCGAGTCGGACGATATCGAGCGGGTCGCCCGAGCGGTGCCGGCCGCCGACGCGCCGTCGTTGGACCCCCGGTCGGAACGGTTTTCGGGGCGCCCGGCCTCCCCGATTTCGCCCCGGCCCGAGCGCCCCGCCCCGCGCCCAAGAAACCGGTCGCGCCAAGGCCTGAGGAACGGGCTCCGGGAGGGACACCGATGGGAATCCGGCTCTGCGTGAACACCCAGACTCCGCCCCTTCGGCCGGTCGGGGACGCCGAGGCCCTCGCACGACCGGTGTGGCGGTTGCATCGGGAGTACGAGCCGAACCTGGGGGGCGTCGTCCCGATGATGCGGGCCCTCATCCACTCCGGCCGGACCGCCGGTCTCTCGGGGGAGACGTCGTGGGTCGCCCTCGGAGGCGCGGGGATCCCGCCGACGGTGCCCACGAACGATGGGTACACCCTCAGCACGTTCGACCTTCCGGACGCGACGCGCCGCAGCTACGGACGGTTCAAGGAGGCGATCTGGCGGTCGTTCCACGGCCCCCGAGGGTTCCGCCCGTCCCTGTCCGACTATCCCGGGTTCGTGGAGTACAGCGCCCGCGCCGCACTCGCCCTCCTCCCGAAGGTCGCCGACCACGACCTGCTGTACGTGAACGACTTCCAGCAAGTCCTCGTCGGTGGCCTGATCGGCTCCGCGGCACCGGCGCTGCTCCGATGGCACATCCCCCTCGATTTCCGGGGGTACCCGGAGCCGGTTCGCCGATTCTTCCTGAAGGCCATGGAGGGGTTCGATGGCGTCGTCGTCAGCACGAGGGCCGGCCTCGAGGACCTGATCCAGGCCGGGTTCCAGGGGCGAGCGTACCAGGTGTACCCGTACTTCGACCCCCAGGAGCAGCGGTCCGCCTCCCCGGCGGTGCGGGTTCGGGTGCAGCAGCGGCTCAAGCTCCGGGAGGGACCGGTCGTCCTCTGCGTCGGCCGGATGGACCCGGTGAAACGCCAGGACCTCGCCATCGACGCGTTCGTCCGGGTCGCCCGGCGCTACCCGACGGCCCGGCTCGTCCTCGTCGGCGGAGAGAGCTTCTCGACGAGCGCCGCCGGCCTCGGGGCCCCGAAGGGGAGGAGCTGGCGCGAGAAGCTCGAGGCCCGGGTCCGGCACCACCACCTCGACGCCCGGGTCGTGTTCGCCGGCGCCCTTCCCGATGAGGAGCTCCGGGCGCTCTACGACCTCGCGGACATCTTCGTCCACCCCGCACCCTGGGAGGGGTTCGGACTTGTCGTCGTTGAAGCGTGGAACCATGGCGTCCCCGTGATCGTCAGCCGGGGCGCGGGAGCGGCGGAGCTCGTCGACGACGGGGTCAACGGCTACCTGACGCGGCCGGGTTCGTCGAGCGAGATCTCGCACCGGATCACCCGGCTGCTCGGCAGCCCGCCGGAGGCCGAACGGATCGGCGCGAACGGTCTCCTGACCGCGCGGCGCTGCCACGTCGAGCGGGCGGCGCCGCGGCTCCGGGAGATCTTCGAGCGCACGGTCGAACTGTACGAGCGGCGCCCGATCCGGAGGCGTCGGACGTTCGCGGGGGCCCGAACGTGACCCGGACGCCGTCGCCGCCCGAACCGCTCGCGGTCACCATCGACCTCTGGTTCACGCTGATTGCCTTCAGCCGCGCCGGGCCGCGGGCGTACGAGCGGGCCCGTCGGACCGCGTGGGTCGAACCGCTCGTCGCGGGCGGGCTGCCCGTTCGCGTATCGGAGCGGGCGGTTCGGGCCCTGGAGGAATGGGCGAGCGAACGGGAAGAGACCGGCCGCTCCGTCTCGCTCGCCGAGCAGGCGGACGAGCTCGAACGGCTCGTACGGGTGCGGCCCGACCCCCACCGGGTCGGCCACTCGATCGCCTTCGCCCTGGCGTCGGCGAACCTCCAATGGCAGCCCGGCATCCACCGGGCTCTCGGCCGCCTCCGCCGGCGCGGCCTCAAGGTCGGCGTCGTCTCCAACATCCTCTACGAACCGCCGGAGTCGGCGCGGGGGTTGCTGCGGCGTCTCGGTCCTTCCGGCTTCTTCGACGCCATCGTCCTCTCCGCCGACGGACCGGACGCGAAACCCGCCCCTGGGATGCTGCGCCGGGCGGCGAGCGAACTCGGGGTCGCGCCTTCCCGGATCCTTCACATCGGAGACAGCACCGCCGACCTCCTCGCCGCCGCGCGGGCGGGCGTCGCGTTCGTCCGCTACACCGGCCGACCGCGGTCGCCCGCGCTGCCACATCCCCTCCCGCATCCCCGGGTCCGGTACCCCACGCTCCGACGATGGAGCGACCTCCCGGCCCGATTCGACCAGATCTGGCGGGCGGCGTCGGCCGCCCGCGACCGGGCCGTCAGACGAGGGCGTACCGGGCCAGCGACACCACGTCGGCGACCGAGAGGGCGAGCGACCGCTCCGCGGAACCGGCGTCCCACCGGGCCTCGATCGCCCCGTTCGGGAACCCGGGGAGGGCGGCCGCCTCGTGGGTGACGAGCCGGTTCGGCAGCCCCCGCACATCGAGGGCGAGGACGACGACGATGGCTCCGACCGGTCCGCTCTCGACGACCAGGACGATCGACGTCCCCGCCGTTCGCTCCTCGACCCGCGACTCCTCGTCGTGCAGGTGGGCGATCCGGCCGCCAGCGCCCTTTCCCTTGGAGTTCGCCGGACGCTTCGAGCTGGCCGTTCGCCAGGTGATCTGACCACCGGCGATCCGGAACCGGGCCATCAGACCCGGCTCGATCCCGGTGGGGACGGGCCGGGCCGTCACGCCCCGACCCTCCGACCCCGCCAGAGGCGACAGTCGGGGCGAACCACGCACGGGCCGCACACGGCAATGTCGCGATGCTTCGGACAGTCTCCGGAGATGCCGGTGTGGCACAGAACGAAATCGTACTTCACCGGGTCGTGGACGTCGACGGCCCGCAACGCCTCGGTGACCTCTTCGACGGTCCGCCAGTTCCGGGTCTTGCGGGCGGTCAATCCGAGATTGTACGCGATCCAGAACGTGTGCTGGTCGAGGGGGATCCGGAGCGCGGAGATGGGCACCGACGACCAGACCCCGAGGTCGGGAGGCTCGGTCCGGACCATCCAGCGAACGAACAGGGTGAGCCGTTTGCACGCGCTGCCGGCGTCGTCCAGGGGACTCGGGAACAGCACGCGGTATCCCGCCGGCGCCGTCCCGTCGTCGGGGCCGCGGAGGGCGGCGGACAGCCGGTCGAGTCCACCGGCGAAGCCCCCGTCCGCGAGTCCGTCCGCAAAGGCCCGCTCGAGAGAACCTCCCTTGGCGTGGACGGCATGGAGCCGGGACGCGAGATGCGCCATCTGGTCGCCGCGGATCCATCGGTGCCGGAATCCGGCCACCCGGCGGAGCCGCTCGGGGGTCGGCACGTCGACGAGATGGCGGACCAGGTCGCCGTCCGCTCTGCGGAGGAGCTCGGCGAACGAACCGCGGATTGCGGTCGTATTGCCGATGGCGAGCGTCGCCGCGAAGATCCCTCCGACCTCGGCGGCCCGGCGGTCGGAGCGGAATCCTTGGAGCCCGGCGACCGGATCCTCGGGAATCGAGCGCTCGAACGGAAACCGCTCGTACAGCGCGCGCAGATGCTCCGGAAATCCCGGCGTCGGCCGATGGGCCGCGGCCACGAGGCGCCGACCCTCATTCCACCCATAGGTTTGTCGGGGTCCGACCGGGGACGGTATTATCCCCGCCCGTTCCCGGAACGATGGCCGGCGACGGGGTGCGTTCGGGAGTCGACGCGATCTGGCTCGAACAGGTCGCCCGGCGCTCGCCGGTCGAGCACGCGTACGCGCTCTGGGACCTCCTCCAAGCGCCGGACCGGACCCGGTTCGTGTCCATCGTCCGGGGCGGGATCCCCCGAGCGTACCTCCTGCTCTGGCACGGTCATCCCGGCACCGTCATCGCCCACTGGGTCGGGGAGGCGGACCCGCTATTGCTGGCATCCTTGCCGGCCCCGCCGTGCGTCCTGCTCGTTCCCGAACCCGCCGCCCCGCTCGTCCGAACCCGGCATCCCGGGCTCGTCGGGTCCCCGACCTTGCTGATGAGCCGGAACCGGGACGCCGCGATGCCGAGCCCATCGAACGGGGTCCGCCGACTCACCGGGCGGGACCGGGGGCTCCTGCCGGACCTGGCCGAACTCGATTCGCCGATGCGGGCCGGATACGCCCGTCTGGACCCGGACCGCGAGCCGGTGTGGGGCGCCTTCGAGGGGGAGCGACTCGTTGGGGTCGCCCACGCGCCGGTCACGCTCCCGTTCGCGTGGGTGATCGCCGGGGTGTACACCCGACCCGAACATCGGGGTCGGGGCGTGGCGCAAGCCGTCACGGCCGCCTTGTGCCGGCAAGCGGAGTCCCTCGGGGCCATCGCGACCCTGTTCGTTCGCGAGGAGAACGTCGCCGCTCGGCGCGCCTACGAAAAGCTCGGGTTCCGGTCCGTCGGGCGGAAGGTCTGGTTCGAGGCCACGGGACCGCGGGTCGCGTAGGGCGGAGGCAACGGTTTTTCCGCGCGGCCCCGTCCCCGTCCCGATGGCGGGGAACGCGGAGGCCGCCGAGGCGTTCCGGGAGATCGCCGACCTCCTCGACGTCCTCGGCGAGAAGTTCAAGCCCGAGGCGTATCGGCGCGCCGCCCGGTCGATCGACTCGCTGACGGAGGATCTGGCGGCCTTCGCGCAACGCGACGAGCTCCGCACCATTCCCGGGGTCGGGCAGGCCATCGAGGAGAAGATCCGGGAGTTCCTCCGCGATGGCAAAATCCCGTACTTGGAGCGCCTGCGGGCCGAGATCCCGCCCGGCATCGTCGAGCTGATGCGAAGCTCCGGGATTGGCCCGAAGACCGCGCGACGGTTCTGGACCGACCTCGGCGTCGACGGTCCGGCCACCCTTCTGGCGGCCATCGACGCGGGGAAGCTCGAGGGTCTCTCCGGGTTCGGGCCGAAGAAGATCGCCAAGATCCGGGACGCGCTCGGCGCCCCCGCCGCCGAGACTCGGCGCCGTCCGCTCCGGGAGGCCGCTCTGGTGGCCGAGGGGTTGGTCGCCCGGATCCGAGCGGGCGCCCCGGTCGAGCGGATCGAGGTCGCCGGGAGCCTCCGACGTCGGCGCGAGACCGTCGGCGACCTCGACATCCTCGTCACCTCGGCAGAACCGGAGCGGGTGCTCGATACGTTCGGCCAGCTCGCCGGCGTGACCGTCGTCCTGCGGGGACCCACCAAGGAGACCATCCGTACCGCCGATGGCCTCCAGGTGGACCTGCGGGTGGTCGCACCGGAATCGTTCGGCGCCGCGTGGCAATACTTCACCGGCTCGAAGGACCACAACATCCAGACCCGCTCGCTGGCCCGGGACCGGGGTCTGAAGATCAACGAGTACGCCGTCTACCGAGGCGAGGAGCGACTGCCCAGCTCGACGGAGGAGGAGGTGTACCGGTCCCTCGACCTTCCGTGGATCCCGGCCGAGATCCGCGAGGGCCAGGGAGAGGTCGAGGCGGGGCGGGCCGGCACTCTCCCGAGACTGCTCGAGCCGTCCGACCTGCTCGGGGAGCTGCACGTGCACGTCGTTCCGGGGACGGGCCCCGCCGAGTGGCGGGGGGCCGTGGACGGGGCTCGGGTCGCCGGACTCCGGTACGTCGGTCTCGTGAGCACGGAGCCCGCGGAGCTACCGAAGTTGCGGCGATGGGTGGCCGAATTGAAGTCGACCGCGCCGGCCATCCTTCTCGGACTCGAGTCGACGCTCGGAGTCGAGATGGAGGACCCGAACGCCGATTTCCACATCTCCCGGGCGACCGACCGACCGCCCTCCGCCGAAGCGGATCCCGGCCTCGCACGCCGCGGGTTCCATTGGGTCGGTCACTTCGGCATTGCGCCGGACGACCGGGCGGGGGCCGGACGGCTCTCCGAGTGGGTCTCCTGGGCGCGGCGGACATCGGTTCCGCTCGAGGTGACCGCCTCGCCGTTCCTCGAAGGGCTCGACGCCGTCGCGGCCCGGCGGCTCGCGGAGGCGGGGGGCCGGCTGGTCGTCTCGGAAGGGACGGTCGGGGCCGAGCGGGCCCTCGCCCTGGCGGTCGGCACCGCGCGCCGGGGGTGGATTGGCCCGGGGTCGGTGATTACCGCCGGGCCTTGGCCGCCTTCGGGCGCGGATTCGCCGCGACGGATGTAGTCGTGCTCAGGGGGGACGCTCGGCCCCCGGAGAGGCTCATCGTGCCCGCCTTCGCAAAGCACGCCGGACAGGTGTGGGCCGAGGGCCCTTCCTTCGCCCGCCAGTAGCAGGTGGAGCAGAGCGGGCGGCCGCACCCCCAGCACAGGGGATCGGTGGCGCCGCCGGGAAGTCCGGCCCCGCATCCCGTGCACTCCCGGCGGGGGCCGATGGCGGTCGTCGCCGCGGAGGTGGCCAGCGGGCGCTGTTGGAGACGGGTCGGCACGACGGCGAGCGTGGGGGTGGTTCGCAACGTCGGAGCCGAAGGGGGTTCCGGGGGTCCCCCCGTTCGTTCGAGCTCGTGGACCCGCTCTCGGAGCCGCTCCACCTCCATTTCGAGGAATCCGACCGGAGAAAAGGGGGCCCCGCCGGGCTGGCCTGCGACGGAGGTCGGCACCGGCACGGCGCTCTTCGAGCCCGCCGCGAACGGGAGGGACATCCCGATCTCCCCCTCGTCCCACGCGAACTCGGCCCCGGGGGCGACCGGTACGTGGTTCCGAACGTCCGCGTACTGGGCCGGAATCGAGGTCGAGCCGGGGAATCGGATCGGAACGCGGACCTCCCGGACCGGGGACGTCGGGTCGGGGAGAATCGCCGGAACGGGGCGGGCCGGCGCCGGCGGCGCGGCGGCCTCGACCGCCCGGCGGGAGACGGTCGGCGGGCCGGCCGACTCGGGCTCGGGAGCCGCACGGGCGGGGGTCACGGTCGGAGCGAGTTCGACCGGGGTTCGCGCGGAAGGGGGAGGGTCGGCCGGCGCGGGACCGGGGGCCGTCGATGCGGCGGGCTTCTTGGCGGGAGGACCGGCCCGGATCAGGACCACCAGCATCGCCCCCAGCAAGAGAACGAGGCCGACCCCGACGAGCCACGTGTCGAACTCGGAGGGGTTGCCGACGGAGGTTCCGGCGCCGATGAGGAGCAAGAGACCCCCCAGCGCGAGGATGGCCACCCCGACGGCCGCGACCGGGAACAAATCGGACGCGGGGGACCGGGCGCTCATGCGGAGCGCTCGGGTTCTGGGGCCTCTGCGCGAAGGTCGCCGGTGCGCATCGTCGGGAACTGCGGGTCGATGAAGCTCCCGCCGTAAGTACCTATCCTCACAGTCGGGGCCGGTCGTTCCGGGGCCCGAAACCCATGCGAATGGAACGGTCGGCTCATATGGCCGGCCGGGGCCGGTCCGGACGTGGCGCCCCCCGCCCGGTACGCCCCCCGCACCGTCCTTCGCCCTCCCCGTCGAGCGACACCGTCCCCCGTGGAGCGCCGCCGCTCGAACGCGGCGGTCCCGGTCGCCATGGCCGTCGTGATCGTGGGCTTGGTGCTCGGCACCTACTCGGTGGTCCTGCCCATTCTGCTCGGGTTGATGCTCCTGGGTGCCGCCGGTTCGTTCCTGTCGACCCGCCTCAACCCCCTGTCGGTCGGATTCTACCTCCCGGTGAAGCCGTCGTTTGCCGCCATCGGCGTGGTGGCCCTCGGAGGGGTCCTCCTGTTCCTGGCCGCCTGGATGTACTGGACCCACGGCATCGCATCGATCGTCCCGGGCCCCCGGGCGCCCCGGCTCTAGGAAGCGATCATCCGTTCGAGGGCCCGGCGGGCCTTCGCGGCGGTCTCGGGCTCGACGTCGATGACGTACTGGTTGCGGGCGAGCGAGTCCCGGACGTCCGTCAGGTCGATCTCCTTCATGAACGGACAGATCGCCCCCTCGCTGAGGGGCGTGAACTTCGTCCCGGGGTTCAGCTTCCGCATCCGGTGCAGGATGCCGACCTCGGTGGCGACGATCACCTCGGGCGCCCGGGTCTCCTCCGCGAACCGGACCATCCCGTCGGTCGACAGGACCCGGTCGACGTGGTCCATCGCCTGCGTCGAGCAACCGCACTCCGGGTGGGCGACGATCGGGGCGCCCGGATGGGCCGCTCGCGCCCGTTCCAGATCCTCGGGGCGCAGCTTCGCGTGGACGGGGCAGTCGCCCATCCAGAGGTGGATCTTCCGCCCGGTCTTCCGGCGGACATACTCCCCGAGGAAGACGTCCGGGAGGAACAGGATCTCCTGATCGGCGGGGATCCTCCGGATGATCTCCTCGGCGTTCGAGCTCGTGCAGCAGTAATCGGACTCGGCCTTGACCTCGGCCGAGGTGTTGATGTAGGCGACTACGACGGCGCCCGGGTGCTCGCCTTTCCACGTCCGCAGTTGGTCGGCCGTGATCGCATCGGCGAGCCCGCAGCCCGCTTTCGGGTCGGGAAGGAGCACGGTCCGCGACGGGTTGAGGATCTTCGCGGTCTCGGCCATGAACCGGACCCCAGCGAACACGATCACGGGCTTCGCGGACTCGACCGCCTTGCGGGAGAGGTAGAGCGAGTCTCCGACGAAGTCGGCGACCTCCTGGACCTCCGGCCGCTGGTAGTTGTGGGCGAGGATCACCGCGTTGCGCTCGTCGCGCAGCGTGCGGATCTCCTGTTCGAGCGACACGGTTCCCTCCTCACGAATACGAGGGGAAGGGCACTCTTAAGCGGACGCTGAAGCGCCCGCCCCTAGCGCGCCGGCGCGATGGTCATGTGGAACGGCAACGCCGTCGCGGAGTGGGTCAGAGAACCCACGCTGATCGCATCGGCCCCCACGGTCCGGTAGGCGCGAGCGTTCGCGAGGGTGATCCCACCCGAGAGCTCGATGTGGACACCGGCCCGGTGGCCGGCGGACACCAAACCTCGGACGATGGTCCGGGCCTCCCGGGGGCTTGCGTTGTCGATCAGGAGCCCCCGAGCCCCTTCCTCGACCGCCGCAAGCGCCTGCGCCAACGTCCGCACCTCCACCTGGACCCGGCGGCCGGCCGCGCGCGCGACCGCCCGGCCCACCGCGACCCGGAGGGGGACGAGGGCGAGGTGGTTGTTCTTCACCAGGACGGCGTCCGACAGGTCGCGCCGGTGGGGGCGACCCCCGCCCTGTTGCACCGCCTCCTTCTCGAGGTCTCGCAGTCCGGGAAGGGTCTTGCGGGTCGCGTACACCGCCGGCCCTCCCGGGCCCACGGCTCGGCGGATCGCCGCCGTGCCGGTCGCTACGCCGGAGAGGTGCATCAGGAAGTTGAGGACCGTCCGCTCAACCGCGAGCAGGTCGCGCGCTCGGCCCGACAGTTCGAGCACGACCGTTCCCGAGCGGACGCGGTCGCCGTCCTTCACCCGTCGGCGGACCCGTAGGCCAGCGACCCGGGCGACGGCCTCGGCGACGTCGAGCCCCGCGACGACGCCCGTCGACTGGGCCGAAACCCGCCCGGTGGCCCGCAACGAACTCGGAACGACCGCCCGGCTCGTAATGTCGTGACCCCACCGGTCCTCGTCGAGCGCCCGTTCCGCCGTCCGCCGAAGCTCGACGGGGAGGCGACGGCTACGGCGGAGGGCCATCGGCCTCCCGGACGGCCGCGAGGAACCGTCGGAAGTCGTCGGCGAGGTCCGGCCGGAAGCGGGCGACCTCTTCGTGCGCAAGCTGGTCGGCCCGGGCCTTCGCGGTCGCGATGTCGCCCCGGCCGAGGGCCACTTCCGCGAGCCTCAGGACGACCTCGAGCTCGTCGGCCCGGACCCGAAGGTCGCGGACGATCCGGTACGCCTCGAGGAGAGGAAGCTCCGCCTCGACGAACTGCCCGCGGTCGCGGCGGATCTTCCCTTCCGTGATGTACGTCTGGGCGAGGCCGAACCGGTCGCCGATCTTCTCGAGGATCTCCCGGGCCCGGGTCGTCGCCGCCTCGGCCTCGGGGAGGTTCCCCCGTTCGCGCTCGACGTCGCCGATGTTGAACAGCGCCCACCCGACCCGTCGCAGGTCGTGGGCCCGCTCGGCGAGCTCGACCGCCTCGTGGAGGGCGACGATCGACTCGTCGAGCCGCCCGTGCTGGGCGATGACGACCCCGAGATAGACGAGCGCGTACGCCGCTTCCGCCTCGTCGCCGAGTTCGCGCAGCTCCGCCACGCTCGTCCGGTAGTCGGCGACCGCCTCATCGAGCCGCCCGGGGATCATGCCGAGGACGTTCGCCCGGCGGACCATCTCGAGGGCGATCTCGCGCCGTCGGCCGAGTTCCCGCGCGGTGGCGAGCGCGATGTCGTGGTGGCGGAGCGACTCGTCGTATTCGCCCCGGTAGTAGAGCACCTCGCCGCGCAACCGGTGGACCGCGATCCGGGTCTCGGCGGACGCCGCGACGTCGGCCGAGCCGAGGAGTTCGGACGTCCACTGGTCGGCCTCGTCCCACCGACCCTGGTCGGTCAAGATGCGGGCGAGATAGATCTTCAGCAGGGCTCGCTGGGCCGGCGAGGCCGCCCGCATCAGGTGCGGCGCGGCATCGAGGTCCCGAAGGAGTTTCTCCGCCGGCTTGAGCTCGCCGAGCCGGTCGAGCTGGACGGCGAGGTCGAGGACGAGCTCGATCTCCCCGGCGTGGTCGTCCGGGCGGGCCTTCCGGTGCGCCTCGATCGCCCGCTCGAGGTGGAACCGGGCCACGTTCGCGCTCATGGAGCGGATCGCGAAGTCCGCCGCGAACCGGTTGTACAGTTCGGCCCGGTCCTCGATCCGTCCGAGGGAGAAGTGGCGGGCGAGCGCGAACACCGTCGCCGGGTCGGCCGGCCCCATCGCTTCGAGCGCGTCTCCCGCCTTCTTGTGGAGCACCCTCCGGTGCGCTTCGGTGAGCCCGGAATAGATGTACCGACGGAGGTCGTCGCGGACGAATTCGAGGTGCTCGTTCGGGCGCTCCCGCATCGCCCCCATCCGGACCAGCCGTTCGAGGACCTCGGTGAGCCGCTCCTCGTCGTCCTCGGAGGCCTTCAGCAACAGGTCGAAGGGGAACTCCCGCCCGAGCACGCTCCCCACGGTCAGAACGCGCCGGGCCTCCTCGTCCAGCGCGGGGAGACGGCGGGCGAGGTACTCCGAGAGCTCGCCGGGGGCGTCGTCCGCGGGCGTCGGGTCCGCCGCGGGGCCGGCGGTCCGGTTCCGGATGAGCTGTTCAAGGAAGAGGGGGTTGCCCCCGGTCTGCGAGTGCCAGCGGGTGACGTCCTCGACCGCCGCCCCACCGCCGACGTCGAGGCGCCGGACGAAATCGAGCGTCTCGCCGGCCGTAAACGGCCGCACCGTCACCAGCTCGCCGCCGCCCGTCCGGAGGAATCGCTCGATCAACCCCCGCTGGGGTTCCCGGAGCGTGGCGATCGGCAGGGTCGTGGCGAGCAGCCAGAGCTGCCGGTCGGCCAGGCGCGGCGCGATCGAGGCGAACGCGTCGAGGGAGGCCTCATCGGCCTGGTGGAGGTCCTCGACCACCACGAGCGTCGCGCCGCCCTTGGCGAGCTCGAGGAACTCGTCGGCGAGCTGGGCGTACAGCCGGACCTTGCCCTGGTCGGCCGATTCGACGGGCTGGCTCACCACCTCCAGGAGGCGTTCGTTCGGGTCGAGCCCGGCCCGGTCCTTGCCAGGGGCGAACCCGAGCAGGAACGATTCCGGGGTCGGCACCGCCGCCATTCCGAACAGTCCGGTGTCGGCGTCGTCCTCGTCGCTCTCCGCTCCCGCGGTCTTCGCCTGGGCGATGACGGAGCGGAACAACTGGAGCGGCGGAGGGCTCTCCAGGGACGGCGTGCGAGTGAGCACGACCCGGAGCCCCTTCGCGTGCGCCTCGTGGGCGAGCTGCTCGATGAGCGTGGACTTGCCGACCCCGGCGTTCCCTTCCACGAGGGTGACCCCGCCGCGCCCGTCCCGCGCGAGGTCGCGCCGTCGCCGCAGCGAGTCGAGGACCTCCAGTCGGCCGACAAACGGTCGGTCGACCCCGGAGGCGGCCATCCGCCCCTCCTAGGCCGGGGGTCCCGTATAGTCCCGTCGAGCGGCCCCGGAGGCGAGGAACGGGAGCCGGACGACCTCCGCGGGCACCGTGCGGCCCCGCAAGTCGAGGGTCAGCTGCTGGCCGACCGCGGCCAGCGCGGGGGGAAGGAAGGCGAGGGCGATCCCGTGCTGGAGCGTCGGGGAGAGCCCCCCGGAGGCGACCGTGCCGACGAGGTCCGCGCCGGACCGGATCGGAGTTCCGTGGCGGGGGATCGCGCCCGACTCGGTCACCGAGAGCCCGACCAACCGGACGTACTGGCCCTCCGACTTCTGCTTCTGGAGGGCTTCCTCGCCCACGAACGGGTGGTCGAACTCCACGAACCGGTCCTGCCCGGCCTCGAGCGGCGTGCGGTCCCGGTCGAAATCCTGGCCGGAGAGGAGATACCCCTTCTCCAAACGGAGCGTGTTCCGGGCGCCGAGCCCGCACGGCACGACGCCGGCGGTGACGAGCGCCTCCGCGACGGCGGGCGCCCGGCTGGCGGCCACGAACAGCTCGAATCCGGTTTCCCCGGTGTAGCCGGTCCGGCTCACGAAGATGGCACGGTGGAGTCCCTTCGGAAAGAGCAGGTCGAGCGTCCCTTCGTTGGGGACGTCGCCCCCCCGCTCGGCGGGGAACCAAGCCCCCCGGTACACCTTGAGCCCCGCGAGGGACCAGCCGAACACGCGCTCGAGGGTCTCGGCCGCCTTCGGCCCTTGGACGGCGAGGATCGCGACGGCGCCGTTGTGCTGGGCGATGGTGGTGTCCGGCCGCCGGTGCTGCCGGAGCAGTTCCACGATTCGGGACGCCCGCGCCGCGTTCGGGACCGCGAGGAAGCGCGGTCCTTCCGCCCCGCCCGAGTCGAGTCGGGTGACGAGGAGGTCGTCCACGATCCAACCGGTCGCCTCGAGGAGGAAAGTGTACCGGCACTGCCCGGGCAAGAGCCGGGTCATGTTGGCCGTCGTCCGTCGGGAGAGGAGCGCGGGGGCGGTCGCTCCGTCGACGGTCACGATCCCCATGTGGGACACGTCGAAGAGGCCCACCGACGTGCGGACCGCCTCGTGCTCGGCGAGGATGCTCGTGTAGTACAGCGGAAGCTCCCACCCCGAGAACGGCACCATGTGACCGGCGTGCGCCTTGTGGAAGGCCGCGAGCGGGCTCTGGAGAAGGGCGACCGGGGCCGGCGCCTTCGTGGGGAGTTCCCCCGGCAGGGGCGCGGGAGGGCCGCTCATGTGACGATCTCCGCGAGGCGGCCGTCGTCGAGGGCGGTTCGGATCTCGCGGGCGAGCCGCCGACCCGTGCTCATCGGCTCCCGCCACAGGGCGTTCGCGTACGGGTGGCCGAGGCCGAGGTGGATGTTCGTGCCGCCGCCGATCCGAGCGGCGACGTCGAAGACGACCGGTCGGCCGTCCTTGTCGATGCAGGTCTGGAGACAGAAGGGGCCCAGGATCCCCGGCGGGTAGCGGCCTTGCGAGGCGTTCACGAACTTCTCCCCGAGCCGGAACACGTCCTCCAGGATCGACTCACGGACCGTGAGCGTTCCGTGCCCAACGACCGTGTACTCCGGCACCCGTCCCTCCTGCGCGAGCTCGAGCTGCTGGGCGGCGGGGAGGCGGACCAAACCATCGAGGGAGCTCTCCTTCCGCTCGTCGACCCCCAGCAGTTCCAGGCCGTCGTCGCGGGGCACGAGGGGCGAGAAGAAGAAGTTGAAGTTGAACACCGGTCCGATCACGTACCGCTCGATCCGCGCGGCGGCCAGGTCGTCGGGCCGAATCGTGCCGCGCTCGAGGAGCTCCCGGCTCTTCCGGTCGTACTCGGCCGCGCTCGCGACGGTGAAGAACCCCCGCTCGAGCCGCTTCTTCGCGTGGGGGAGCTTGACGATGGAGAGTCCGTCGATCGCCTTCGGGTCCTCGATCCGCTCCGGGGTCGGGATCCCCGCCGCCTCGAGGAGGGTGTAGTAATTCTCCCGCTCGGTCCGCTCCTCCATCCGGAGCATCGACCGGGACCCGACGACGGGGACCCGGAACTCGGACTCGATGACCGGGAGGTCCACGTAGGAGCTGAACGCCCGGTTCGGCACCAGGAGCGCTCCCTTGGTCCGGAGCTTGTCCTGCGCCTCCACGTGCGCGAGGTCGGCGAACTTCGGGTACGTCCAAACTTCGTCCACGCAGCCGCGGAGGACCTTGCCGCTCGCATCCCGCCGGGTCCGGTAGTACCGACTGTACGTCGCTTCCCGCCCTTTCTGGGCCAGGACCAAGGTCCGGAACCCTTCGCTGACGGCGCCGTCCGCGATGTCGAGCGCCGAATGGGAGCCGACGGCGGCGACGACCGGTTGGGCCGGGTACTCGGAGAGGACGTCGACAATCTCCGAGCGCTCGAGCATGAGGAAGGGGGCGGAGTTCACAGGAGCTTAAGGGCTCGGGCCACCCGCTCCGGCGTGAGCGGAAGCTCGACGACCCGGGCACCGGTGGCGTCGGCGACGGCGTTCGCCACGGCCGCCGGAACGGGGATGATCGGCGGTTCGCCGAGCCCCTTCGCACCGAACGGGCCGGCCCCGAGGAACCCTTCGATCGCGACGACCTCGACCGGAGGCATCTCGGCGATCGTTGGGATCCGGTAGTCGAGGAGCCCCGGGTTTCCGAGACGGCCGTCGGGGCCCCAGAGGGTCTCCTCCGTGAGCGCCGTCCCGAGGCCCATCGCGACCCCCCCTTCGACCTGCCCTCGGAACATCCCGGCGTCGAGGACCGTTCCGATGTCTTGGAACGCCGCGTACCGGAGCACCTTGACGCTCCCGGTTTCCCGGTCGACCGAGACGGCGGCGACGTGGACGGAGGCGGTGAAATCGGTGTACGGGTAGAACGTTCCCTCGACGGCCCGCGTGGCATCGATCGCCCCCGACCGTCCGTAATGGCGGCCTTCCGTGACGAGCCCGCCTTCGCGTTCCTTCGGCTTCAGCAGCTCCGCGACCGGGGTCTTCGTCCGTCCGCTGACGAGCACGAGTCGGCGACCGTCGACGTCGAGCCGGGGCGTGCCGACCATGGAGGCCCTGGCGCCGAGCGTCTCGAGGAGCTTCGCGCCGGCGGCCTCGACGGCCCTTCCCAATGCCGCCACGGTCCGGCTCCCAAACACGCCGGAGTCGAATGGGGCGGTCGCGGTCGAGGTGCTCACCACGCGGATCCGGTCGGTCGGTAGGCCGAAGTACCGCTCGGCGACGGCGACGAGGCCGCGCACGACGCTGCCGCTCCCGATCTCGTGCTCGGCCTGCTCGATCACGAGCTCATTGGCGGTCAGGTGGAGCCGCACTTCGCCCCCGGCACCGGTCGAGGTCGACCAGAATCCGATCCCCACGCCGATCCCGGTTCCGGCGGGGAGGTTCCGTCGCCATTCGGCGACCTTCGCGTGCGCCCGCTCGAGGCCGGCGGCCGCGCCGAACGGTCCGACGGGCTGATAGAGCGCCGTCCGGTCCCCTTCGCGCCAGACGTGGCGGAGCCGGAACTCGACCGGGTCCACCCCGAGCCGACGGGACAGTCCGTCCATGTGCGAGTCGATGGCGAAGACGCACTGGGGGGCGAACGGGGCCCGGTGCGGCCCGAACGGCGGCTTGTTCGTCCGGATCGCATATCCCTCCATCTCGAACGCGGGGATCTTGTACGGCCCGAGCAAGAATCCGATCGAGTAGCCGGTGGCGAAATCCCGGCCGGGGAGCGAAGCGCCACTGTCGAGGAGGAGCCGGACCCGGCGGCCCGTGATCGTCCCGTTCTTCACGGAGGTGTCGAGCCGGATGACGGAGGGAAGGGTCGAGCGCCCGGTCAGGAACTCCTCGCGGTACCCGAACGCGAGCCGGACCGGTCGGCCCGAGGCCGCGGCCAGGAGGAGCGCGTACGGCTCGAGGAACGCTGCCCCCTTCGACCCGAAACCGCCCCCCACCCAGGTCCCTTCGACGACCAGCGACTCCTGGGGGATTCCCAGGATCTCGGCGGCATCCTCCCGGACCCCGAACGGCGTCTGCGTGCTCGTCGTGACCTTCCAGGTCCCGTCCGCGACCACGGCGAGGCACGCGTGGGGTTCGAGGGCGACATGGGCGATCCCGCTCGTTCGGTACGTTTCGCTGTGGACCAGGTCGGCGGTGCGGAAGGCGGCGGCGAGGTCGCCGTGACGGGCGACGACGTGGGCCACCACGTGCGGGTCGTTCGAGGCGAGCTTGCTCGGCCACTCGGGGTACCGGTCCTCGATGTCGATGAACGCCGGTTCGTTCGTGACGTCGACCCGGACGAGCCGAGCGGCGGCCCGGGCTTCGGCGAGGGACGTGGCCGCCACGGCCGCGACCGGCTGGTGGCGGTACAGGATGCGCGATTTCGGAAACACCGGTCGCTCCGCGTTCCCACCGTTCGGAAGGAGCGCGGCGAGCTCGTCGGGTCCGACCGCCACGACGACACCGGGAGCTCGTCGGGCCGCGGTGAGGTCGACCGACCGCAGCACGCCGGACGCGACCGGGGCCGGCACGAGGGCCCCGAAGAGCATCCCATCCGTCTCCAGGTCGAGGCCGTAGACGGCGCCCCCGCGGCTCTTCAGCGCGGCGTCCGACCGCGTCATGGCGGACCGTCCCGGACCCGGTCGACCGCGCGGAGGATGGCGAGATACCCGGTGCACCGGCACAGGTTGCCCTGCAACCCATCGACGAGGGCGGCCGAGGTCGCCTCCGACCCGAGCTCCCGGCGGACTCCCGTGAGCGCCACGATGAAACCCGGAGTGCAGTAGCCGCACTGCAGCGCCTCCTCGGCCTCGAACGCCGCTTGGACCCGGCGCCCTTCCGGATCCTCCGCGATCCCCTCGATCGTCGTCACCTTCGCCCCGTCGACCTCGTGGCTCAGCGTGAGGCAGGAGAGCGTGGTCTCGCCGTCGACGAGCACCGTGCATGCGCCACAGTCGCCGGTGCGGCAACCCTCCTTCGTCCCCTTGAGACCGAGCCGCCAACGGAGCGTGTCGAGGAGCCGTTCGTCGTCCGGCACGGAGATCGAACGGCCCTTCGCCCCGTTCACGACGAGGGAGAGTTTGCCGGTCATCGGCTCGCCTCGTCGCGGAGGGCCCGGGCGATCGCGCGGCGGACCAGCGTGGAGACCAGGCGGCGGCGGTACGATTCGGTCGCGCGTTTGTCGGTCACGAACGACGCGCGTCGGGCGGCCGCCTGGGCCGCGACTTCCACCTCGGCCTCGCTCGGATTCGGTTGGGTCAGCATCGCCTCCGCCTCGACCACCCGCATCGGGGCCGGCAGGACCCCGCCGAGGGCCACGTGCCAGCCGCTCGGGGAGTCGGAGCGGGCGACCGCGACCCCGACTTGGCTGACGTCGTTCGCTGGCCGGACCCGCTGCCAGACGTACGAGGAGACCGGCGCCGCCGGGACGGAGATCGATTCGATCAGCTCCCCGGGCGCGAGGTCGGTCTGCCGGGACGCACGCACGAACTGGCCGACCGGAACGTCCCGGTGGCCCGAAAGGGCGACCAGTCGTACGGTGGCCCCGAGCGCGAGGAGGACCGGCACCACATCGGAGGCGGGCGCGGCCCGGCCGAGGTTGCCCCCGAGGGTCGCCCGGTGGCGAAGCGCGAGGCTTCCGACCGCGTCGACGGCGTCGACGAGGCCGGGAAGGCGCCGTCGGACCGCCGGGTCGGTCCCGAGCCGGGCGAGGGGGAGGGTCGAGCCGACCACGAGCCGGTCCGATTCCCAACGCATCGTGTTCCAGGGAAGCCGTCGGAGCGAGACGACCCGGGTCGACGCGACCCGGCCTTCGTCGAGGTCGAGCAAGAGGTCGGTTCCCCCGGCGATGGGCACCGATGGGCCGCCGGTGGGGTCGGCGAGCCGTTGCAACGCCTCCCGGACGGTCTTCGGCTGCTCCAGGGTGAACGGCACGTCGGACGGACCGGCCCGACCATCAAATCGTTTCCCGGACCTCGGCCGACCGCTTCGCCTTAAGCCCCCGCGGGCGGTGCCTCGGCCGAACCGGATGCCGTTCGAGCTCCTGCTGCGCTATTCGACCCCCCTCACCCCGGTGGCCGACTTCGACGAGGTGCTCGTCGAATTCCTCCGTCTCGTCGGCTACCTGCCCCCGAGCGACGATGGGAGGGGAGGCGACGGGCCCGTCGGCGAGTCAATCGCCTACCGCCTGCTGAAGGATTGTCTCCTCAAGGATCCGGCCCGGGCGTGGTACGCCGAGGAGCTCGCGACCGTCCTGAAAACTCCGAAGTCCTCGGTCTACCGGCACATCAACAAGCTGAAGTCCCTCGACCTTTTGGAGGAGGTCGGGGGCGCACAGGACGGCAAGGGACGCAAGGGGTACCGGGTCCGTTACGGGAACCTCGCGCGGGCCTGGGACTTCACGGAAGCCAACGCCCAGAACGCCCTCAAACGATACCGGGAGACGGTGAATCACGTGCAAGCACTCGCCGAGAAGTGGAGCGCCGAGCAGCTCCAGAAGCCGACGACGCCGACCCGACCGAGCAAGACGAAGGGAGGGGACCGGTGACCGCCGAACCCTCGACCGCCCCGAAGAAGCCGTCGATCGTCCTCACCTCCGGCTCCCGCGTCCGGGTGCGCTCGGCCGGAACGCGCGACGAAGCCCTCGTCTCGACCGGGCTCTTCCGGGGTCTCGTTTCCGTCGGTGGGGACAACTCGCTCGCCGTGGAGCTCGACGATTCCGTGAAGGAGGAGAAGGGACGGATCCGCCTGATCCCGCTCAACGCCATGCTCGCCCTGGATGTCCTCGAGGCCGCGAAGCCGGAAGAGGAGAAGCGGGCGGCCGACTCGGGCGCGTCGGCCTACTTCCGCTGAGCCGACCCGCGGTCGGGCGGGGCGCCGGAGACGGGCTTGGTGGGAGTTCCGGGCCGGCGGTCGAACAGGGTCTCCGCCGGCGGTTCGAACCCACGTCGTTGGCTTCGAAGGCCAACAGGATAATCCAGACTACCCCACAAGCCCGCCGAGGGACGGAGGCGGCGCGTTCTATATGGGTCTTGTCGCGGGCCGGCCGTCGGGGACGGACGGCGGCGCGGCCGCCTCGAACCGGTCGAGGGTCGCCTGCTGAGGGGTCCCCGGAAACAACGTGGCGAGCGAGGATTCGAGCAGCTGCACGCGCTGGCGAACGTAGGGGGTGACCCCCGGCGTCGCGGCGAGCCGCTGGGAGAGTCCGAGGTACTTCCGCACCGCCCCCTCGAACACCGTCGGCGTGAGGGCCCCCCCGCACGGCGCGCCCCGGGCCGACGGGGTGGAACACTTCCCCGCGAGCGGGGGCCGACGGTAGGAGGTGTTGCACACCTTGCAGCGGAACTTCTGGGTCGCGTAGCTCTTCAGATTCCCCATGAGGTCCGGCAGGAAATGGGCGTTGAGCACGAGGGTGACCGCGTCCGCGACGTCGACCGCGCGGATCTGGGAGGTGAGGACGAGCGACTGCTCCACGATCCGCTCCATCGATTCCGACTGGCGGTACGCCGACCGGACGGGGCCCCCGGCAATGTCGGTCGTGTCGTGGGTGAACGCCACGCCCGTGAGGGGGTCGGCGAGAGCGAGCCGCTTCCCGAGGGTCTCGACCCAACGGTCGACGTCCTTCGCGGCCCGTCCCTCGGCGGCCGCGCGGTAGAACGCGAGCGGATACCGGGCGACGATGTCGACGTTGTGGGCCTCTTTGTCGACCTCCGTCGCGTCGAGTCGGGTCGTCAAGACGAGGGGTTTGTCCATGAGCGCCCCGCGCGTCTCGGGGAGATACGAACGGGAGAAGTTCAGCAGCCCGTCGAGCACGAGCGTGACGGAGTCCTCATCCCCGTCGCAGTTGCGGCGCTTTGCCGCGTGGAACACCGGGTGGGCGAAGCACGCTTCGGCGTCCGTGTACCCGATGATCCGGCCGGTGACGCCCCCGGAGGTGTGGGGCGCGAGCGCGATCACGAGCGAGCCGATCAGGTCCTCGGCACCGGCCGCCCGGTAGAACGGTTCGAGATTGTAGAGCGCGACGAGCTCGTCATCGACGAACTTCGACAGGTGCCAGAGATAGACCCCGCACGAACGCGAGACGACGAGATCCTGGGGGAGCAGCTCGACGAGTTGGTCGACCGATTCGAGCGGCGCTCCGGACCAGTCCGTCCGGTATCCCAGCGAGGCCGCCTTCTCGATCGAGAGCCCGATCTCCCGAAGTCGGAAGTGGGTGAGGGGGAGGTCGGTGAGGTCGAACCGGGCCGTACCGTCCTGGTAGACCGAGATCCCGTGGCGGGCGCGGAGGAGCCCCTTCTCGAGACGCTCCGGAACCTTCCCGCGCGAGGTGAGCCCCTTCACGCCCTTCACTTCGAGCGGACGTCGGATCCCGAGCCGGTGCACCGCGTCGGCCCAGAGGGCGGCCACGGGGAGCGGCTGCTGGACCACTTTGCCGGTCGGCTCGGTGTGGGTCCCGCAGGCGCACCGCATCCAGACGCTCGACCGGCCGCAGGCCGGACAGGTCCGGACCCCGAGCGCGGTTGGAAGCGGCTCGGAAAGGGTGTGGCGGGCGGCCTCGGTGACCGACCGGTGGGACCCGCCGGCGGCCCCCACGGGGAAGAGGACGTGGACGTTCGGGCTCATCGACCGCTGCCGGGCTTTCTCGGGGCGGCCGACACGTGCCCCCACGCGGGAGGGCGCCCGAGCGCGCACCGCGCATCCCGAGAGGCGGGAGACGAGCGCGAGGACGTCGGATTCCGGTCGGTCCACGGCGATTCGGCGAACCAGGTGGTCGCCGGTCACCGACAGCCCGAGCCCCCCAATCAGGGCGTCGGAGCTTCCGGCCGCGACGCGCAGACGCCCTTCCGGGGTCCGGCTATGGAGGGCACCGAGCCAGACGAGCTGCTCGCGTCGCTCCGCGGTCCAGGGAAGGTCGAGACCTCCCTCGACCACACGTCCTTCGGACTCGACCCAGGCGGAGAGCTCGGCGACGCTTCCCGGCGTCAGGTCGTGCCAGAACAAAAGAAACCGAGGGTGGAGGGGGACTCCGTATCGGCCCGCGTCCTCGACGGCTTCCGAATAGGTCGGTTGGAACGCGCGACCCGTACGCGGAGCCCCCGCTTCGGCGAGCTCCTCGAGGTGCCACGGGAGGGAGTACGCGCCGGGGACCAGGGCCCGGTTGTTCTCGAGGAACTCCCCGAACGGCACCAGGATCTCGCCGAGGTCGACGATTCTCCGCACGTTCGGAACCAGCTCCCTCGCGCGCCCCACGTCGTTCACCGCCGTGAGGGTCCCGTCGACGAGCTCGACGATCGGGCCTTCGACGGTGTCGCACAGCGCCATCGCCGACGCCTTGCCGGGGTACTCGATCTTCAGCTGGGTGCCGACCGCGACGAACTCCCGGAGCAGCACCATCGTAGCCGGGTTGACGGCGAGCGCAGCGAGCCCCGTCGTCCGCGACCGTCCGTAGACGAGCCGGAACCCGCCGGGGCGTCCGGGGTAGGCGAGGACGGGGCGTCCGCCGAGGGCTTCCCGGAGATACTTCGGAGACCCCTCCGCGGTCGAGTCGGCCGAACCGTGGTGACCGAGCTCGGCCAGGAACTCCCAGCCGGGAACCCCGAGCTTCTCGACGACCTTGCGGAGCTTCGTCGCCTTCTGGCACAGCCCCTCGGCGATCACGAGACAGGCGCCGCCCCGGACTCCGTTCGTGGGGATCCGGGGGACGTTGCGAAAGGCGCTGACCTCCGCGTCCCCCTCGGTCGACTCACCGGAGATGCAGACGGGAACGTTGCGCACCACCGTCTCGACCTCGGCCGCGCTGGGAACGTACTGGAGGTGCTGGAGGTGCTTGTAGAGCGGAATCTCCTCCTGGTACCTCCCCACCTCGAGGTCGGTCGGCTCGTACGCCGCGAGCCCCAGGTCGCGGCGGATGACGTCGGCGAGCAGGACCGACAGCGCCTGGGCCGTGCCCCCTGCCGCGCGAATCGGTCCGGCGTAGTACAGCTCGACGTAGGCGCCTTGTCGACCGGGACGGAGATGGACCTCCGCGAGCCCTTCGAGGGGCGCGACGAGGATCCCTTCCGTCAGGACCGCCAGGCCGACGCGGAGCGCTGCGTCGAGCCGAGATTCGAGGTCCGGTCCCCGGGCCGGGTCGTTCGCGATACGGCGGGCGATGGCCACGGCGACCTCCTCCCGCGGCATCTTGGCGCACAGTTCCCGGATCTCGACCGCGATCCCGTCGAGGTGGAGATGGACGAGGAGCTTCTCGACCCGCATCGCCATGTCCTGCGCGCGGGGGATCTCCGTCGTGAGCTCCGGGTCGAGACCTTCCCGGCGGGCCCGCTCGGCGCAGGCGTAGGCGCGGTCCACCTCGGAGTCGATGGCGCGGTCGTACGACTCCACGAGGTCCGGACGGGGACCTTCCGCATAAGGGCTGGTGGGTCCGGCCGCGACTGGCCGGCGGCGGCGCGACCGGCGCCTTACTCCGCGGGGTTCGCGGAGACTCCGGCAGGCTCGGGAATCCGGGCCGGTGCGTTGGCCGGGGCCGCACCGGTATGGAGGGTGCCGTCCGCCGAGTACCGGAAGTTCCGGAGGGCGATCGTGAACAGGAACCCGGCCACCGCGAGCCCCGCGGTGAGGGCGAAGACGACGCGGAATCCTTCGAGGGCGTACCCTTGGAAGGGGACCGGACCTCCCCGGGTCAGGACCGTGTAGGTCGCGAGGAAGCTCCCCAAGATCGTCGTCACGAGCACCGGCGCGATGGAGCTGCCGAGGTTCCGGAACGTTTGGTTCATCCCGGTCTGCATCCCGAGCTCCCGGCGGTCCGCCGTCAGGACGATGGCGTTGGTCATCGAGATCAGGACGCCGACGTTCCCGACCAAGAGGAGCGACGGGAACACGATCAGGTCGATCAACGACCGGTTGAAGGCGAGCAGACCGACAGCCCCGATCGCGGAGAGGGCGAAGCCGAGGGCCATGATCGGCTTCGGACCCCGGCTCCCGACGAACTTGCCGAGGAACGGTCCGAAGATCAGCATCGAGATCGTCGACGGCAGCGCGATGAGGCCCATCTGGAGCTCGGTCTGGTTGAATCCGGGACCGAACGGGAGCTCGATGAGCACCGTCTCGGTCGTGAACACGAGGAACATCAACAGTCCCGCGATCACCCCGTTGACGTTGGAGACCCAGATGTTCCGCGGCTTCATCGCCGCGAAGTTGACGACCGGGTTCTTCGCCCGCGGCTCCCAGTAGGCGAAGAACGCGAAGCCGAT
>JAKIVT010000010.1 GCA_022750415.1 Thermoplasmata archaeon
AGAACCAGTACGCGTGGCCGCCGGGGCAGGTCTACCCGCACCTCGCGACCGGCGTCTCGACCTACGGGTCCACCACGAAGGGGTTCGATTTCCCGACCGGGTGGGGCTCGATCAACGTCTGGAACTTCGCCCAGGACCTGCTGCAGATCGAGCAGATGCCGGGGACGTTCATCACCGTCAACGCGAGCAGCAACCACTACGCTCCGCTCGAGTGGACGGACCTGACGACCAACAACACCTATACGATTCACGTCAACGCGACAGGGACGTTCGCCTCGAGTTCCCCCGTGGTTACGGCCGAATTCTTCGGGAGCAACGGTGTCAACAGTAGCATGAACCCGACGCTGACCCCGACGTTCTCCCCAGCCACGGGGTTCGACTTCACGTTGAACACCTCCCTCCCGCCGTACGCACCGCTATTTTCGGCGGGACTACTGATCTTGACCATCGGCAACGCAACGAACCCAAGCTCAGGGTTCTTGTACGACTGGATTTCCCAGCAGATCCCGACCGGCCCCCTCAACGTGACCGTCGTTGCCCCCAGCACGAGTGGAGAGGTCGGCGGGTACGCCGAATTCAACGCGTTCCTCGGGTTCGGTCCTCCGACGGTGGACCCGGCGTGTTGCGGCGCGCTATTCGCCAACACGTTCACCGTGCGCGTCACGCAGGGCGGACAGCCCGTCTACGACGCGCTCGTCGTCGCCTCGGTGTCCTCGACCAACCTCCTCGCGTTCTCCGGCTCCCTCGCGGAGGCCCAGTCAGACTCGTTCGGCAACCCCCACTACAAGTCCCCCACGCAGGTTTCGCAGTCCCTGACGAACGCGACGGGCTACGCCCTCGTGTACACCTGGAACGTGATCGCCCCCACGACGTTCTTCGTGAACGCGACGTACGGCGCATCGTTCGGCGGCACCACCTACCAGATCCTGCCCGGTCCGAACGTCGGGATCAGCGACAACTCCGGCGGGACAATGTCGAACTTCAACGTCATCCGGTGGATCCTCTACGCGACCCACCAGAACGACTCGGCGAGTTCCATCGCTCGGGAGGAGCCGAACGCCCTCAACCAGACGGCGTTCTGGAACCTGATGTACGGCTGGCAGGGCGAGCGGGTCACCGTCAACGTCTCGAACTACACCGGGGCGCCCCTCTCCGGCTCGAACGTCTGGCTCGGTACCTTCGATTCGGGTCGGGAAACGAAGTTCGAGCGGTACGAAAGCACCGGCTCGACCCTCGGGGTCACGAACACGTCCGGGACGGCGGCCCAGACCAACAACAACGGTCAGGCAGTCATCCAAATCCCCGACAACATGTCGGATACGGGATTCTTCTCCACGACGGCCCAGGGCCAGACGTCGGGGTGGGGCTGGATTGCCACGGACATTCCCGGTTCCGTGAATCGGACGTTCCAGTACCAGGAGCCGTGCATCCCGACCCTGCCCACGTTTACGGCGTTGATCCACTGCGAGTTCAATAACTCGTACCAGCGGAATTACACCGCGGCGCCGATCCTGGTGCTCCCGAACCCGGTCGCCGTCACCGTGCAGACCCCGAGCCGCCTCCCGCTCGACTTCTTCGGAGTCGGCGCGAACGTGTCGTTCGAGGTCAACGTCTCCCTGCCGTTCCTCGACCCGGTCGCGGGGAACAACATCGGGTGGAACTGGCCGGCCTCCCGGGAGCACATCACCGCGATCCAGGCGTTCGTCGACGGGCACTTCGCCCTCGACCTGTCGCCGACGTCCCCGCCGTTCTGGCAGAACTACACGAAGTTCGGCAACCTGTCGAACACGTTCGCCCCGGGAACGCACTTCCTAACCCTGGTCGTCAACGACAGCCAGGGGCGGACGTTCACGGACACCCAGCAGTTCATCGTCGGGGGCGTCACGATCACCAACCTCGGGATCAACAACCTCTACACGGTGGTGCCGTTCGTCGTCAACTGGACGCTCGAGCTTCCCCCCGGCGACGTGTACAATTACACGTTCAGCCAGACGTTCGACCTCCGCTACGTCACCCCGAGCTGCGGGTCCCCGCGGAACCCGTGCCCGACGGTCGTCAACCTGACGGAGAAGATCCACGACGGCCAGGTGCTCTACAACCAGTCGATCAACCTGACCCTCATGGGGCTCGACCACTTCTACGCGGGTTCTGGAGGGTATCCGCCGGGTCAGTACCAGGTGATCATCTGGCTCAACGCGAACCATTCCGGTTCGATCGCGAAGGAGGTGAACACGTTCCTGATCTTCGCCCCGGTCGTGGGCGGGATCACGGGTCCGGGCACCAACGCCACTGTCCCGCTCGGCAACGTGACGCTGGCGTACTCCTACCAGGGCGGCTACATCGTCAACGCGTCGCTGTTCGTCTACTCGAACACCGACATGCTCAATCCGGTCTTCAAGGCCGGAGCGTACGTGCCGGCCGTCGGGGAGCAGCCGCGGGCGGGCGCCGCCACATGGCAGGCGGTCCAGACGGGAATGTACGATGTGGTCCTCTTACTCGGGACCCCGTACGCGAACTACACGGCGCACGATTGGATCAACGTCACCAATCCGAACGGGTTGGTGTTCCTCAACCAGTCGAAGGGGAACACGCCACTGATCTCGCTCTCGTCCGCCGCGCTGGCGACGATCCTCGCGATGGTCGCCCTGATCGTCGGGCTGTTCCTCGGCCTGATCGCCGCCCCCGCCCTCCGGCCAACCCTGACCGGCACGGCGGCGTCGGGGTCCTCCGCCCCCAAGCCGTGGGACGAGGGAAAGCCGACGACCGGTGGAGCGGCGGCGTCGGGAACGGCCGAAGGCACGCCGGGGGGCCTCAGCTGCCCGATCTGCCACGAGCCGATGACCAGCCAGTTCGCCCTGCACCAGCACCAGCAGGTCGTGCACGGACTCGAAGAGTAGGCGCTCTCCGAACCCTTTCCCTCGCGTCCGGGCGGCGGCTGTCCCGCTGCCGGCTCCGGTTATCCGTCGCTCGCGGAGGCGGCGACGCCGCCCCAGGCGGCCGTCGTCTCCGCGACATTTAAGTAATGAAAGTCGTCACCTGACCTATGCGCCAATCTTCGGTACTTCGGGTTGGGACGATTGCCATTTTGGCCGTTCTTCTGGTCGCCCTGTCCGTCGGAGCTGGCGTGTTCGCCTTCCCGTCGGGCATGGCCGTCCGGACGGCCGGAGGGGCGCATTCTGAATCCGCCCGGACGTTCGCGGCGCCGCACGCCGCCTTGGCCGCCCATGCGCCCGCCCCCGCGATGGCTCGGCACGCGGCGGCCCACCCCGGCGCGAACGCCACCAACAACACGACCCTGACGAACATCACCATCGCCCCGCTCAACAGCACGATTGCACCCGGCAGCACGGTGGTCCTGACGGCCACCCTGACCTGCAAGTCCAACAACACGGCCAACGGGACGGTCGTCGCCTGCCCCACGAACCTGACGGCCAACGTGAGCTACACGTGGTCGGTTGGGACACCGTTCGCCGGCACTCTCAACGAGTCGAACCAATCGTCCGTGACGTTCATCGCGGGCTGGGCGACGTCCTCGACCACAGTGGGCGTGACGGGGGCTCTGTCGGACTTCCCCACCTACAACAACTCGACCATCAACGCGCCACCGGCGACCGTCAACGTGGCGACGAGCGAGGCCCCGGTCATCACGATCGCGTTCACGACCGCCTTCCAAGTGTACATGCAGGTCCCGTGGGACCTGACGTTCACGGTCTCGGTGACCGGCGGTTCGATTGCGCCGAGCTCGACCTGGGTGAACGTGAACGTTCGGGACCTGATTCCGACGTGCGGCAGCCAGTACAGCTTCCTGGGCGCTCCCCCGTGCCCCGAGTTGATCAACGTCTCGATGCCGGTGACGAGCGGGCAGTCGACCTTCTCGTACATGATCAACTACACCAACCTGGACCAGAACGGGTACGCGAACCCAACGGCGGGGGTCTTCCCGGCGGACGTGTTCCAGTTCATCGCCTGGGTGTCCGACAACAACAGCGCGGCCAACCAGACGGCGGGCCTGGAGCAGAACGCCTACCTGGTCTTCCATACCCCGAGCGGGATCTTCGCGCAACCGGTCCCCGGTGACAGCCTCTCGACCGGCAACGTGAGCTTCGCCGTGACGTACTACGGCGACTACCTGCAGGCGGCCGAGCTGATCGTCAAGAACGCAACGGGACAGGTGGTGTTCGTCCAGGCGGTCTTCGCCGTCGGACAGGGGAACCGTACCGTGGTCGCTCCGACCATGTGGCTCGCGGTGACGCCGGGGCAATACACGGCGTACATCAACTTCACCACGCCGTACGGGTCGTACCAGAGCTCGCAGAAGTACACGGTCATCCCGGCGGGCCAGACGATCTACATCAACCAGACGGCGTACCACAACGCGTCGTTGCTCGGTGGCCTTTCTCAGGGGCTCTCGGGAATGTTGCTGCTGGTCATCGGCCTGATCATCGGACTGGTGGTCGCGCTGGTCCTCGGCCGGATGATGTGGGGCACCCCCAGCCAGCCCTCGTCTCCCCAGCCGTGGTCGCCCACGCAGAGTAGCGACTCGAGCGGGACGACGTCCAGCGGCGGAACTTCCTCGACCCCTCCCTCCACGGGTAGCTCGGACATGAGTTCCGAGGGCTCGACGACGGACAAGTAGGGACACTGAGGGCCTCCCCCCGGCGAAAGCCGGGGGGAGGGTTCGACCGCCCGAACCCCTTCCGCTTGTTGCTTTTGGAAGGTTCTCGGAGTCGGGTGGCCCCCGGGGGGCGCGGAATCTAGGCGAACCGGAGGGCCGGAAATTTCCGGCGCCACGCCAGGACTTCGGCGGCGACCCGTTCCTTCTGGACCCCAGCCCGGACGAGGAAGTCGGCCAGGCGAGGCATGTCGTCGGGCGTCAGCCCGAGGCGGGTGACCTCCGCGGTTCCCAGCCGGCCCGCGAGGTCGCCCACGAGCCGTTGCTTCTCCCACCGGCGGGCCAACGCCCCGGGGGCGATCCCGTGGCGTCGCATGAGTTCCGAGCGGTCGAGGAGGAGCTGGTGCGAACGGGTGAAGCCCTGCGCCTCGGCGACGAGGGGGATCTTCCGCTCCGTGAGCGCCCGGCCGAGCGCCTGAGAGTTCTGGACGACGGTCCGGGCGTACTCCGGTCCGACCCGCTCGAGCTCCAGCACCGTCTGGGCGACGCCCGCGATCCGGTTCCAATGGGCGTTGTCGAACACCCGCCAGACGAGCGCCGGGTCGATCTGGTCGAACAGGTCGGTCCGGTCCGTGGCAAGGATTCCGCCTTGCGGACCGGGGAACGACTTGTGCGTGCTCCCGTAGAGGATGTCGGCCCCTTCCCGGAGCGGGTCCTGGAACTCCCCTCCGGCGATCAGACCGAGCACGTGCGAAGCGTCGTAGAAGACCAAGGCACCAATCGAGTGGGCCGCCTCGGCGATTGGGGCCATCGGGTACGGAAACAGGAAGAAGCTCTGCCCGAGGACGACGGCGTTCGGACGCTCCCGGCGGATCTCGGCGGCGGCCGTTTCGGGCTCGACCGAGAATCCCGGACCGTCGGCCGGGAGCGGTCGGACCTCCCAGCCGAACAGCGCCGGGAGATACCCCGGGGCGTATCCGTCGTACCCGCCCTGGTCGGGGGAAATGGCGAGGATCTTCGACCCCTTGGGCAGGAGCGGCACCAGGGCCGACATGGCGGCGATGTGGCCGGAGAGGGGTCGGACCGTCGCGTGTTGGGCTTTGAACAGCCGCGCGCACGCCGCGTTTCCGAGCGCTTCGATCTCGTCGGTGTACTTCGTCCCGGCGTAGCTGTTGTCGATCGTCTCGCCGTGAAACTTCGTGACGACGGGGAGGGTGTAGCGCCCGGCGAGGTCGCTCGCGAGGAAGCTGCGGGCCTTGGGCGAGACGGCGTTCTCGCTCGGCAGGAGATTGAACACCGAGCGACCGCGCCAGCGGTCGTGGGCCCGGACGAGCCGGAGGAGGCGGGCTTCGTCAGGCGGGAGTTCGGGCATCGGACTTCGCGGCGGCAGTGGGGATTTGGCCGTACCCGCTCGCCGTCTTCCGGTGCTCGCGGTTCCCGCAGCGCGGGCACCGCAGCTCCTTGTCGCCCCGCCCGAGGAGGCCGTGGCACGATTGGCAGCGCGCCGCGACCACGCCGAGGTCGGAGGCGGCGGTGGAGAGCTTGACCGACGGGTGGCTCTGCAGGACCCGAGCCACGATCAGGTCGCCCGGAGCGAACTCGTCGGAAAGCGCCTCGGTGTAGCCGTCCTTCGCCTTCGAGATGTGGACCGTCCCTTCCGGGGCGCCGGGGACGGGCCGCTGGCTCGTGGCGGCGGTGAGGATCGTGACGATCGCCATGGCGCTCTTGACCTCGTCGACGCGGCCGTACACGAGGTCGTCGTCGTGGACGCTCGGGATTGCGTTCAAGGCGTCGACGCTCACCGCCCGGTCGCTCGGGTCCACGCGGCGGTGGCCGAGGAGGCAGGCGTAGATCTTCCCCCGGTCCTCGTACGTGCCGTGGCCGGGAACGAACTCTTCAGCGGTGCCGAGGAGCTCGCCAGGGATGACGAGGGTGTCGCGTGCTTCGCTGCTCATTTCGACGGTCCTTGTGTGCGGATCACCCAGAGGTCGACCGGGAGCTCGACCGAACGCTTCCGGTGGTGCCGGAACGTCGGGCCGAGCGTCCACGGGACCGGCCGTTGGGCCTCGACCCGCGCGCCGCGAGCGACCGTGAGGCGCGCTATAAAGGTTCGGGAGTCGGCGAGCGCGAAGGCGTAGACGGCCCGCGGGCAGGCCAACGCCGCTTCCCAGAACGGGCGGTCGGCCCCCCGGGTCTGGGCCCCGAACGGGGGATTCATGACCACGGTCTCGGCCGCGGACTCCACCCCCGCGACGTCGCGGATCGTCCACGAGACGTGCGCCCCGGCGGCCGAGGCCGCGGATCGCGCGAGCTCGACGGCTCCCGGATCCGCTTCGATCCCCTCGACGGGGCCCGCTCCCAGGAGAGCGGCGCCGATGGCGAGTCGTCCCGTCCCGCTCCCCAGGTCGACGACCGAGCGGGCGGCGAGGTCCCCGCGGGCGAGCGCCTCGAACAACAGGTCGGCGGCCCGCTCCGGCGGGGTCGCGACCTGCTCGCGCTTCGGGTCCGGGTTGGAAAACTCCGGCACCTGGGACAGGATCCGAACTAGCTCGCTCCGCCGCATCCTCCGCCGGTCCTCGTTCCGTAGGAAGGGGATGCGGGGAGCCGGATTTGAACCGGCGAACGCCTACGCGACAGGATCTCTTCGGCGGGTTCGACCGCCGTTTAAGTCCTGCGCCGTTTCCGGGCTTGGCTATCCCCGCGCCGTTAGCGGGCGGGGATCGCCGTCGCCTGTTCCCGGGTCGGGGCCTTCCCCGGCGCGCGCTTCAGCGAGACGCGCTTCGGGAAGAACTTCAGGAGCACGACGTCGTTCACGGCCGACACCCACCGGTACGGAACGTTGACGGGCTTCGACTCGTCCACTAACAGCGGGTTCGTTTCGTCGACGTACAGACCGTCGATCTTGGCGCCTTCGACGTCGACAACAACATTCTCGACTTCGCCCAGGAGCCGGCCCTCAGCGGTGTAGACCTGCCGCCCGAGGAGCTCCGTCATCTCGACCAGCATGAGTACGGCCTCTCGAAGGTTCCGACGGCGGCTACCCCTTTTAGTCCTTTCTGCCGACCGGCACCCCGGTCGCTCCGTCCGGGGCGTCGTCGCCCTCCGTCGACTCGCGACGCACTTGGGTCCGGTACAGGCGGAGCAACTCGGCGGCGGTGGTCGCGTCCTCGGGGCCCTTGTCGTCGCGCCATCGGCCCGTGAACCGAGGGAATCGCAAGGCGAAGCCGGCGCCGGGCCGGACCATTCCCAGCCCAGCCCGGTGGTTCGGGCTGAGCGAAAGCTCCGCGCCCCGAACTTCGAGGACGAGCCCGGGTTTCATCCATCGGTCGGGCTCGAGGCCGGTGTCGATCCCCGGGGGGCGCTCCTGGACCTCGAACGGTCGGAGCTTCTCAGGGAGTGCGGCCAGCGCGGCGTCGTCGAATCCGGTCCCGACCTTGCAGAACGACTCGTAGACCCCCTTCTCCGGGTCGTACGACGCGAGGAGCAAGGCCCCATAGGTTCCGGCCCGACGGCCCCGCCCGTGGAAGGCACCGACGACGACCCCGTCGATGGAATCGGCGAGCCCTTGCGTGTACTCGCGCTTGTACTTGATCCACCAGAACCCCCGCGCCCCGGCCCGGTAGGAGCTCTCGGCGGAGAGCGACTTGGCCATGACTCCCTCGCATCCGTCGGCGATCGACTCGTCAAAGAACGCCTGGGCCGCCGGGACGTCGGTGACGACCCGCTGCGTCGCGAGACGAATTCGAGTCGAGCCGCGCACGAGGGCCTCGAGCCTCCGTCTCCGCTCGGGGAAGGGGAGGTCGATGGTCCGTCCGTCACCGTCCAAGAGTACGTCGAACAGGAACAGCGCGACACGGATCTCTTCCTGCATCCGTTCGAGGTCGTACTTTCGTCCCCGTCGGCGAGAGATCTCCTGGAACGGTCGGATCTCGTCGGTATCGGCGTCGACGGAGACGCACTCCCCTTCGACGATGGCCGGTCGGCTGGCGAGCGCGTTCGGGAGGTCCGCGAGGAGCTCGGGGAACTGGGCGCTGATCTCCTCGAGTCGCCGCGAGAACAGCCGAACCTTCCCGTGGGCGTCGAGATGCGCTTGGACCCGGAGGCCGTCGTACTTGTACTCGAGGGCGGCCGTCCCCTCCATCCGCTTCAAGACCTCCGTCAGATCCTTGGCCCGTTCCCCGAGCATGGGGCGGACGGGCCGGCCGACGGTCAGGGTGATTCCGGCCAAGGCGGCGACGCCGCCGTCGGCCACCGTGGTGGCCACAACGCCGAGGTCGCTCGAGACGTTGAACGCCGCCTCGATCGCGAGCCGAGATTCTTTCGTTCCCCCGCCCCACGCCGCGCCGAGCGCGTCGAGGATCGTCGCTTCCCGGACCCCGAGGCGGAGCGTTCCCATCACGAACCGGATGAGGTACTTTCCCTCCAACGGAGCCGCCCGCCCGAGGAGGTCCCGGAGAATGCCGATCTTCGCGTCCTGCGAACCCTCACCCGCCGTCTGCGCCACGCGAAGGAGGCCGTCGTAGACCTCCGAAACCTCCAGAGGTCGGTCCTCGCCCGTCTTCCCCCCGGCCGTCAGTAGCTCGGCCGCGACGTCTCCCAGATCCCCGAGGGCTCGAAGTCGTTCGGCGACCGCCGTGGGTTCGGTCGAGGTGGCTTCGGCGACGGCCCGGGCTCCCAGGGAGGCAGCGAGACCGAGTTCGACCCCCTCGTACTCCGGTCGGAGTTGCCCTTGCGAGAGGTAGACGACGGAGGCGAGCTCGCCCCTCGGGACCGATTGGAACAGTTCCGAAAGGATGGTGCGCATCTCGAGGCGTTTGGTCGTCGCCTCGAGGCGTTCGTACGACCGGACGAGCTCAGCGAACCGCACGGCGGGACCCCTCGTCCACCGCGCGCCGCAGGCTCTTGAGGTTGTCCGAAACGGGGTCCTTGTTGAACACGGAATTGCCGCAGACGAAGAACGTCGCACCGCTCTCCGCCGCGAGGGTCGCCGTCTCGGTCGTGATCCCCCCGTCGACGGAAACGTCGGCGGAGGAGCCCGATGCGTCGAGGGCCTTCCGGGCCGCCACGACCTTCGGAAGCACGTCGGGAATGAACTTCTGCCCCGAGAACCCCGGCCGCACGCTCATCACGAGCACCTGGTCGAGCCGGTCAAGGAGCGGTTCGACCCGGTCAAACGCCGTGTCCGGACGGATTGCCGCCCCCACCCGAACCCCCGTGGCACGGATCGCCCGGACGGTCTCGTCGGCGTCGTCGGACGACTCCACATGAAACACGAGCGTTGTACCGCCCGCCTTCGCGAACGCCTCGGCGTACTGCGCGGGATGTTCGATCATCAGGTGGACGTCGAGCGGGAGACGGGTCCGCATCCGGACGGCTTGCACGAGCGCCGGTCCGAAGGTGATGTTCGGAACAAAATGGCCGTCCATCACGTCGAGATGGAGCGCGTCGGCGCCGCCCGCCTCCGCCGCTCGGATGGCTCCGGCGAGGTCCGAAAAGTCGGCGCTCAGCAGAGAGGGGGCCAAAAGAAGCCGACGGCCCACCGTCGGCACATCCGGGCCACTCCGTTGGGGTATATATACGACCTCGGAGGTTGGCGACCAAGTCTCGGCCGCGGCCGAACTTTGGTGAAACGAATGGAAGCGGAGAGTGTGCCCTCAGGGTCGGACCGACGCTGGCAAGGCAAGCGCGGACTGTCCACGCCAACGGCAGCGATCATCATGATCGTCGTCATCGCGCTGGTCGCCGCCGGTAGCTTCGCCGCGTTCAACGCGGTCAAGCCGCAGACGGGAACCACGCAGAACTGCGAGCCGAAGTCCAGCTACATTTGCGTCAACTTGCTGGCGGGGCATGACATGGCTCTCCTGGTGCCGTTCAAAACGACCCAGGCAGGAACCACGGTCCCCTTCACAGCTTCTTTTACAAAAGGCGAAACTTCCTCGAAATACGTTTTCAACTTCGGTGACGGCTCCAACGTAAGCTCGAACGTCCCGACGGTTTCCCACTCGTATGCGGCACCAGGTACCTACATCGCCTCGGTGACAGCGACGGTCGGCGGAGTGACCCACGACAACTTCGAGTCGTTGGCGCTCATCACCGTCGCCCCCTCGTACACCTCCTCCCACTCCGGCACCGCCCCGACGGTCACGGGCGCGATCGTCAAGATCACCAGCGGACTCGCCGGCCCGACAGCGGTCGTCGCCGTCGGCGGCCAGGTCACCATCGCGGGTGCCTACAGCTCCGCGCCGACCAACCCGCTCTTCACCCCCCAGGCCCCGACGATCACGGCGAGCACGGGCGTCCAAACCAGCGGCACATCGGGCACCAGCACCTCGGCGACGGCCACGGTCCAGTGGCAGAACCCGGGTATCTACACCGCGGTGTTCGTCGGTGAGGCAAAGTCCGGCAGCGTCGTGGCCTACCAGAACTACACGTGGACGGTCTTCGTGGCCGCCACGGGCGTTCACGCGGGCATCGGGGGCGGGGCGAGTTCGGTCTCTAACCCGCACCCGAACAGCCTCGACATCTACGAACTCTCCCCCGGCGGCTCGACCTCGGAAGACCCTGCGATCGACTACGAGACGGTGGGCTACGAGCCGATCATCAACATCTACCAGACGTTGATCTCGTACAACGGGAGCGACTCCGGTCCGGGCTACCAGAACTTCGTCCCCGTCGCCGCGGCGTGCGTGCCGGGCAGCCCGCAGTGCACCGCCCTCTTCGGGACCAACCTCACCAGCGGGACCGACTACACGTTCGTCGTGAGCAGCGCTCCCCAGTTCTACGACCCGGTCAGCCACAACCACTGGGGCATGTACCCCTCGGACGTCGTGTTCAGCCTCGCCCGAACGCTGGGCTTCGCGACCCAGCCGGCGTTCGGCGCGAACAACGGCTGGATCGTCGCCCAGTCGCTCCTCTCGGCGGGGAACGGCGCTTGGGACGGCGGGATCCACGCGACGATGAACAACACCCCCCAGGGCGTGTTCAACTCGATGTCGGTCAACGAGACCGGCGTGTGCACGGCCGCGATGATGACGGGAAGCTACCACGGCTGCGTCACGTTCCACGTGAACGCGAACGGCGTGAACTGGCCCTACTTCCTCGAGTTGATCTCGGACGCGCTCGGCTCGGCGATCGTCCCGTGCGGCTGGTTCAGTGCGATGGCCCAGGGCTCGGGAATCCCGGGCTGGACGTACAACACTGAGTCGTCCTCCGATTCGGGCGACCACCCGTGCCTCCTGCCCGGCGGCGCAACGTCGACCTCGCAGGCGCAGTTCCAGCAGGCGATTTCGCTGACCAACATGACGCCGACCTCTTGGGACACCTGGCAGACCATCGGCTCGGGAACCCAGTCTTCCGGGCACTTCTGGGGCAACACCCAGTGGAGCATGGCCGGCAGCGGTCCGTACTACATGGCCAGCCTGACGATCGGCCAGAACTACCTGCTGAAGCCAAACCCCGCCTACGCCCAGACCCCCTCGTGCACCTGGCTGGGCTGCGAGCCTGCCCCCGGGACCTACGCGCACTCGGTGAGCGTGGACTGGGAGCAGAACCAGCTGCCGGGTGAGGAGGCCTACGCGGCCGGATCGGCCGACTTGGCGAGCATCCCCGCGA
This sequence comes from Thermoplasmata archaeon, assembly GCA_022750415.1. GTDB lineage: Archaea > Thermoplasmatota > Thermoplasmata > Lutacidiplasmatales > UBA184 > Lutacidiplasma. Next base: position 12,224 of record JAKIVT010000010.1, read on the forward strand.
CGGATGCGGCCCTGTTGCTCCAGCTGATCCAGCAGGGGAAGATCGGTGCCACGACGTTCCCGTCGTTGAGCATCTACTTCTTCCCCTTCACGGCGGAGTTCAACCTCGCGGGCGCGCAGAAGTACACGTCGAACCCGATCACGGTTCCGACGGACTTCTTCGCCAACTCCGGGGTCCGGAACTTCTTCGTGAACGCGTACCCCTACACGACGACGGAGAACACCATCGGAACGAAGGACGGGATCCAGTACGACTTCAACTACGGCGGCGCGATCCCGCAGTTCATGGGGGCGTACTACCCCACGAACGTTTCGTTCCCGAGCACGGACCCGGTGGCGAACGACAAGACGACCGGGTCGGCCTCCTGGTGGTGGACCCAGCTGGAAGCCAACGTCAGCACCCCCTCGAGCCCGTTCTACGCCCCGGAGCTGGCGAGTTGCACCACGGCCAACCCGTGCCAAGTGCCGTTCTTCGGTGAGACCGGTGCCCCCGATGTCGACCAGCGCCTGGCCCTCTGGGCCGCCGAGATCTCCCTGCTTTCCGGCGGGAAGCTCAAGGTGAACGTGCTGGACATCGACTTCACCGACCTCGTGCTGAACTCGCTCTACAACGGCCCCGGGCAGAACCCGATGCCGTTCTACGAGCTGGGGTGGGCGCCCGACTACCCGGACCCGACGGACTACATGGTCCCGCTCTACAAGCCGGACGGGTCGTACACCCACGCCGACGCGCTCAGCGAGGTCTTTGAGGGGTACCCGAACCCCGGCCCCAACCCGACGTACAACAACTCGGCGTGCCACACCTGGACGGACTACGGATACTGGTCCAACCAGGCCCAGACCCCCGGCGGGATTGCGAGCGACTGCCAGGGTTCGGCGTACGGGGCGATGGCGCTGGCGCAGCAGGTGGCGGGCTACACGCCCGACGGCCCGCAGCGCGTGCTGATCTACAACATGATCGAGCACATCGCGAACGCGCTGGCCCTGTACACCTACTGGGGACAGTCGAACGTCGTGCTGACCTACGCGCCGTGGATCAACGGTGCGTCGGCCAACTCCAACATCGTCATCGGCGGCGGTGGAGACCAGACCTGGTACACCTTCACGGGCATCAACGGGGCCCCGGCGTAGGCGCGCGACGACCGAGTTCGGCGGCCCCGAAGGGCCGCCGACCAACCCTTTCCTCCCTTTCTTTTTCGAGGATTCACGGGGAGGGGTTTTGTCCCCCGATCCGCGGCCCGCCCGTGCGGGTGGCGAGCGGCGATGAGCCGCGGGGCGTCCAGGTGACTTAGGGGGCGCTCCGTGGAGGGTCCACGGCCTCGGCGGGGGCCTAGGGAGCGCCGGACTCAGGGCCGACGAGTCTTACAGGAACTCGTGGGGGTCCGGGCCGCCCGACCCGGTCGGGACGTGCCGGGCGAACGCGTCCGGGTGCCACGCCTCGGGGGTCCAGCGCCCGAACCGGACGGGCCGGTACCACGAGGGGCGGTACGGGGTGGACCGCTCCTCCTCGGGGCCGGGACGGGTCCAAAGGAACCGGTAGGCGAGGAACTCCAGGTAGAACGCGACCCCGAGGGCGAGAACGAGGCCCACGAACTGGCGTTGTTCGGCGAAGAACCCGACGACCATGGCGTCGACGATGAGGAAGCCGAGGCCGACCCAGACCTTCAGGAACGAGAAGTAGAACCAGTCCTTCCAGGGAACGCCAGGGTCCGCCACGGCGGCCGAGCGGTCCGCGGGAGTGGGCCGAAGGCGGGGCCCCGGGCGCTCGTCGAGGTCGTCGGTGGCCATGGGGCCTCTCCGGTCAGTTGGCGGTGGCGGGGGTGGCCGCCACGGCCGCGGAGGAGGAAGCAGGGAGCCGTCCCTCGAACCCCGGCACGAAGGCTCCAGTGCCCTCGGCGGGGTTCGGATACAGGTGGCAGGCGACCCAGTGGTCGCCCCGGATCCGGATGAGCGGCGGCTCGACCTTGGAGCAGATCGGCATGACGGCCGGGCACCGAGTGTGGAAGTGGCAGCCGGGAGGGGGGGCGGCCGGGCTCGGGACGTCTCCCTTCAGGACGATCCGCTCCCGCTTGACCTTAGGGTCGGGGATCGGGATGGCGGCGAGGAGCGCCTGGGTGTACGGGTGCATCGGGCGGGAGAACAGGTCCTCCGTCGGCGCCCGCTCCACGACCTTGCCGAGGTACATCACGACGACCCGGTGGGACATCGCGCGGACGACCGACAGGTGGTGGGAGATGAACAAGTAGGCGAGCTGCTGCTCGGACTGCAGCCGCTTCAGGATGTTCAGGATCTGCGCCTGGACCGAGACGTCGAGGGCGCTCGTGGGCTCGTCGAGGACGATGAAGTCGGGGCGGAGCGCGAGGGCCCGGGCGATCCCGATCCGTTGCCGCTGGCCGCCGGAGAACTCGTGGGGGAAGCGCCAGAGGTGCTCGGGGTTCAACCCGACGGACTGGAGGAGCTCGGCAACCCGCTTGTACCGCTGCTGGCGGGTCCCCATGTGGTGGATCGCGAGCGGCTCGCTCACGACGTCCCGGATCAGCATCCGGGGGGACAGCGAGGAGAACGGGTCCTGGAAGACGATCTGCAGCTTCCCGCGGAGCTGGTGGATCTTCTTCGGGGACATCCGGTAGAGGGAGTACTGCTTCGCGATCTGGTCGAGCTCCTGGAGGGCCGCCTGGGTGGGGGCGGCGAGGTGCTCGGTCCCCCCGTCGACGGGGAGGCCCTGGTACAGCGTTTCGAGCCGATTGGCGACCTCGGCGGGGGGCCGGTAGTACGTTTGCCCGCTCGTCGGCTCGATCAGTCGGAGGATCAGCCGGCCAACGGTGGTCTTCCCGCAACCGGACTCGCCCACGAGGCCGACGGTCTCCCCCTCGTGGACGTCGAAACTGACGCCGTCGACGGCCCGGACGTCGCCGATATGGCTCGAGAACAACCCCCCCCGGATGGGGAAGTACTTGCGCAGGTTGCGAACCGAGAGCAGTACCGGTGCCTGACGCCCGTTGTCCATTCGTCCGTCGACTCCCCTGTACGGCCCGCTATCCCTCGGTGGTCGGCCCGTTGTACAGGTAGCAGGCGACGGTATGGCCCCCACCCTCGATGGTCATCGGAGGTCGATTCTCCTTGCACACCGGCATCGCGTGGGGGCACCGGGGATGGAATCGGCAGCCTGTGGGGGGATAAATGAGGTTGGGTACCGATCCCGGGATCGACTCGAGCTTCTTGTCCGGTTCGTCCATCCGGGGGATCGAACTGAGCAGTCCCTGGGTGTAGGGGTGGAGGGGCCGGCGGAACAGCTCCTCGACGGGGGCGGTCTCGACCACGTTCCCCGCGTACATGACGCACACGCGGTCGGCGACCTCGGCGATCACCCCGAGGTCGTGGGTGATCAGGAGGATCGCGGTCCCGACGCGGCCCTTCAGGTCCCGCATCAATTCGAGGATCTGGGCCTGGATCGTGACGTCGAGGGCCGTCGTCGGCTCGTCGGCGACGAGCAACTCGGGCTCGGCCGAGAGGGCCATGGCGATCATCACCCGCTGGAGCATCCCGCCGGACAGCTCGTGGGGGTAGCCCCGGGCGACCTGGACGGGGTTGGCGATCGAGACCCCTTCCAGGAGCGCGACGACGTTCCAGAACATCTCGTCGGCAAGCCCCTTCCGGGTGTACCGCTTGATCCCCCAGAGGCTCAGGTGGAGGGTGGAGAGGTTGAGCGCGAGCCGCCGGGTCCGGATCACCCGACGGTGGTTTCGGTCCATCTTGGAGGTGCGCATCTCCTCCATGTACGATGCCTTGAGCTCGGCTTCGAGGAGGAGCCGGCGGCGCCGCTGGGAGAGGTAATTCTTCTGCAGGCCCGAGAATTCGACCCTCCGGAGCGCCTTCCGCATCTGCGGAACCTTCGACTCCGGGTCCGCGTGGGCCGCGCGGAAGGTGTAGTACGCTTGAGTCCCCAAGCTCGGTACGCCGGTCACTTCCGCGAACGCATTGCAGGCTGTCCGCAGCACGTTCCCGTCGTTCGTCCGGGCGGCGTCGACGACGGCCTGGAGGGCCGCCTCGACCTCCGCTCCCCGGGACTTCGCCTTCAGGAGCCGGTCGATGATCGGGATCCCGCGGTGGAGGAACAGCGCCTCGCTGATTTGGTCCGCAATGGAGAAGATCGGGTTGAGAGCGCTCATCGGCTCCTGGAAGATCATCGAGATGCCGGCGCCCCGGACCGCCGTCATCCGCTCCTGGCCGACCTTAATCCGCCGGTAGCGGCGGCGGACCTTCACCCGGTTCGACTTCCGGATCGGCTTGAACGTCGCCTCCTTCTCGAGGCCAAAGAGCAAGTTCGCCCCCTTGAACCGGATCTGCCCGTCCATGATCCGCCCGGGGGGGTCCGCGATCAGTTTCGTGATGGAGAACGCCGTGACCGACTTGCCGCAGCCGGTCTCCCCGACCAGGCCGAGAGTCTCGCCGCGGTGGATCTGGAAGGTGACGCCGTCGAGCGCCTTGACGACCCCGTCGTACGTGAAGAAGTAGGTCCGCAGGCCCCGGACGTCGAGGATCACCGGGGTTTCGGTGGTCGACTCCCTCGGGGCGGAAGCGGTGGAGGTTTGGGTCGGGCGGGACGGCTCGGAGGGCAGCGGAGTGGACGGAATTCGGGCTGCGGCCGCCGTCCCACTCACCTCCGCAACCGGGGGTCAAACGCGTCGCGGAGGCCGTCCGAGAGGAAGTTCACCGAGATCGCGAACAGGAACACGATCAGGCCGGGAAAGAGGAGCTGCCACCAGGGGAAGGCGCACGAGGTGCCGGCCGAGGCGATCTGGCAGGCCGTGAGCTGCCCGGGGAGGATCCCGACCGCCAATGCCGACATCTGCCCCCACTCGGGGAAGTAGAGGGTGGGGAAGATATGGTACCCTAGGAAGGCGATCCCTCCAACGAGCAGCGGGATCGAGCCGACGTCGAGGGAGAGCTGGACGAACACCGGGTAGAGGCTGTTCGGCACGATGTGCTTGAGGATGATGCGGGGGGCCTTCGCGCCGCTCGCCCGGGACGCCTCGACGTACTTCTGCTCCCGGGTGACGAGCACCTGGCCCCGCACGATGCGGGTGTAGCTCGGCCACCAGACGACGATGAACGCGCCGACCAGGAGACCGACCCGTTGCGGCAAGGTCGAGAACGACGGCCCCAACGCCGCCAGGGTCACGAGGACCAGCAGGAGGGCGGGGATGGAGAGGAAGATGTCGGTCACCCGCATGACGAGCTCGTCGACGAGCCCGCCCAAGTACCCCGCCATCGACCCGAGGAGAAGCCCAATGGCCGCCCCGACGCCGACGATGACGACCGAGATGAAGAGGGACCACTGCGCCCCTTCGATGAACCCGTCGTAGATCGAGTAGAACAGGTTCCCGTCCGAGACGATCGTGAGGGAACCGAGCGGCAACGGGCCGCCCGAGAAGTGGGCCAAATTGAGGGTGGGCGGGACGTTCCCCGGATTGTACTGGTCGACGGCGTAGCAGTTCGGGGAGGGCGGAGGCCCGTTCGAGGGGTAGGTGCAGACCAGGTTGCAGGAGCCGTTCAGCGGGACGTAGTTCTGGGTGCCGAGCCCGGCGTAGGAACCGCAGTACAGGACGAGATGGTCGTTCGGGAACCCGTGGGTTCCCGCCGCGGCCGAGGAGACTGCCACCACGGCGAAGAAGATCAGGATCGCGAGACCGATGAGCGCCAGATTGTTGCGGCTCAGGAAGTACCACGTCCGCTTCATCTGGGCGATCCGCGGGCTCGGCCGCCGCCCCTTCGGAATGAGGGCGGCGCTGGGGGTGACCCCCGTGGCGGAGGGAGGCGTCGGGTCGGGGAGCTTCGAATCCGGTGGGGGGGAGGACGTCGCCACGAGCTTACCCCAACCGGACGCGGGGGTCGAGGTAGGCATAGAGGATGTCCACGATGATGTTCGCCGCGACGACGATGATGGTGAACAACAAGGTCGTGCCGAAGATCAGCCCGAAGTCCGGACTCGGGAGGATCGAGTAGGCGAGGAGGAGGCCGATCCCCCGCAGGTGGAACACCAGTTCAATGATCGCGAACCCGCCGATGAACCCCGCGAAGGTCAGGCCGAGAACGGTGATCGTCACGTTGAGGGAGTTTCGCCCCGCGTGCTTGCGGACGACGACCGACTCGGGAACACCCTTCGAGCGGGCCGTGCGGATGAAGTCGAGATTCATGACCTCGAGCATGCTGTTGCGGACGAATCGGAGGATCCCGGCGACCGACCCGTACGCGATGCTCACGGCGGGGAGGATCTGGCGCTTCACGGACTCCCAGGCGAGGAACCAGTTCTGGTGGATGATCGCGTCGACGGTCGGGAATCCAGTCGGCGAGGTTTGACCGAACGCTCCGACCCATTTGGGTAACTCCCCGCCGGGGAGGCAACCCGAGGGGGGCCAGGACCCGTAGAACTCGAAGAACGGGGTCGATTGGCCGCCGCAGACCTGAGAGAACTGGCCTGCAAGGACCGTGGCCCCGAGCAAGAGCAGGATGGCCAAGAGGAACCCGGGTAAGGCGAACCCGGAGAACGACAGGACCCGCGTCGCTTGGTCCAGCGGTCGATTCCGGTAGACCGCCGAGTAGTTTCCGAGCGGGATCGCCAGCGCCAGAATGAGCAGGAGCGAAAGTGCCGCGAGCTCCAAGGTGTACGGGAGGAAGTACGAGAGAACCGTCGTGACGGGGATCGTGGACCCGCCGATCAGATTCGTACTCGCGTAACTCCCGTGCTCGGTCGACCCCCAATTGAGGGTCAGACTGTTTTTCATGTAGGTGAGCCACTGGAGGTAAATCGGTTGGTTGAGGCCGAGCGCGTGGACCCCGCGGACGTAGGCGGGGTTCGGGCACATCCCCGTCCCAGGCAATCCCAGCTGCGAGCAGGCGACCGTCGGGCTGTAGCCGAATTTCGAGGGGCCGTAGTAGGCGTTCAGTTTGGTATCGACGGGGAGGGTGCTGACCAGTACGAAGGTGATGGTCATCACCCCGATGATGACGGGGAGGAGGAGGAGCATCCGGCGGACGATGTAAATCCACATCCGCATGGTGTGCAACCCCCGGCCTGTCACCTGACACGGTGACGAAGCGTGCGATTCGGGTCCCAGTATTTATGGATTTATCGAAAAACTCGGATATTCCCGCGACGGCCGGCGCCGGCGGGCGCGCTAAAGCAGCGGGAGATTGCCCGTAATCGCGTCGATCTCCTCGGCTCGGGCGGGGCCGATGCCGAGGACCGTCTTCGTGCCTGGGGGGACCTCCGTAAGGCCCGCGTCCTCGACGACCTCGGTCATCAATCCCTTCGCCCGCGCCAGCCGCTGTACCCGTTCCAGGTCGTCGATGGTCGGCACAACGACGGCGATCTTCCGCTGCCCCTGGGCGAACCAGGCGGCGAGGGCGTCGGCGTTCCGTTTCCGCCCTGCCTCGACGAGCATGACGGCGGCGTGGGCGACCTGAACGGCCGTCTTTCCGGCGGTGAGCCGCAACTCGCCGCGGACGACGAGGACCATCTTGTACTGGCCGGCCTCCCTACGCGGCGTTGAGCTCCCCCTCCCGCGCCGCGACCGTCCGGGCCTCTTGAGCGAGCACCTGCTCCAGGTCGGCCTCGACCCGCGGGCGCTCGGGGGCGTCCCGAGGGAGGACCCGGAGCCGATGTCGAAGTCGGCGCTCTTCGGCTTTCAGGCCTTCAAGAACCCGGATCGTCTCGAACGGGCGCTCCTTCTCTCCTTCCGGTTCGAGGACGGGCCCGGACGGGGGAACGGCGGCGAAGGCACCCCGAAGGACGGCCGCGGCTAGGCCGACGAGGGTCACCCCGGCCAGAAGCTCGAAGAGGACGGGGTCCGACCAGTTCACCCCGAAGCCAACCGGGGAGTTGAGGAGCCCGAATCCGAGGATCACGGTGATCGCGACGCTGCCAAACAGGCTGAGAGCGAGCGTTTCGAGGAGATGAATGGCGCCGTTCGGTCCTCGGAACCGCCATTCGGGGAACGTCGCCCGGGCGAGGGCGAAACCGGGGAGAACGAACGTGAGGGCGAGGCCGGCCACCGCCTCGGCGGCGTTGACGGACGCCATCGCCCCGGACTACGCCGGCGGCCCTCCCCCGTGGAACTGGCGCTCCAATTGGCGGCGGAGCTTCCGATTGGAGGCGATCCCGTGGGCCGCCTTCCGGGTGGTGTCCACGTACTTCAGCAACGCCCGGACCTCGGGGGGCTTGACCCCGCTCCCGCGGGCGATCCGCTGGATCCGGTCCCCTTTGATGATGTGGTAATCGTCGAGCTCGGCGCCGTTCACCGAGTCGAGGATCGAACGGAACCGGCGGAGCCGCTTCTGGGTGTCCTCGAGTTGGTTGTCGCTCAGTTTGGCCCCGCCGAACGACGGGAGCATCGACATCAGCTTGGAGAACGGACCCATCTGTCCGAGGGAGTCGAGCTGCGCCCGCATGTCCCGGAGGGTGAACTTCCCGGACATGAGGTTCTCGGCGGCCTTCTCCGCCTCCTCCTTGTCGGTGAGTTCCTCGAACCGCTCGAGGAGGGTCTGGATGTCGCCCATCCCGAGGAGTCGGGAGACGAACCGGGTCGGCTCGAACCGCTCGAGCTCGTCGAGGTGCTCGCCGGTGCCCAGGAAGACGATGGGGGCTCCGCTCGCCGCCACGGCCGAGAGGGCGCCTCCCCCTTTCGCCGACCCATCGATCTTGGTCAGCACGACCCCGGTCAGTCCGACCGCCTTGTGGAACGCTTCCGCGCTCCGGCCGGCCGACTGGCCCATCGCCGCATCGAGCACGAGGAGCGTCTCGTCCGGGTGAACGGCCTCCCGGACCCGTCCGAGCTCCGCGATCAGCTCGGCGTCGATGCCGCTCCGACCGGCAGTGTCGACGATGACGGCGAGGTGCGGGGGGAATTTGGCGAGCGCCTCCTTCACGATCACCTCGGCCCGCTTTTCCGACCGGTTCGCGTAGAACTCGCACCCGACCTTCTTCGCGAGCTGCTCGAGCTGGTCGATCGCCGCTGGTCGGTGGACGTCGGCGGCGACGAGTCCGACTCGGACCCCTTTCTTCTGGAAGTGGCGCGCGAGCTTGCCGGCGGTGGTCGTCTTCCCCTGGCCAAAGAGGCCGACCATCAGGATCTTGCGCGGTTTGACCTCGAACGGCCGGTCCGGGCCAAGGATTCCGCGGATCTCTTCGTAGATGATCCGCACCAGGAAATCGCGGACCGAGGCGCCCGCCGGCGGCTTCTCCTCTTTCGCGCGGCGCTTGACCCGCTGCGTGAGGTCGAGGGCGAGCTGGACGTTGACGTCGGATTGCAGGAGCGCCCGCTGGATGTCGCGCGAGACCTCCGCGAGGAGGGCGTCGTCCACCGCCGAGCCGCGGGCGATCTTTTGCAGAACGCCGCGGAGCGATTTTCCGAGCGAGTCGAGGACCATCGTACACCCGCCGGCCCGCCGCTCGTCCGGCCGACGAGCGCTCGAGGGGGACCACCCCTCATTATGTTTGGGGAACTCGAAAACTCGTCGGGCAGCGTCGCGCCCGTGCGACGACGCCGCATTCTCGGGCAACGCTCTTATCGCGCGAACGGGGTGAGAGGTTCGGGACCCCATGGTCGCCGATGCCAGCCCCGGGACGGCGGCTCCCGCACCGCCGAAAGCGCCGCCGAAGCTGAACCCGGTCCGGGTCCAGATCCACGAGGCGCCGGTCGCGGAGCGGACCCAGAATTTCGAGGAGGTCCTTCACGCCTACTCGAAGGAGGACGCGATCCTCGAAGCGAAGCGCTGCATCCAATGCCGCCGACCCTGGTGCGTGGAAGCGTGCCCGATCTCGCAGGACGCCCGCGAGTACATCCGGTTCATCGCCGACGGGGATTTCGACGGCGCGGCGCGCGTGACGGTGCAGGAGAATCCGCTCGCCACCTGCCTCTGCAAGGTCTGCTACCACTACTGCGAGGACGCCTGTGTCGTGAAGAAGAAGGGCGTCCCCGTCGCCATTCGCCACCTCAAGCGGGCGGCGATGGAACTCGGGAACGGGGACCTCGCCTATGTCGCCACGGCCCCCAAGAACCAGCGGATCGCCGTGGTCGGCGCCGGTCCGGCCGGGATCATGGCGGCGTGGGAGCTCGGGATCCGAGGCTACGCGGTGACCGTCTTCGAGCAGGAACCGGTGTACGGAGGCCTCATGCAAACGATTCCCGCCTACCGGATGACCGACGCGGACGTCGAGGAGGACCGGGCCCGATTCCGGGACCTCGACGTGACGTTCGTCAAGGACCGGCGCATCGGCGCCGAATTCCCCCCCGAGAAGCTCCTTGCCGAAGGGTATCTCGCCGTGTTCCTCTCGGTTGGCACGAGCGCCCACCGCTCGCTCGGGGTCGTCGGCGAGGACCTTCCCGGTGTCGTGCCGGCTCTGGAGTTGCTCAAGCGCGTCAACCGCAGCGAGCCGGTCTCGCTCGGCCACCAGATCGTCGTCATCGGGGGCGGTGATGTGGCGATGGACTCCATCCGCAGCGCCCTTCGGTTGTCCCAAGGCGGAAAAGTCACTCTCGTGTACCGGCGAAGCCAGGAGGAGATGCCGGCCGACCCCGAGGAGGTCCACGGCGCCATGACCGAGGGGATCGAGTTCATTTTCCAGAAAGCCCCGGTTCGCATCGTCGGAACCGGGCACGTCGAAGGGGTCGTCTTCCAATCGATCGAGCTCGGCCCTCCGGATGCCGGCGGACGCCGCTCCCCGGTTCCTGTTCCCGGTTCTGAGGTCACGATCCCCTGCGACACGGTCGTCGTCGCCGTGGGCCAGAAGGCCGACCTCGCCGGGTTCGGCACCGCGCTCGACCTCAAGCTCACGAGCCAAGGATGGCCGGAAGGGAAGAATCCGGGGTTTGCCACGGCGATTCCAGGCGTCTTCGCCGCCGGCGGCCGTTCGGTCGTCTACGCCATGGGAACCGCGACCAAGGCCGCGGAGGCGATCGATGCCTACCTCTCGGCCCAGCGCAATGCCGTGGCCGAGCCTCGACCGGACCCGTTCGGGGGCCCGACGAAGTACCACCTCCCCGCGGGGTACACGACCCCGATCCGCAGTTAGGCGCGCCACGACCGGACGGGCGGCGGCGACCGGTCCTCGTCGGATGTCGCGCGCGTACGGAACGGTTCGAAAGTTCCACGTCCCCCGCGCAAACGGCAGGTTTATCGCAGGGCGGCCCGACTAGGCGGGAGGACGTCGATGGATCGGCGCCTGCGCTCCCTGCTACGCCTGAGCCTCGTCGTCGCGGCGGCGTTCCTCGGGCTCGGCGGTGTGCTGTCTCCCCTGGGAGCCGCGACGGCCGTGCCGGCGGCGGCCCCCCATCCGACCCCGGTCTGGGCGAGCGAACTACCGTCGGCGCTCTTGGGGGCGCCCGCTGCCCGCCTAGGTTTCAACGCAGCCATCGCGCAATCGGTTCTCGACGCGGCGCCCGCTTCGGGAACGCTCACCACGGTCCTCACGCTTCGGCCAAGCAGCCCTTCGTTCTACCTGACACCCGGTCCGGGAACCCGCGCGCTGACCACGTCCGAGGTGGCCGCCGAGTACGGCCTGTCCCCCCTCCAGTACTCCGCGCTCGAGTCGTATTTTACCGGCCACGGCATCACCATCCTTCACGCATGGCCTGACCGGTTGTCCCTGACAATCTCGGGTCCGGCCGCCCAGATGGGGAGCGCGTTCGGTACGTCCGAGAAAAGCGGGCTCTACCAGGGGCGACCCGTCGTGTTCGCCACCTCCCTTCCCACACTCCCCGCGCCGTTCCAGTCCGAGGTCGCTGCGGTCAGCGGGCTCACGACCGAACCCGGTCGATTCACGCTGCCGTTTCAGGCGCTCCCGGACCCTGCGCTCCCGCTGTCCACGGAGGCGGGTCCGGCGCAAGGTCGCACCACGCCGACCGTCACTCCGCCGGCGATCCACACGATTTACGGTCTCGACGCGCTGTACAACTATTCCGGGACGAGCCACTGGGCGACCGGCATCGGCATCGCCCTCGTCCTGTGGGGAGACGGGTACGCTCCCGCGGACCTCCAGACGTTCTACTCGAGCGCGTACCCTTCGGGATTCCCCGCGCCGGTGCTTCGGTACTTCCCCGTCGATGGGGCCCCGCAACCGTCCGCGGCCGCGCTCAGCGACCCGTCGACCGGTCCCCAGGAGCTGACCCTCGACCTCGAGTGGGCGGGGAGCGAGGCGCCGGGGGCGACCCTGGACGCTGTCTACGCCCCGGACGGTCCCTCGTCGAACGGGTACTCGCCGACCGACCCCTCGATGGAGGATGCGCTGAACGAGGCCGTCACCTCGGTCACCGGCGTGCAGGTCCTCTCGATGTCGTTCGGAACCGCCGACGGTACCGACACCGCGTTCCAAGCCGCGTTCTCGAATTCGTTCCACGAGGCGACGCTCAAGGGGATCACGATCCTCGCCGCGAGCGGCGACACGGGCGGCACCTCCTCCAAGAACTGCCAGGGCAACGTCGCCCCCCAATTCCCCGCGAGCTCCCCCCAGGTCGTGGCCGTGGGCGGCACCGCCCCCGTGCTCACCGAGAACGCGCTCGGTGTCGTCAACGGGCTCGAATCCGAACCCGCCTGGAACCTCTCGGGCGGCGGATTCTCCGCGGACTACCCCGCTCCCTCCTGGCAGCTGGTCGGAAGCGCCGCGGGCCCGATCGGGGCGAGCGGGATGCGGGGCGAACCGGACGTCGCCGGACCGGCGGCGGACAACGAGTTCTACTTCAACGGACGGGCGGCGTTTGGCGAGGGGACGAGCTTTGCCACTCCGATGTGGGCCGGCTTGATCGCCGAAATGGACGCCCTCCGAGGCAATCCTCTCGGCTTCGTGACCCCCCACCTCTATGCCGTCGGCGCCGGGGGAGGTGGATCCATCGGTGGGGGCCTCGTCGACATCACGCAAGGGGGCAACTGTCTCGGGCCCGCGGGACCCGGATGGGACACCGCGACCGGGTGGGGCTCGCCTCGGGCGTTGCCGTTGTTCGAGGAGATCGCCGGGACGTACGTCGGCGTCGACCTCGGCGTCTCGCCGCGACCCGTCGCGCCCGGAGCAACCTTGACCGCGACGGTGCACGCGTTCAACGCAACGAGCAAACGGGGAATCGGTTCCCTGTCCGTCTTCGTCGAGCTCGACTCGCTGTCGTACAGTGGACCGTGCGGTGGGGTGCTCGCGACGGCCACCGGACCGACCGATGCGAACGGGTCGTTCACCGTCGGCGTCCCGGTCCCGGGGTGTTACTTCGGCTCGCAGGTCTCGCTGTCCGTTACCGTCAGCTCGAACGGGTTCTACGGCAGCAACCAGACGACGGTGGCCGTCAATCTCGACGGGATCTCCGGACTGCTGGCCGCCCTGCAACAGTACCCGTACAACGTCGTGGGGTTCGCGGTCATCATGGTCGCCGCGACCGCCCTTGGGTTGCTCGCGAGTTCCCGGCACAAGCGTCGCCTCGCACGTCGACCCCCCCCGCGGGTGCCGCCGGGGGCGAAATCGCCCGGTCCCGCTCCCCCTCCTACGAGCGACTCCGTGACGGGACCCCCAGGGCCCGACCCGATGCCGGTGGTCGACGCGCCCGGACCGGCCACATCGGGGCCAGTCGCGGAACCCGAGGCGCCTTCGGCGGCGCCGAGCGCGCCGGATTATCCCGTCTAGTCCAACCTGTTCGTGAGAGACCATGGCCGCCCTCGCCGGCGGCGTGGGGCGACGCCCCACAGGCCCCGCTCCGAGGAGTTAAGCCGCCGCCGCGGGTGGGCGCGACGTGCGGCGCACGCCACGCACCGGACCGTCGGCCGCCGACGCCACACGCCAGTACATCGATGAGCATCCGAGCGTCCGCGAGGCCCTTCGCGACGACCTCGTCAACTACACGGCGCTCGCGCGGCGGGTCGAGGCGGAGACGGGGGTGACCAGCGAGGAGGCGGTCACGGTCGCCGTCCGGCGCTACCAGCGGGGACTCGCCACGGAGGACCCTTCCCTCCAGCGCGTGCGGGCGCTCGTTCGGGAAAGTCGGCTTGAGGTCCATGCGCGGGTCGCGATCGTCCGGCTCCACGACGATTGGGATGTCGTCGACGCCCTGCTGGCCCTCGGCCGCCGACTCCTCGACGAGGCCGGTGGACGCCGGCTGTTCGAGATCATCATCGGCGGCCGGGCGATCACGGTCCTCTGCGAAGAATCCCTCCTCGCCGAGATCCGACCGGCGATCCCGGCGAAGCTCCTGATGGGCACGGAGCGGGGCCTCGCCGTCCTCGCGTTCCGGAGCCGGCCGGAGGTCGCCGAGATCCCCGGCGTGCTCACGTACATGGCGGAGGCGCTGTTCCGCTCCGGGATCAACTGCCTCGAGACCGTCAGCGTGCACACCGATTCGCTGTTCGTCTTCCGCGACAAGGACGCCATTCGGGCGTACCAGGTCCTCTCCACCCTCGTGCCATCGCCGGCCGGTGCGCCTCCCGCGCACTAGTAGGCCGAGAGGCCCGGCGTCTCGGGCGAGTCGCAAGGGGGACACGTCGGAGAACCCGACGACCCCCAGAGGACACCAGTCTCAATATCGCGGGGTCGGATGCGCCGCTACTCCCGACACCGATGGCGAAGGCGGCGGTGGTCGGCGCGAACGGGTATCTCGGCGGCGAATTGCTTCGACTTCTTTCGTACCATCCCCAGATCGAGCTGACGGCCGCGGTCTCGCGAAGCCAAGCCGGGAAGACCGTCGGCGAAGTGGCGCCGAACACCGAGCGGTTCTCCGACCTCGTCCTGGAGGCGGAGCCCGACGGGATCGACGTCGACGTCGCGTTCCTGGCCCAAGGGGCCGGCGAGGCGATGAAAGTCGTGCCGTCCCTCCTCGAGCGCGGGATCCGGGTCGTCGACCTCGGGCCCGATTACCGGCTTCCCGACCCGGCAGAGTACGCGCGGGTCTACGGTCGCGAGCACACCGACCCCGGCCACCTCGCTGAGGCGGCGTACGGACTTCCGGAATTGTTCGGAGACAGCGTCCGACGCGCGCGACTCGTCGCCAACCCCGGCTGCTATCCAACCGCGACACTGCTCGCCGTCGCCCCGCTCGCGCAAGCCGGAGAGATTGCGGGACGGGTCGTCGTCGACGCGAAGAGCGGGACGTCCGGCTCGGGCGCCCAGCCGACCTCCAGCTCGCACCATCCCGAGGCCGCGCTGACCGTGACACCGTACGGTACGCCGGATCACCGGCACGCCCCGGAGATGGCCGCGGCGCTCGCCCGTCTGGGAGGGACGGCCGAGGTCCCGCTCGTGTTCGTGCCCCACCTCGTTCCCTTGGTCCGCGGGATCCTCTGCTCGATCTACGCCTCCCCGGTCGCTGGGGTGGACGCTGGACGTTGGCCGTCGCTGTTCGAGTCCCGGTACTCCGGCTCGAAATTCGTCCGCGTCGGGGGCGTGCCGAAGCTCCCTTGGGCCCAAGGCACGAACCGGTGCTACCTCTCGGTCCAGTTTGCCGGCGGCTCGCCGGTCGTCTTCAGCGCCATCGACAATCTCGGGAAGGGCGGGGCCGCCCAGGCGATCCAGAACGCGAACGTGATGCTCGGGCTCGACGAAACGTCGGGACTGCTCCACCCGGGCTTCGGAGTCTAACCGATGTTGCGGGTTGCCGGAGGGATCACCGCGCCCCGCGGGTTCCACGCCGCGGGCGTGGCGAGTGGCGTGAAGCGGAGCGGACGGGCCGACCTCTCGGTCGTCCTCTCCGATCTCCCGTGCGTGGCCGCCGGAGTGTTCACGACGAACCGGGTTCGCGCGGCCCCCGTCGTGTTGGGGGCCCAACGACTCGACCGGTCCCCGTCGGGGATCCGCGGGATCCTGACGGTCTCCGGCGTGGCCAACGCTCTCACCGGGCCGGAAGGGATTGACGACAACCTGCGACTCCTCACGGCCGCGGAGACCGAACTGGGACTTCCGGAAGGCTCGCTCCTGCCCGCGTGCACCGGCGTGATCGGACCGCGGCTCCCGATGGACCGGGTCGTCGCCGCCCTTCCGCAGCTCAAGACCGCTCTCGCCGGAGCGGGAGACGGCGCCGAACGAGCGGCCCACGCGATCCTCACCACGGACACTCGGGCGAAGGTCGCCTCGGTCCGGGCCCGCCTCTCCGATGGGACCGTCGTCCGCGTTGGGGGGATGGCGAAGGGAAGCGGGATGATCGCGCCGCGCCTCGCCCCCGTCCACGCCACTACGCTCGCGTTCCTGACGACGGATGCCAGGGCCCGGCCAGGCCCGCTCGGTCGCCTCCTGGCCCGGGAGACGGATTCGACCTTCAACATGCTCAGCGTCGACGGCGACACGAGCACCAACGACACCGTGTACCTCCTCGCGAACGGGGCGGCGGGAGGGGCTAACGCCGATGACGACCCGGCCTTCGCGACCGCCGTTCATGCGGTGCTCGAGTCGCTCGCCCGCCAGGTCGCTCGGGACGGGGAGGGCGCGACGAAGCTCCTCACGGTCCACGTCGTCGGAGCGCGGACGATCGAGGACGCCCGAGCCGCCGCGAGGGCCGTCGTCGGCTCCACGCTCGTCAAGGCGGCCCTCTTCGGCGCCGACCCGAACGTCGGACGGATTGCGTGCGCGCTCGGCTACTCCGGGGCCCGCCTCGACCCGGACCGGATGGACGTGTCGATCACCCGCCCCCGACAATCGGTCCCCCTCATCGTCCAAGGGCGCCCGGCGCCCTCCCTCGAGAACGGGGGCGGGAGCCGGGTGCGCGACCTGCTGCGGCAGCTCGACGAAGTTCCCCTCGAGGTGCGCTTGCACGAGGGCCGGGCGAGCGCCACCGCCTGGGGCTGCGACCTATCCTACGCGTACGTGCAGATCAACGCCGCGTACCGGACGTGAGCATGGAGCGATCAATCCCTCTCGTGGTCAAGGTCGGCGGCCGGGAGACCGAGCCCGCCGGGGCCCTCCGGGACGTCGTCGCCTTCGTTCTGCGCGCGCAGCGGAGCGGGCGGGAGGTCGTCGTCGTCCACGGCGGCGGGGAGGAGGTCACGGCTCGGGCGACCGCGCTCGGCCTTCCGACGACCAAGGTCGGCGGACAGCGGGTGACGGACGCCGCCACCCTGGAACTGGCCATTGAAGTCTTGGCCGGCCGGGTCAATGGCCGGATCGTCAACGCCCTGACCGATGCCGGAATTCCCGCGGTCGGCCTGACGGGTGTTTCGGGTCGGCTGCTGCCGGTCAAACCGGCCGGAGACCCGCCGGGGTCGCTCGGATTCGTCGGAGAACCGACGGGAGCTCGGACTCGGATCCTCCGGACCTTGCTCGACGAAGGGTACACCCCGGTTGTCGCGCCGATCGGGACCGACCATGACGGGGGCGTCTACAACGTGAACGCCGATGTGGCCGCCGCGGCGATCGCCTCCGCGCTGGGCGCCGAGCTGTTGCTCATCACGGACGTCGATGCAGTCCTCGACGCGACCGGAACCGCGATCCCCTCGGTCCGTCCAAAAGACGTCGACGCCCTCGTCCACCGCGGGACCATCACCGGCGGCATGATCCCGAAGCTGACCAGCGCCGCCCGGGCCGTTGTCGCGGGCGCTCGTTCGGCCTGGATCGGCTCGGTGCAGGGGCTCGGGGACGACGGCCCCCGACCGTCCGCCGGGACCCGGATCCTCCCGGGTCGCGCCGTCGCCGTTCCGCTCCTCCCACTGCAACAGCGGGAGGTCGGACAATGACGAACGGTTCGACGAAGCGCCATGTGGTCCTCGCCTATTCCGGCGGACTCGACACCTCGGTCGCGATCCGGTGGATCGCGGAGAAGCACGACGCCGAGGTGACCGCCCTCTCGGTGGACGTCGGCCAGGAAGGGGAGCTCACCGGCGCTCTCGACCGGGCCAAGCGGAACGGGGCTCGGGATGCGCAGCTGATCGACGCGAAGGCGACGTTCGTCGAGGAGTACTGCCTCCCCGCCTTGCAGGCCAACGCGCTCTACGAGGGAATCTACCCGCTCTCCACCGCCCTCGCCCGTCCGTTGATCGCGAAGACCCTCGCCGAGACGGCCGTCGCGACCGGTGCGGACACCGTGGCGCACGGGTGCACCGGGAAGGGGAACGACCAGGTCCGGTTCGACGTGGCCGTCCATACGCTCGCGCCCTCGCTCCACATCATTGCGCCCGTTCGGGAGTGGAACATGAACCGGGACGACGAGATCGCGTACGCGCGCACGCACGGCATCGAGGTCCGCACGACGAAGGAATCGCCGTACTCCGTCGACGAGAACCTTTGGGGCCGCTCGATTGAAGGAGGTCGACTGGAGGACGCCGGCGTCCCCGCCCCCGAGGAGGTGTTCGACTGGACCGGCCACCCCTCGAACTGGCCGGAGTCCCCGGAGCTGGTCGACGTGGAGTTCGTCCAGGGCGTTCCGGTGGCCGTCGACGGGGTTCGGCTCGACCTCGTCTCGCTCGTGCGCACGATGAACCGGCGCGCCGGGCTGCACGGGGTCGGACGGATCGACCACGTCGAGGACCGGGTCGTGGGGATCAAATCGCGGGAGACGTACGAGTGCCCGGGCTCGGTGGCCCTCATCACCGCCCACCAAGCGCTCGAGGCGCTCGTCCTCCCGCGGGACCTCCTCCAATTCAAGGCCTCGGTGGACCGACGGTTCGCCGACCTCGTCTACGACGGGCTTTGGTTCTCGCCGCTCCGCGAGGCTCTGCAGGCGTTCATCACGTCGACCCAGTCGGTCGTCACCGGCCACGTGACCCTCCGGCTCCACCACGGGAGCTGCCGGGCGGTCGGTCGACGGTCCGAGTACTCCCTGCTCGCCCACGAGCTCGCGACGTACGGCGCCGACAGTCGGTTCCCCCAGGAGCTGGCCGTCGGCTTCATCCACCTCTACGGGCTTCCCAACCAACTGGCCCACGCCCGCGTCGCGGCGGCCCGGGCCGCCATCGAACGGACGCCGGATGCTGCGAGACCGGTTCTCCGCACCGCTTGACCAAGCGGCGGCGGCGCTCTCGAGTTCCGTCGTCGAGGACCGGGCTCTCCTCGGGGTGGACCTCTGGGAGTCCATCGTCCACGCCCGGATGTTGGGCGCGACCGGGATCATCCCGAAGGCGAGCGCGGGGCGGATCGTCGCCGGTCTGCGCGCGATCGCTCGCGAGGCGGCCGCCGGCCGATTCCTTCTCGACCCCCTCCACGAAGACGTCCACCTGAACGTCGAGGCGGAGCTCACCCGGCGGATCGGCCCGGACGGAGAGCGGCTCCACACCGCCCGGAGCCGGAATGACCAAGTCGCGACCGACCTCGCCCTCGCGCTCCGGGAATCGCTCCTCGGCCTCGAGGGCGCCTCGGCCCGGGTCTCGTCCTCGCTGCTCGGAGTGGCCCGCTCCCCGCAAGGTCGGACCGTGGTCGACGGCTGGACGCACACCCAGCCGGCGCAGCGGCTGTACTGGGCGCAGATCCTCGGGACCCACGCGTTGCGGTTCGTCCGGGACGCCGAACGGTTCCGCCGGATCCGCGAGCGGATCGACGCCTCTCCGCTCGGCAGCGGGGCGATCGCCGGTACCTCCCTCCCGGTCGACCGCCGGGCGACCGCGCGGGCGCTGGGATTCGCCCGGGCCACGGCGTCGTCCCTCGACGCGGTCTCCGACCGAGATTCCGGGACCGATGCGTTGTACGCCTGCTCGGTGACGCTCCTGCACGCGAGCAGTCTCGCGGAAGAGTTCGTCCTCGGCTCGCTTCCCGGCGTCGACCGGGTCCGGCTCAGTGACCGGTTCGTCACCACGAGCTCGCTGATGCCGCACAAGCGAAATCCGGACTTGGCTGAGCTCGTGCGGGCCGAGAGCGGCCCCGCCATCGGCCGGCTCGTTTCGCACCTCGCCGTTCTGAAAGGACTCCCCGTCGGATACCAGCGGGACCTTCAGCTCGGGAAACCGATCGTATTCGAGGGGGTCGTCCGAACCCGGCTCGCGCTCGAGGTCCTCGCCGGAATGGCGGCCGAGGCCTCGTATCGGACCCCGCCGGTTTCGGATGCGTCCACCGGATCGGTCGAACTCGCCGATGCCCTGGTGCGGGCCGGTGTTCCCTTCCGGACGGCGCACCGGCGCGTGGGTCTCTGGCTCTCGAAGCGGGAGAAAACGACGAGCCGGGCCGCTCCGATCCGGGACTCCGAGATGCAAGCGGAATTCCCCGAACTCCCCCGGGCGTTTCGATTCCCGGGCGCGGACGAGGAGCCCGAGCGTCGCACGAGTTCGGGCGGGTCCTCTTGGCGGTCGGTCGCGACCCTGCTCGACGAAGTCGACCGTCGACGGCGCCAGTCGGAGAGCGCCACCTCCCGGGAGGTCGCCCGACTGCAACGGCTCCGCCGGGGGGCGGGAATCCCCGAACGTCTGTTCGCGTAGTCGCGGGGCGGGAGGCGCTACGCCTCGGCGACCTCGTCCTCGGGGCTCGGCCTCGAGGGGAGGCGGGCCACGACCGAGGGCGGAAGGACGGTTTGGCCGCTCATCGCGCCCTGCAGGAGGATCGACCGCTCGCGAGCGGAAAGTCCCGGGTGCTGGCCGTAGAGATGGATCTCGAGACTCGCCCGCGTCGCGTACTCCCGCGAACACACCGGGCAGAGGAAGACCTGGCTATCCGCGCCGAAGCGGGCGCAGTTGCAGGTCAGGACGTGGCAGGGCATCGGCGTGGTCCGGTCGCGGGGTCGAGCGAAGTGGCGGCGGACCCGGCCCTCTTGCGGGGCCAGAAGGTAGTGACTCGCGCGGAGGTGACCGCACTCCCGGCACGGGAGAAGGCGCAGATGGCGCCGCTGAGTTACCACGTTCGGTTCGCGTCCCCTCTCGGAGTAGTGTTTCGTTCGTTTCGAGCCCACCGTCGGAGGTGAACTCGGGGAGTCCCGGTCTCCCTGTGCCGCGTTCGTGGCCGGCCGGAATATAGCCGAGGTGTCTCGGGCGCGACAAGTCGTCTCGTTTGGCACTCCA
>JAKIVT010000100.1 GCA_022750415.1 Thermoplasmata archaeon
ACGCTCCGAACTTGGTCCGGGCGGAGGAGCGCGAGCTGGAGGGCGATGACCGCGCCGACTCCGGTTCCGACGAGGTGGTGCGCGCCGTGGCCGGCGAGGGAGAGGAGCGTCGCGAGGTCGCTGACTTGGTCCGCGAGCGCCACCGCCCCGGCCGGGGACCCGCTCGCCCCATGTCCGCGTCGGTCGTAGGAGAGCACCCGGCACGATTCGGAGAGCCGAGCGGAGACAGCGTCCCACTGCCGGTGGTCCCCCCAAGCCCCGTGAATGAGGACGACCGGTTCCCCGCGTGCCCCCGTGTACTGGTACCAGAGCTCGAAGGTCCCGAGGTTCAGGTTGGGCATCGCTGGGCTCGGCCGCGGGTCGGGCGACGGCGGCCCGGACGTTAACTGTGCGTCTGCTACCCAGAAACGCGCGCATGCTCCGGACGGGCCGGTTCCCTTGGTCCGACCGGCGCGAGGCTTCCCGGAACGACGAGAGAGAGTGCAATCGGGTTACGCGTAACGGACCCGGCCGCGGATCTCCTTCGCTCGGGTCCGCACTGCCGCAGCGCCGGCGGGGTTCCCTTCGAGATATCCATCGAAGAACGAGGTGAGCAGTTCATCGCCCTTCGGGTGGAGGGCGCGCAGGTCCTCCTCGACGAGGTGGAGGTCGATGGCCAGTTCTTCGACGCCTGGGCTCCGCGAACCCATCGAGAGGTCGATGAAGGCGGGCAGGCCCGCGGGCCCGTCCGGGAACATCACGTTGGAACTGGTCAGGTCGCCATGCGAGATCCCTCCGGCATGCAGCGTCCCGAGCGCCTTTCCGAAGGCACGGACGGGCACCGCGAGGGGCGCGGGGTCCGTGAGGTTCGCATCGAGGACCGCCTTCAGCGTCGGGCCGGGCAGGGCTTCGAGAATGATCCGGTGCTTGACAAGGTCGAGGTCGTAGACGATCGGGGTCCGGACGCCCAGCCGTCGCGCCTCCACGAGCAGTCGGACCTCGGTCCGCGTCCGCTCCTTCCGAAGCCGCTCATCGAGGGATTTGGGCCGGTACGTCTTCGCCTCCCGGTCCTTCAGGTACGCCGACCAGCCGAGCCACTCGACGGCGCGGATCGACGCCTCGGCGCCCCGGGAAACCGGCTTCCCCTCCGTCGCCTCGGCCATCGGCTCGCCTAGCGGACCCGCTTCGATGCGACGGCCCGCACGATCGCTTCGCGGGCGAGCCGCGCGGCGAGGAGGCTCGTGTTGCCGGTGTCGTAGTGGGGGGAGACTTCCATGATGTCGAGGCCGGCGAGGCGGGGAGCGACCTCGCCGAGAATGTACTTGACGTCCCGCGGAGTCAACCCGAACGGCTCCGGGGTGCCCGTCCCCCCGGCGTACGCGGGGTCGATCGCGTCGATGTCGAGCGAGACGTAGATCCGGTCGGTCTTCAGCAGGCTCAACGCCTTGCGCATCGACGATTCGATCCCGTCGCGGGCGACCTCGTGCGCCGTGATGTACGGCATCCCGATCGACCGGTTGTCGTCGACCTCTTCCTTCGAGACCGAACGGACCCCGAGGACCACGACGTTCTGCGCGCCGACCTTCTCGACGATTCGCCGCGAGGAGCACGCGTGGCTCCGGTCGTCGCCGAGGTAGCTCGACCGGAAGTCCATGTGGGCATCGAGGTAGAGGACCCCAATCGATTTCCCGGTCGGGTACGCCTCGACGCACGGGGGCGAGCACGCGTGGTCCCCGCCGAGCACGATGGGAATCTTGCCGGCGTCGTAGATGGGGCGGATCTCTTCGCGGACAGCGGCGACCATGTCCTTCGCGAACCCGAACTCCCCGACGTTGCCGAGGTCATGTACGGGGATTTCGGAGAGGTCGATGCCGGTCTCGAGGTCGTACGACTCGAAGTTCCAGGAATGCTGACGGATCGAATCGGGGCCGAATCGGGCGCCCGGGCGGAACGAGGTCGTCCGGTCGAACGGAACGCCCACGACGACGAAGGACGCTTCCTCGAACGTCGCCGTGGCGTCGGCGAATCCGTTCGAGCGCTCCACGACGGTCCGACCCGGGCCGGATATATCAGTCCGTCCCCGGTCGTCGGGGACGGGGGGGAGCGCGGGGACCCAACCACCGCCTTTCGCTGGCCCCCGGGTCGGGACACCGATAAGGCAGGGCACGGCTACCGACGGCTCGGGGCCGACGATGGCAGACGGCGAGCTGGTGAGCCGACGGAGCGACGGGGACGACGTCGAGGTCCTCGTCCTGCGCAATCCGCCCGTGAACGCGCTCAGCACCCGCCTCCTCGACCAACTCGAACATCACGTGGCGGCCATCGAGGGAGACCGGAAGGTCCGCGCCGTCGTTCTCACCGGGGAGGGACAGTATTTCAGCGCCGGCGCCGACCTCAAGGAAATGGCAACCCTGGGGTTCGACGACGCCCCCAAGATCGTACGCCGTGGGCAGGCGTTGTTCGAGCGGGTGAGCGAACTTCGGCCCCCGGTCGTCGCGGCGATCAACGGCCTCGCGCTCGGCGGCGGCCTGGAACTCGCGTTGGCCTGCGACCTCCGGGTGGCCGGCGAATCCGCGAAGCTCGGGGCGCCCGAGGCGAATTACGGGCTCCTCCCCGCGTACGGGGGAACCCAACGGCTCCCCCGACTCGTGGGAATCTCGAAAGCGATGGAATTGATTTTCACGGGGGCGATGATTCCGGCGGCGGAGGCCGGTCGAATCGGCTTGGTCAACAAGGTCGTTCCGGCGGGGCAGGAGCTCCGAGCCGCCCGTGACCTGGCGCATACGATTGCCCAAAAGGCTCCGCGGGCCGTGGCCGGGGCGAAGCGGGCGATCCGGCTGGGCGCGGAGCGTACCTTGTCCGAAGGACTGGCTCTGGAGGCGGAGACGTTTGAGCGCGAGGTGTTGGCGAGCGAAGACCTCGCCGAGGGGATCCGCGCGTTCGTGGAGCACCGCCCACCCAAGTTCACAGGGGCCTGAACATGGGGTTCGAGTTCTCGTTCACTCCCGACCAGGAGGCGTTCCGGGAGGCGGTCCGCGCGTTCCTCGAGCGGGAGGTGCGGCCCATCGTCGCCGCGATGGACGAGAGCGAGACATTCCCCACCGCGACCGTACGCAAGATGCAGGCGGAGGGGTACTTCGGTGTCCCAGTTCCCGAGGAGTACGGAGGGTTGGGCCTCGGGAAGGTCGGCTACTGCATCCTCCTCGAGGAGATCGGCAAGGTCGATGCCTCGCACGCCGCCATCGTCGGCGCCCACACGTCGCTCGGCGTGACCCCGCTCCTCGCGTACGGAACGGAGGAGCAGAAGAAACGCTGGCTCGTCCCCGCGGCCAAGGGGGAGAAGCTCCTCGCCTTCTCGCTCACCGAGCCCGGCTCCGGGAGCGACTCGGGGGCGGTCCACACCGCCGCCCAACCCGACGGCGATGGCTGGACGCTGACGGGAACGAAGATCTACGTGACGAACGGCCAGGAGGCGGATACCGTCCTCGTCATGGCGGCGAACGACGCCAAGAAGGGCCCTTCCGGCGGTGTCACCGCATTCCTGCTCGACAGGGGCCTACCGGGATTTTCCGTGGGCCGTTGCGAGAAGAAGATGGGTCTCCACGGCACCTCCACCGCCGAGCTGATCCTCGACCACGTGCACGTCGGCCCCGAGCGGGTGCTCCACGAGGTCGGAAAGGGGTTCCACGTCGCCATGACCGCCCTCGACGTGGGCCGCGTTTCGCTCGGGGCGGCGAGCCTCGGCGGCATGCAAGCCGCGTGCGGCGAGGCGCTCGCGTTCGCGCAGAACCGGACGCAGTTCGGGCTGCCGATCAGTGAGTACGAGGCGATCCAGTTCAAGCTCGCCGACATGGCGATGTCGATCCACGCGCTGCGCCTGATGGTGTACCACGCCGCC
This sequence comes from Thermoplasmata archaeon, assembly GCA_022750415.1. Lineage (GTDB taxonomy): Archaea > Thermoplasmatota > Thermoplasmata > Lutacidiplasmatales > UBA184 > Lutacidiplasma. Next base: position 3,878 of record JAKIVT010000100.1, read on the forward strand.
GCCAACCAGGACCGACTGGGGTCCGACCCCTCGAAGTGGGGACGTCTCGAGAGGGCCGCGAAGACCCGCGAGGCGGCCGTGGTCAAGTGCCTCGCCTCCGAGTGGGCCAGCGACGTCATCGACGAGGCATTGCAGATCCACGGCGGACTCGGCTACATCCGCGGCACGCCGATCGAGCGGGCGTACCGCGACGCCCGGATCTCCGAGATTTTCGAGGGCACGAACGAGATCCAGCGGGTCGTGATCGCGCGCGACCTCATGAGCCGGGGACTGTAGCCGGGGCTTCGCGCAACACCCGGCGCAGGACCTTCTGCACCGCGCTCTTCGGCAGTTCCGTCCGGAACTCGACCGTCCGCGGCGCCTTGTAGCGGGCGATCCGCTCCTTCACGAACGCGATGAGCTCGGCCTCGCTCGGGTTCGCGCCGGCCTTCCGGACCACGAACGCCTTTACCACCTCGCCGAGGATCGGGTCCGGCACGCCGATGACGGCCGCTTCCGCCACTCCCGAATGCTGGTAGAGGACCTCCTCCACCTCCCTCGGATAGACCTTGAACCCTCCCACGTCGATCAGGTCTTTTTTCCGGTCGACGATGAACGCGTACCCGTCGGCGTCAATCCGCGCGACGTCGCCGGTCAATAGCCACTCGCCCTGTCGGACCAGCGCCGTCTCCTCCGGGGCGTTCGCATAGCCGGCCATCACCTGCGGCCCGCGGACCGCCAGCTCACCGACCTCGCCGGGTCCAAGAGTCTTGGTCCGGTCCTCGAGGTCGAACACCCGCTGGTCGGTCATGGGGAGGGGCAGGCCGATGGACCCCGCTCGTCGCTCGCCGCCGATGGGGTTGGCGTGGGTCACCGGGGACGCCTCCGTTAGCCCGTACCCTTCGATCAACTTGCCGCCGGTCATGGCCTCGAACCGGCGCTGGACCTCCGCCGGGAGCGGGGCCGAACCGCTCACGCAGACCTCGATCGAACGGATGTCGTACTTGCCGACCTTCGGGTGGTTCGTGATGGCCGCGTAGAGCGCAGGTACGCCGGGAAGCTCCGTCGGGTGATACTTCCCGATCAGCTGGAGCGTCTCGCCCGGGTCGGGGCGGTTCTCGAGAACGATGGTCGCCCCGTGGGCGAGCGGGTAGTTCATCGCGACCGTCATTCCGTAGACGTGGAAGAACGGGATCGCCGCGAGCACAATCCCGTGGCCCGGGGGTTGGGCGGAGAACCAGGCGCGACATTGGAGAGCGTTCGCGACGAGGTTCCGATGCGTGAGCATCGCGGCCTTCGGTCGCCCGGTCGTCCCGCCGGTGTACTGAAACACCGCGACGTCCGTAGCCGGGTCGGCCGCCCCCTTGGGGAACGCCCCGTCCCCCGCCAGGAGATGGGACCACGTCCGGATCTTGGGGCCCGTCGGGAACTCCGTCGAGCGTCCCTGCCGGCGGAGGACCAGGTTGACGAACGCCCGCTTCGGCCACGGATAGAATTCCTTCGTTCGGGCGACGTAGACGATGCCGGCATCCGCTTCTCCGGCGACCTTCGCGAGGTTCGGATAGAGGATCTCGAGGGTCACGAGCCCCTTGGGCTTCCCATCGAGCAGGACTCGGGCGAGGTCCTGGCCGATGTAGAGCGGGCTCACTTGCACGATCGTGAGCCCGAGCCGGAGGGCGCCGAAGAACGCGATCGGGTACGCCGGCGAGTTGGGAAGATAGAGGGCGAGACGGTCCCCGGCGACGAACCCATCCCGGGCCAGAGCCGAGGCGACCTGCCCCGTCGCCTCCCAGAACTCGGCATAGGTCCATCGTTTCCCGTAGTAGACGAAGGCGGTCTTCGTTCCCCAA
>JAKIVT010000101.1 GCA_022750415.1 Thermoplasmata archaeon
CGCGCCGTACACCGTCCAATACGCGAGCAACGACTCGTACGTCGCTCTCTGCGGCTGCGGGATCTTCCGGTCGGCCGGTGTCCACTCGGTGACGGCGTACGTGAATGACTCGGTCAACGAGGAGGCGAGCGTCTCGACGAACCTCACGCTGTTTCCGGCGATGTTCGGGACGTTCTCGACCACGGTCGCGAAGGGCCCGGCGCCCCTCGCGGTCGGGTTCCGAATGACGGTCGGGGGCGGGCATGGCCCGAACACGACCCTGTGGGAATTCGGGGACGGCCAATCCGCAGCGACCGCCCTGGCCAACCACACCTACGTCGCGCCGGGCACGTACCTCGCGATCGGACGGGCGAACGACTCCTTCGGTGGAAACGCGAGCGAGGCGTTCGTCATCGAGGTCACGAATGCGACCGTGCCTCCGGTCGAACTGACGGCGACGGTGAGCCCCGCGGTCGGAGTTCCCGCCGGGGAGCCGGTCCAGTTCCAGGCGTCGGTCGCGAGCACCACGGTCACCGCGCTCACCCTCTACTGGTCCTTCGCCCCCTCCGGCTTCACCGCGTTCGGTCCGACGGTCACGGAATCGTTCCCGTACTCGAACTGCCTCTCGGCTGGCACGTGCCCGTTGTGGGCGAACCTGTCGGCCCGGAACGCCGACAACACGACGGTCGCGTCGGTCACGATCCGGCTCGACGGCGCCGAGCACGGGAACGACACGGGCCTGACCTTCAACGGTCGTCTCACCCCGCACGCGGGTGACGCACCGTTCACCGTCATCGGCACGGCGAGCGCCACGGGCCTCCCCGGCGCATCGGTCAGTTGGGCGTTCGGGGATGGGGGCTCGGCATCGGGGAGCACGGTCAACCACCAGTACACGGTGAACGGCAACTACACCGCCACGATCACCGCCGGCGATGTCGCGAGCGACTACCTGGTCCACACCGAAGCGATTGCGGGTGGCCCGCCCGGACCGGGGATCGTAGTCGCCCAGGGCGGCCCGAACGTCACGTCGGGAGTCGCCCCCCTTCGGGTTGGATTCTCCGTGATCGGTCTCGGCGGGGTGGGACCCCCGTACACGTTCGGCTGGACGTTCGGAGACCTGTCCAACGGCACCGGGCCTTCGCCCAACCACACGTACGCGAGGCCCGGTCACTACGACGCCTACGCGACCGCGACCGACGTGCTCGGCACGAGCGGGACGACCGCGTACTCGATCAACGTCTACAACGGGACCGACGCCCTCGTGACCCTCGCGCTCCTTCCGAACGTGACCGATCCCGGGCGGTCCGTCGAGCTCGTTGTCACGGCCACGCCCCACTGCACGCCAACGTCGGTCCCGAGCTGCGCCGCGCGCAACGTTTCGGTTCACGCTACCTTCGCGGAAGTGGGCGCGACCGGAGCTCCGACGGGGTTTGGTTCGGGATCCTTCACACCGGTTCCCCTGAACGGCACCGGCGCCGGGACGACGACCGTGAGCGCCCCGCTCCAAGCCGGGACGTACCTCGTGACCACGGCGACCGCGGGGCGGAACTACACGGGACTCGCCGTGGCGTACCTCGTGGTGAACGCGGCCCCGCCGAGCACCGGCCCCGACCGGTCCCTGCTCCTCCTCGAAATCGCCGGCGCGGCCGGAGTCGTGGTGGGGATCGCCGCCTTCGTCACGCTCCGCCCGCGTCGACGCGACCCGACGGCCGTGGAGCCGGTCCCGGCGGGGGCCCCAAACACCTAATCGACTCGCCCGCGTCCCTGCCGGCACCCGATGCCGATGTGGTTGTACTCCACGGCGGTCGTGGTGTCCGACCGGAAGAAGGCGCTCCGCTGGTACTGCGACGTCCTCGGCTTCTCCGTACTCGACGATGACCCGGAGCACTGGACGACGGTCGGCCACCGCGAGCTCGGGGCGCGCCTCCATCTCTGCGAAGCAGGAAGCAAGGGATTCCGCCGGCGAACCGGGCTCCCGGCCAATTCCGGCATCCTCCTGCTCACTAAGGAGCCGCTCCCCCGGCTGTACCGCCGCCTCGCGAAGCGAGGGGTCCGATTCACGCTGCCCCCGAAGGAGGTCCCCTGGGGATGGATCTCGAAGTTCGTCGACCCCGACGGGAACGAGTTCTGGTTGATGCCGGCGCCGAAGTAGTCCCGCTCCGGACCGCGGAGCGCGGGCCCGCTATCCCTTGACGACGCCGAGCGGAACAAGCCGCGCGACCCGTCGGGTCAACCCGGCGCCTTCCGCGACCTTGACGACCTCGTCGACGTTCTTGTACGCTCCGGGTGCTTCTTCGGTGACTCCTTCCCGGGACGCGGCGCGAACGATGATCCCCTGGGCCGAGAGCGACCGGGTCACCTCGTCGTACCGGAATTGGCGGACGGCCGCGTGGCGGCTGAGCCGGCGGCCGGCGCCGTGGCACGACGAGCCAAACGACCGCTCCATGGCGCTCGGAAGCCCGACGAGGACGTAGCTCGCCGTCCCCATGTCGCCGGGGATCAGGACGGGCTGCCCGAACGGTCGGTACGCCACCGGGACTTCCTCGCGCCCGGCCGCGAAGGCGCGGGTCGCTCCCTTGCGGTGGACGAGGACCGGGTGGTCGCCTCCGTTGGTCCGGTGGACTTCTTGTTTCGCAATGTTGTGCGCGATGTCGTAGACGACGCCGAGGTCCATCGATTCGTCCGGGCGTCCGAAGACGTTCCGGAACGCCCGGCGGACCCCCGCCGTGATCAGCTGGCGGTTCGCCCACGCGAAGTTTGCGCCAGAGGCCATCGCGCCGAGGTAGCTCTGGCCGTCCTCGGAAGCGATCGGTGCGCAGGAGAGCTGGCGGTCGACGAGCGTCGTCCCCTCCTGCTGGAGCCGGGCGTCCATCCGCCCGATGTAGTCCGTGGCGATCTGGTGACCGAGACCGCGGGAACCGGTGTGCAGCATGACCGTCACCTGGCCGCTCGTGAGGCCCAGCGCCTTCGCAAACGCCGGCTCGGAGACGGTGTCGACCGCCTGGACCTCGAGAAAGTGGTTCCCGGAGCCGAGGGTGCCCAGCTGCCGGAGGCCGCGCTTTTTGGCGACGTCGCTGACCTTCGACGGGACGGCCCCGGCGTGCCGCCCGTTCTCTTCCTGAACGGCGAGGTCTTCGGCCCGGCCGTGTCCATGGGCGACCGCCCAGGCGGCGCCGTCGGCGAGAACTTCCTCCACCTGGCCGGGGGAAAGGGGGAGTCCGCCCTTCGAGCCCACGCCGGTGGGGACTTCGCGGTACAGCGCGTCGATCAGTTCCTTGAGCTTCGGCCGAACGTCCTCGACGGTGAGGTTCGTTCGCAGGAGGCGCACGCCGCAGTTGATGTCGTAGCCGATCCCGCCGGGCGACACCACGCCGTCGCGGAGGTCGAACGCCGCGACCCCTCCGACGGGGAACCCGTAGCCGAAATGGATGTCCGGCATCGCGTAGGCACCGCGCACGATCCCCGGCAGCGTCGCCACGTTCGCGAGCTGCTGGAGCGACGGGTCGCCGTCGACCCCGGAAAGGAGGGCCGCGCTGGAGTAGAGGATTCCCGGGACCCGCATTCCGGGGGCTTCCCCGATCGGGATCTCGAACGTGAACTCGTCGCGCGGTACGAGCTTCGGCACGTGCGACATGGGGCGCGCCATTCGAGCGAGGTATTAGACGTCGGGCGCGGCGCACCGTCGGCGGCGAGGAGTTCATCGGAGCTATGAGGCCGAGCCGGTACGACGCGGCGGGGGAAACCGGACTCCTTGATCCTGCGTTGGGTGCTGACGATCACGTACCTCGTGGTCCTCGCCGTGGCGATCCTGGTCCAATTCCTTGACCCGGCGATCGCGGGACTTCTGTTCTACGGGGTCCTCGGCTGGTTCGTACTGAGCCTGTTCCTCTACCGGCTCCCCGCGATGAACCGGCCCATCGGGTGGTCAAAGCCACCCGCCGCGCCGGCGAACGGCGCCCCTCTTCCCTCTGGCTCACCCGTGGTGTCCCTCGACTTCTGCACGAACTGCGGCACCCACGTCCCCCCCGGGACCTCGGTGTGCCCCTCGTGCGGTCGGACCATCGTGCCGGTCTGAGTTGGCTCGTCCGATTCGGCCGCCGGAGGGAGCCGGCGCTCCCCCGCGACGCTCAGGAACTTGGATTCCGCCCGACCGACGGGGATTCATGTACCCCTCGGAGTATCCTGCGTGTCCGTGTCCGTACTGGAGCGCCTCCCATTCCCGGCGGCGCTCGCGATCCTCGCCGCCGGAACCGCGGTCGGAGTGGTCGTCGCGGTCGAGGCCCACTCGTGGCTCTGGCTCGTGGCCGCGCTCGTGGTGGTCGGCGGATTCGCCGTCTTGTATCTCCGGGAGTACGCGAACCTTCCCGGTCCGGAGCGGGACGTAGCTCCCAAGCGGACAGCGGCCCCCCGACCCGAATTCTTCGCGTCCGAATCGCCGTCCCCAACGCCGGCGACGACCGTCCCTGCGGCCGAGCCCGACTCGGGCCCGGTGGAGGTGGACCGGTTCGACCCGGAGTACGACCCGGTCGCCGAGGCCGACCAGCTCGAGCCGCGACCGGCCTCCCCTCCGCCGGACGCGTAAATCGCGGCCTCGCGCCGACCGGCTGGGAACCGCGGCCAAGGGCCCGGTCGCCGGGGGAAGCGTCTACCGCTTCGGAGTGAGGAGAACCATCGGTTCGCCGGCCCGCACATTGGCCCCGACGGTGACGTGGACCGCGGCGACCGTGCCGGTCACCGGGGCGGCGACTTCGTTGCGCATCTTCATCGCCTCGAGGACCAACAGGACCTGGCCCTTCGCGACGTCCTCGCCAACGCGCACGCGAATTTCGACCACGCGTCCGGGCATCGGCGGCAAGACCGGCGTCCCCTCGCCGCTGGGTCGGCTCGCCGGTGTCGGGGGCGCGGCCGGCTTCGGCGTCAGGGTGGGAACCTTCCCCACGGGCGAGGCGCTCGACCGAACGAGGGTCGCGGAGTACCGCTCGCCATTCACGGAGGTCGGGCCCGGGGGCAGCGGGTTCCCGGGGGGCCACCCTTCGACGACGAACTTCTCGCCGGCGATCTCGAGCTCGACGCGGGCGAATCCATCCTGGACGACCTTGACCGGGACCTCTCGGCCTTTCCAGTGGAGGACCCCCCGCTCGAGGTCGACCTCGAGCGTACGGGTCTCACCGTCGACGGTGACCTCGAGCTTCATCCACCGACCTCCTGCCCGAGTGCAAGCGGGCACGGCCTTCGTGGGCCCAGGCGCTGACTCCGGTACCCGTCCCGGCAGCTGCGGCCACCCGGGGAGACGGGACCATCCCTTCGGGGGACCGGGGGGAACGGAGCGCGCCCACGATCCCGTACGCCGCGGCGGTGAGAACCTCGGGCGTGAGGTCGGCATCCTTCGCCGCGCGGTACGACTTGTACACGGCCGGGAACATCGCGTAGCTGAGGGCCTCCGCGTCGTCGGCGGCGGGCACGAGGGCCCGGACCTCTGCGAGAGCCTTTGCAAACTCCGGTTCGAGGAGGTCCGCGGGCCGACCCTGAATCCCCTTCTCCTCGGCGAGGACCTTGCGGGTCAGGTCCGGGTCGAGGGGTCCGGGAGGGTGCCCGTACAAGCCCCGGACGTAGTCCCGGACCTCCCGGGTGATCTGCTTGTACCGCTCCCCGACGAGTACGTTGACCACGGCTTGGATGCCGACGATCTGGCTGGTCGGTGTGACGAGCGGCGGATAGCCGAGGTC
>JAKIVT010000102.1 GCA_022750415.1 Thermoplasmata archaeon
CGCGACGTCCGTAGAACGCCCGCGCGGTCGCACCCAGGTCGCCGATGGGCGCGAGCCCGGGCAGGGCCGCGGCGAACGAGGGGGCCCGGCGGTCAAGGACGATGCCGATGCCCCGGTCGTTCTCGGAGCGGATCATGCGCCCGAGGGCCTGCTGGATGGCCCTCTGGGCCGGTGCCTCCACCGCGTACTCCCACCCGTGGCCGACGGTGGAGTCGAGGTACGCCCGCAACGCTTCCCGCTTCGCGCTCGGGCGAGGATAGGGGATGCCGACGACCACGACCGCCTCGAGTTCGTCGTCCGGGAAGTCGACCCCTTCCGCGATCCGTCCGCCGGTGACGCCAAGCAAAACGCCGCCGCCGGGCTCTTTCTTGAACCCCTCGATCGACCGCCAGAGGTCGCCCATCGGGAGTCGCCGGCTCTCGATGACCGCCGTCGGGGGGAGTGCGCCGGCCAGCCCCGCTGCGAGGACCCGCTCCATCAGGTCGAAGCTCGGGAAGAACACCGCCGTCTTCACCGGTAGGTTGAGAAGGACCTCGGCCAGCCGGTCCGCAATCTCCCCGATCGCGCCCGGATCGGCCTGGAGCTCTTCGTACCGCGTCGAGACCCCGGGGTCGTAGAACAGGAGCCGGTTCTCCGGCGGGAAGAACGACGGGACGCTGAGGAGCTTCGTTTCCTCGCCAAGCCCGAGCGAATCGCGGTACTCCTCGAGGGGGGCCAGGGTACCCGAGAGGTGGACGGAGAGGTGGCAGGCGCGGATCGGCTCGGCCGGTCCGCGGGCGTCGAGCGCGTACGCCTCCAGCGCACGGCGCGGCTGGCGGGAAGCGACCTTCACGTACTCCGGCGCGGAAAGTTGCGGCCAGGAGAGCAACGACAGGCCGACCGCGTGGACCCAGGACCGCGGCAGCCGGCGCTGACGGCGCCTCTCGTCGCGGAGGGTTTCGCCCCAGGAAACCAGGGCTCCGAGCCAGGTGTCGAGCCGGTGGGATGTGCCCCCGATCTCCGAGAGGAGGGCGTCTTCGAGCGCGTTCGGGGGAAGAATCGCGTCGTCGTCCGGACCGCACCGCTCGACGAGAAGCTCGATCGACTGGCTGACGATCTCCAGGAACCGACTCGCGCTCGGGCCGTCGGGGAGCGCGAAATCCCCCCGCTCGGCGACCTCCGCCCGCGCCCTCCGAACCGATTCCTGGGGAAGGGAGACCGTCGAGAGGTCCCGGAGGTGGTCGGTGAGGTGGTGGGCCTCGTCGACGACGAGGTCCACGCGGTCCGACGCGACCCCCATCCAGTCGAGGAGCGAGCGGCGGATGTGGGGATGGAAGAAGAACGGGTACGGGGCGGTGACGAGCCGAGCGCGGCCCGAGAGCTTCTTCGCGAGCTCGTACGGGCAGAGGTTCTCCTCCCGGCTGTACGACTCGAACTCGCCGGGGGAGGGCAACTTCTGGGCGAACTTGTCGGCGAGCTCTTCGATATCGGTTTGGAGGACCCGCGCGTAGTACGCGCAGCCGTCGAGGTCGGTGAGGTCGACGGGACCCTCCTCGGGAAGCTCCGTGGACGGCTCGATCGTACCCCCCTCCGCGAACGAGCGCTCGGTCGCCCGCTTCCGGTCGGCGCAGAGCTTGCCGTGCTCCTCGGCGGTGGCCCCCTTCATCTCGGGAACCCCCTCGAGGAGGAAGCACCGCCTCTGGCGTCCTTGGAGCCCCATCGCGAGGATCGGATGCTCGAGCCGGTGGGAGATCGCCCGGACCTCCGCGAGGACCTGGACCTCCTGGGCGTGGGTCCGAACGAGGTAGAGGATCCGATGGTCGGCCGCTTCCGCGTGCTCGATCAAAGGTGCAAGCGCGGCGACGGTCTTCCCGCTCCCGGTCGGAGCGTCGACGAGCAACGCCCCGCCGCGGCGCGTCAGCTCCTGGACAGCGCCGACGATCCGCTCTTGCCCTGGGCGGGGGCGGTAGGGAAACAGGGAAGCGAGTTCCTGCGCGCTCCCGGACGACGGCGTATCGGCTCCCCAGTCGTCCCGACCGGGAATCCGTGGCTTGAAGCTGTGCCTCGAGCCGAACGGCGGCGGCGATGCAAAACGTGCCGCGGCTCAGCCGTAGGCGTACCGGACGCCGTACGGGCCCCTCGGCATGGTCCAGGTCACGGACCCCTGGTCGCAGGCGATGTCGCACGCACCGCACTCGACGCAGTCCTCGTAGCGGAACACGAGCTTTCCCTCGATCCGCTCGTAACACTGGGCCGGGCACACGTTCGTGCAGAACGAGTGGGGGCACCGGGCGCAGATCTCGGGCTTGACCGTGATGTGGGCGTGGTCGGCCGAATCGGTCTGGTACCGGAGGGTCGCGAGCCGCCGCTTGATCTCGACGTATTCGACGGGGCGACCGTGCTCCGGGGGAGCCGCCTCGGGGGTCATCGGAAGGGGAAGTCCGGGGGACGGTATGAGCCGTTCGGCGGACGGGGCGTTACGCCGGGGCCCTTGTGACGGGGGGGAGCCCGGCCAGGTCGGCTCGGACCGCGGCCGCGCTCGCCTCGAACGCGGCACGCTCCTCGGCGGAGAGCGTGACTTCGACGACCCGTTCCACGCCGGCGCGTCCCAAGACGACGGGGACCCCTAAGCACAGGTCCTGTAGTCCGTACTCCCCGGCGAGGTGGGCCGTCACCCCGAGCACCCGGTGCTCGTTGGCGACCACCGCCCGAACGAGCTCCGCTTGGGCGGCCGAGGGCGCGTAGTAGGCGCTCCCCATTTTGAGCAGGTTGACGATTTCGCCTCCGCCCGTCTTCGTCCGAGCGACGATGGCATCGAGCTGCTCCTTCGGCATCAGCTTCGTCAACGGGACACCGGAGACGCTCGTGTGGGAGAGGACCGGGACCATGGTGTCCCCGTGGGTGCCGAGCACGAAGCCGACCACGTCTCGGGGCGCGACCTTGAGGGCGTCGGCGACGAACCAACGGAACCGGGCCGTGTCGAGCGTACCGGACTCGCCAAAGACCCGAGCGGGTGGCAGTCCCGAGACTTGGCGGAACCAGAAGGTCATCACGTCGACCGGATTCGTGACGATGATCACGATCGCGTTCGGCGCGTGGGCCCGAACGGCGAGGGCGTGATCTCGGAGGATCTCCGCGTTCTTCGTCGTCAGGTCCGAGCGGCTCATCCCGGGTTTCCGGGCGAGTCCCGCGGTTTCCACGACAATCTCCGCGCCCGCAATCGAGTCGAGCGACGTCGAGCCCGTCACCCGCGTGGAAAACCCGAGGATCGGGGCCGATTCCTGGATGTCGAGCGCCTTCCCCTGGGGGAGGCCGTCGACGATGTCGATGAGGACGATCTCGTCGGCGAGGTCCATCTCGGCGAGCCGCTGGGCGAGGGTGCCGCCGACATTGCCCGCTCCCAGGACCGCAATCTTCCTCGACCCCGTCATTCGAATTCCAGCTCCGGGCCTCGCCGAGACCCCTCGGAAGATTAGGCTGATGGGGCTAGCCCCCCGTCGTTTCGAGGGGGAGATCCGATCGGCGGGGCGGCGGTCCGACACGAGCAGACGCTCCGTCCACGGCCGAGCGGCCGGCCGGGGGACCCCAATCGGGACAGATTCCCCGCTCATCGGGGAATCGCACGCCCGAACGCCTCCCCCCTGCCGCGCCTCTCCCCCCACCAGGTGGTTGTGGTGGTCGGGGTCGGAGTTCGGGACCGCTCCCTGCTCCGTAAGTAGTCCGTCCGCCTCCGGGCGCTCCCGCCGGAAGTCCCGGAAACCCGAACGGGTTCGCGTTCCAGCTTCGTGGTCATCCTATGACGGCTCCTCCCCCGGGACCAAGCGATCCGCGAGCACGCGCCCCGCCGGAGATTCGCGGAAGCCGAACTGCGGGCCGCACGCTCCACCAACGCCCGATCCGTCGAAGTGGGATCTGCCGGGTTGTTCTCCTCGCCATCCTCGTCGTCGTCCCGTCCCTCGTGGTTCCGAACGTCCACTCTGGGCCCCTCTCGCCGTCCAAGGTCGCGGACCTCCCCCTCCTTTCCCCCGCGGATACCCTGGGAAGCCGCGCACGGCTCCCAAGCACGGCATGCGGTGTTCTGGCACCGATTCCAACCTGCGGCTTCGAATCGACCCGGGTCCGGTTAGCGGCCGGCGGAGGAGTGGCCCCGACGGAGTGGACCAACGTCTCGCTGGCGGTCGGGCCGCCCCCCCCGTTCCGGGAGTCCAATTCGATGGTCTGGGACCCGGTCGACCAGTGCGTTTTGCTATTCGGGGGGGACGGACCCAACGGATTCTTGGGCGACACGTGGCAATTCTCGCACGACCGGTGGAGCCGAATTGTGACCGCTCACGCCCCGTCGGCCCGCTGGGGGGCTAGCCTCGCTTGGGACACCGCCGATGGGTACGCGGTGTTGTTCGGTGGCCTGGCCGAATCCACCCTCCCGAACGGTTCGGTGAGCTACACCCTCGAGAACGACACCTGGACCTACGCCCATGGCGACTGGACCAACCGAACGACAGGCCAGAGCGCGGCACCCTCCACGCGGTGGTTCGCGGCGATGGCCTACGACGAGCTCGACGGTTACGTGCTCCTGTTCGGAGGGGGCTACGGGAAAATCGTCGGCATCCCCCTGTCGGACACGTGGATGTACGCCGGTGGAAACTGGACACGGCTGACCGTGACCGGCTCGCCGACCGCTCGGTACGTCGCAGGGATGGCCTACGACCCTGCGGACAACGAGACGGTCCTCTTTGGCGGATGCACCCCAACCACGTGCCCCTCCGCGTCCACGTGGACGTACGCCAACCTCAGCTGGACGCTACGAACGCCGGCATCGCACCCCAGCGCGCGTTCCAGTCCGGCCGTCGCGTACTCCCCCGTGGCAAAGTCGTTGCTGTTGTTCGGGGGCGTGCCGTCGGGCACCCCCCCGGTTCCTACGGACCTCTGGACGTTCAGCGGGGGGAACTGGACCAACATCACCCCGACCGTCGCCGGGACCCCGTATGCCGAAGGAGGAGCCATGGCGTATGACCCCGTCGACGGGTTCGTCACGCTCTTCGGGGGGGACAACGTCAGTTCCTGGACCAATGCGACGTGGGCTCTCGGCCCGTGGATCCTTGGGCACCTCACCATCGTCCCGGAACCGATCGACGTCGGGCAGTCCGTCACCGTGAACGCCACCCCGCTGGCCCACGGCGGATACGTAGCGTACGATTACACCGAACTTCCCCCCGGTTGTACCGCCGGCAACGTATCCGAGTTCCAGTGCACGCCTTCGTCCGCGGGCACCTATTTCGTCAACGTCACCCTCGACGACGCCCACGGAGTCCCGTCCGTCGCAAGTGCGCAACTGAACGTTTCGGCCGATCCGCTCGTCGGGTCGCCGGTGTGGGATCCGGTAGCCGTCACCGCCGGTAACGTTTCCACCCTTCGGGTTGTCGCATCGGGGGGCTCCGGGACCCTCCACTATCGATACACCAACCTTCCCGGGGGTTGCCTCTCGGTGGATACCGCGATCCTTCTCTGCACGCCGAGCGAGGCGGGGAACTTCTCCGTTCAAGTCGTCGTGTCCGACGCCTCGGGGTACCCCGTCATGGAGAACGCCTCCCTCGAGGTCCACGCGGTACCTTCGTTCGGAAG
>JAKIVT010000103.1 GCA_022750415.1 Thermoplasmata archaeon
CCCACCTACACGGCGTGCGGCCAGGCCGCCGGAACCCTCTCCTCGTCGCCGGCGGCGTGGTGCAGCACCTACTACATCATCCACTCCGTCCCGATGGGCCAGCTGCTCCTCTCGACCCACCTCTACGGCGCGTACGCGATGATCTTCCTCGCGTTCGTCCACTTCTTCCGGGGCTACTATCTCGGGGTCTACAAGGCGCCCCGCGAGTTCTCCTGGATGGTCGGCACCCTCCTGATGCTCGTGACCCTGGGGATGGGGTTCACGGGCTACCTTCTGCCGTACACCCAGATCTCGCTGAACGCCACCAACGTCGGACTCGTCCTCGCGATCCGGCTGCCCTACGCGGGTCCGCTGCTCGGACCGCTGATCCTCTCCGACGGAACGGGACAGGGTCTCCTCTCGAGGATGTTCGCCGCGCACATCCTGCTCCTCCCCCTTGCGCTCGGCGCCCTCCTGTACGCCCACATCGCGCTGTTCGAGTCCCACGGCATCGCTCCGCCGGCAACCTCCGACCCGCTCCAGCGGCGTCGGTTCACCGAGGAGGAGGACAAGAAACACGTCCCATTCATGCCCCACATTTTCTTTTACATCACGAAGTGGGCGCTCCTCTACATCGGGATCCTGATCGGCCTCGCCGCGTTGTGGCCGTGGAACCTTCCCACGTACGCCGGCGACCTGAGCGCCGCGGGAGTGGTCACCGAACCGGATTGGTACTTCCTCTGGCTGTTCAAGCTCGTCGACTTTGAGGGAGTCACCCCGGTGATCGCGGTCGGCGTGACGACCGTCGTGATGGTGTACGTACTTTTCCTGCCGTTCCTCGACCGGTCGAAACGAACCCACCCGCGGGATCGCCCGCTGTTCATCGCGATCGCGACGTCGATGCTCGAGTTCTTCGTCCTGATGACGGTCTGGGGCGGTCTCACCCCGGGCGTCTCCATCACCCCCATGGTGGTCGGGGAGCGGATTGCACCGCTCTTCGCGTTCAATTTCCTGTTCGTCGCGCTGTTCTACTGGCGGTACCAGAAGGGGTATCGGGCGCGCCTCGCGGCCCAAGCCGGGGCTTCCGACGACCGAACCGGTGCGTACTCGAAGCCGGTTGGGGGCCCCGTATCCTCGGTGGCGGAGGCACGCGCGCATGACTGAGCCGAACCCGGCGAAGTATCGGACCGGGTGGCTCTGGGGCGTCCTCGGGATTCTCCTCCTGATCGGGACCGTCGCGGCGGCGTTCGTGGTCTACGGGCTAACGGACCTGTACGCGAACGGCAACTGGCTCGTCGATGTTCCGACGTTCATCGGGGGAGCCCTCGTCGCATCGGTCGCGATGCTGCTCCTGACGGGGATGCTCTACCGGGTCGACCGGCTCCGCGGCGTGCCCCACCGGGAGGTGCGGCTCTTTGAGTGACGTCCCGAGCTCCGGCGGCGCCGCCGCCGATGCGATTGAGGCCCACCGCCCCGACGCGGCCCTGAGGGTCCTCCAGCTCTACCAGGCCGTGATCGTCCTGATGCTGCTCGGCATCGTCGGGATGTTCGTCTACGTCGTCCGGCTCGGCACCCTGGTCGGAACGGGGGTCGAGACGTCGTTCGGGCTCGCCGTCGCGGCGATGTTCGCGATGGGGGCCCTCCTGGTCCATCTCATCGACCGGACGTACCGCTCCTGGCCGCTCGGACGCCGGTTCCGACCGGCGACGCCTCCCCCCGTCACCCCGGCGGGGACCGCGACCTGGCTGAGCTGGTTGGTCGTGGCCGCGGCCATCGCCGGCGGCGCCTACGTGGTGGCCCAGCTTTTGATGTAGGAGGGTGCAGAACCGATGTACGACCTAGCAGGCCCGATCGCCGAGATCGCGATCCTCCTGGTTCTCGCCGCCTTCGGACTGTACGTCCTGCGCTACCACGGCGAGTGGTTCGTCCGCAAAGCGAAGGTGTACCTGTTCACCACCGACCACAAACGGATCGGTCTGATGTACATCACGACCGGGATTATTTTCTTCTTCATCGGGGGGATCTATGCCGTCCTGATCCGCACCGACCTGGGGATCGTCCAGGGACTCGGTCTCGACCCACAGACGACCCTCGGCATCACGCCGGACGTCTACTCGACGCTGTTCACGATGCACGGCGTGCTGATGATTTTCATGTTCATCATGCCGGTCCTCGCCGGATTCGGCAACTACCTCGTCCCCTCCATGATCGGGGCGAAGGAGATGGCCCTCCCGCGGATCAACGCGATCGCGTTCTGGATGCTCCCCCCCGCCGGGGTGATCCTGCTCCTCTCGAACGCCTACGCCGGCTGGACGGGGTACGTCCCGCTCTCCACCCAGGCGTACGGCCCGAACCCGCACGGCGTCGACCTGTGGATCACCGGGCTCCACATCCTGTCGGCGTCCTCGATGCTCGGCGCGATCAACTTCCTCGTCACGATCGTGAAACACCGGGCCCCCGGGGTCCACTACTGGAACCTCCCCCTCTTCGTCTGGGCGACGCTGGTCAACTCGGTCCTTCTCATCTTCGCGCTCCCGTCGCTCTCCATCGCCCTCACGATGGTCCTCTCGGACCGGAACTTCGGCACCCACATCCTCGCCGCGGCGAATGGGACTCCCCTCGGTGGGGCGCTCCTCTACCAGAACATGTTCTGGTTCTTCGCCCACCCCGAAGTCTACGTGATGGTGCTCCCCGCCTTCGGCATCATCTCGACCGTACTTCCGAAATTAGCGAGAAAGGACATCTTCGGCTACGGGGCGATGGCCGTTTCGCTCGGCGTCTTCGCGGTGCTCTCCTTCGCCGTCTGGGAGCACCACATGTTCGTCACGGGGATCTCGACCGACCTCCGGTTCGTCTTCATGCTCTCGACGATGGCGATCGCCGTTCCCTCGGCGGTGAAGACGTTCAACTGGGTCGCGACCCTCTGGGGCGGGCAGATCTGGATGGCCGTCCCGATGTGGTTCTGCGTGGCGTTCATCACCGGGTTCGTCATCGGCGGCCTGTCCGGCCTCCTCCTCGCGTCGATCCCGATCGACTACCTGTACCACGGGACGTACTTCGTGGTGGCCCACTTCCACTACATCCTGCTCGGCGGTACGCTGATGGGGATCTTCGCCGGGATCTACTTCTACTACCCGATTTGGACCAAGCGCTGGTACTCCCAGGCGCTCGGCCACGTCCATTTCCTCCTGACGTACGTCGGCGTGAACATGCTGCTCTTCCCGATGTTCATCCTCGGCGCGGAGGGGCTGCCCCGCCGCGTCTACACGTACCTCCCGACGGCGAACTTCCAGTTCTGGAACTTCGTCTCGAGCATCGGGGCGCTCATCCTCGGTCTCGGCCAGCTCGTGTTCGCGTTCAACATGATCTACAGCTACTTCGCGGGCCGCCGGGTCACTACCGACGACCCGTGGGGCGAGCCGGCGCCGACGCAGATGACCGGGCCGCGGCCCTCGACTCCGCTCCCGACGTCCCGCGGGCTCCCGGTCTCCGCGGTGCCCGCCGAGTCGGCGCCGTAGCGCGCCGGAGGATTCGTCATGGAGAAGCACACCCTCTTCCGGCTGCTCGCGGTCGCCGCGTTCTTCGCGACCTACGTCACGATCGTTCTCGGCGGGAATGTGATGGCGAGCAATGCGGGGCTCGCCTGTCCGGATTGGCCCACGTGCCACGGTACGTTCGCTCCCCCGCTCGCGGGTGCGACGGCCGTGGAGTGGAGCCACCGGCTCGCGGCGTTCTTCACCGGGCTCCTGGTCGCGGGGATGGCGTTGGTCGGCCTCGTCTCCGAGCGTCGGCGCCCCGTCCTACGCGGACTCGCTGTTTCGGCCGCGCTCCTCGTCGTCGCCCAGGCGTTCCTCGGCGGACTCGTCGTGGTCACTGGCCTGGTCGGAATGGTGGTGCTCCTCCACTTCGTCTTCGCGACGATCCTGCTCGGGGTCCTCCTCCTCATCGCATTCCTCGCCAACCTCCGGTCGATCCCCAAACGGTGGACCGTGTGGGCGGAGTCGGCGGCCGACGAGGAAGCCGCGAGCGTCACCCTCGCCCGGATGGAGCGGAGCGGGACCCCGGCCGAGCACCGCGACCCCGGCGCCCCGAGTCGCGCCGCGAACCGTTAACCGCTCCGGCGAGAGGGAGCGACGGATGGTCGAAGCACCACCGTCGCCCAAAGCCACGCCGTCCGGCTGGCGGGACGTGCTGACCCTCACCAAACCGGGGATCACGGCGCTCATCGTGATGGTGGCCGTCGCCGGGTACTTCCTCGCCCTCCCCAGCCACATCGACGTTCTCCGTCTCGGCCTGCTCGTCCTGACCGGCGGACTCGCCTCGGCGGGGTCGGCGATGTTGAACCACTACTTCGACCGGGACGTCGACGGGGGCATGAAACGCACCCGCGGGCGCCCGCTTCCCGGCGCGCGGATCGCCCACAGCAGCGGCGTCCTGCTCGGAGGGACCGGTCTGCTCGCGTTCGGTGTCGGCGCCTCCTACGTGTGGCTGAATCCGCTCACGTCTCTCTCGATCGCCCTCGGCGGACTGACCTACGTGGTCGTGTACACGATCGTGATGAAGCGTCGGACGAACTGGAACATCGTCGTCGGAGGATTCGCGGGGAGCGCTCCGGCGCTCGCCGGCAGCGCCGCCGCGGTCGGGTCCTGGACCGTCCCCGTGCTGGCCTTCGCCCTCCTTGTGTTCCTGTGGACCCCGCCCCACTTCTGGAGCTTGGCGCTCATGCTCCGGGACGATTACCGGCGCGTCGGCCTTCCGATGCTGCCGAAGATGGACGACCCCGCCTACTCCGGCCGGATCGTGGTCGTCTCGACCGCGCTCCTACTTCCGGCCTCGCTCCTACTCGACTTCGTCGCCCCGTTCGCCTGGCCGGTCTCCGTGGCGGTGGTCGGGGCCGCCGTGGTGTACCTGCTGCTCGCGATTCCGCTATGGCGGCGGGTCGACCGACCGGTGGCGCTGCGGGCGTTCATCACGTCCGGGCCGTACCTGTTGGCGGTGATCGTGGTCCTGATCCTGAACTTCTGGCTCTCCGCGATGGGAGTGCGTCCGTTCTGAACGTGCTCCCAACGCCCGTCACCGGGCGTATCCTTATCCGCGCCGTACCGCTAGGCGGACGATGACGAACACGCCTCCGGCCGGGTCGGAGAGCGACGACCGGAACCGGGTACGCGAGGCCGAATCGACCCTCCGAAGGCTCGGCTACGCCCGCGTCGAACCCCAGCGCAAGGACGCGTCCGCTCCGCCCGCCTTTTGGGTCCAAGAAGCCGGGGTACCACGTCGGACGTTCCCGGTATTCGTTCCCGCCATCAAGGAGGGGTCCGACGCCGGACCGTGGGCTCCGATTGCGGCCCGAGGGATCGCGAAGGGACCCGCGAGTCGGGCGATCGTGGTCGTCGGGACCGACGTCGCCGCCGAGGCGGCGTGGAACCACATCGCCTCCGCCGGTGGCGCGGAGATTGACAGCGAAGTCCGCATCCTGGTCCTCGGAGGCTCCGCTCGGGAGTCGCCGCACTGGCACGCCATCGTGGTCGACCGCCGCACTCTCCTCCGTCTTTCGACGGGGGTCGTCGTCGGCATGTTCCGCCGCGCCTTCGCGTCCGGCGGCCAG
>JAKIVT010000104.1 GCA_022750415.1 Thermoplasmata archaeon
CTCGATCCCCACGTACCTGTTCCTCCACCAGGGTCGCGAGCGCGGTCGCGAGGTCGGCCCGGTCGGACCCACCGAGTTCCGCACGATCCTGCGGCGGCACTTCGCGTTCGCCTGACCCCGTCGTCGACGGGCCGCCGTCCCCGCGCTAGTGCCGGAAGACGCGCCAACCGGTGCAGTACATCGCGATGCCGTGGCGCTCCGCAACGGCGATGACTTCCGGGTCCCGGACGCTCCCGCCGGGCTGGATGATCGCCCGGACACCGGCGCTCGCCGCGACCTCGACGCCGTCGGGGAACGGGAAGAACGCGTCGGAGGCGAGGACCGACCCCTTGGCGCGCGGCCCCGCCACGCCGACGGCGAGCTCGACCGCCTTGACCCGGGTCGCTTGTCCGGCCCCGATCCCGACGGTCTTCGACCCGTCGGCGAGGACGATGGCGTTCGATTTGGCGTGCCGCACGACCCGCCAGGCGAAGTCGAGGGAACACGCTTCGTGGGGCGTCGCGGCCGGCCCCTTCGTCACCAATCGGAACTCCTCGGGGGCGAGTTGGCGTCGGTCGGTCTCCTGCAGGAGCAGCCGGCCCGCCGCGGAGTGGGCCTCCCACCGGGGGCGGTCGACCGCGGGCGGGTCGACCCGAACGACCTTGAGCTTCGCGCGCCGGGCGAGGGCGGTCTCGGCCCCGACATCGAATTGGGGGGCGGCCAGAAGGTCGACGAAGACGCCCTTGAGCGCTTCCGGCGCGTCGGCATCGAGCGGCCGGTTCACGGCGATGACGCACCCGTACCGGGCCACCGGGTCGGTCGCGATGGCCCGCTCGAGCGCCTCCCGGACGGTGGCGCCCGACGCGACCCCGCACGGGGTGGCGTGCTTCACGACGGCGGCGGTCGGGGTCGGAAACTCACTAACCGTCGCGAGCGCGGTATCCAGGTCGAGAAGGTTGGTGTAGGAGAGCGCCTCGCCCTTGCGGCGCTCGATGGGCCAGGGAGCGAGCATTCCCTGGGGGGCTTCGAGCCCGTAGGCGGCCGCCGCCTGATGGGGATTCTCCCCGTACCGGAGGGCCGTGGGGTCTCGGCGGAACACCGCGGTCTCCGGGAAACCGGCGGGGCTGGTCCCCGGCGCCGGCATCGGGGCGAGCGCGTCGGCGATCGCCCGGTCGTAGCGCGCGGTCCGGTCGAACGCGGCGCGCGCCAGTCGAAGGCGGGTCGCGGCGGTCAACGCTCCGCGCTCCCGGTCCAGTTCCGCGACGACGCCGGCGTAGTCGGATGGGTCGGTAAGCACCGCCACCCACGGATGGTTCTTCGCCGCCGCCCGGGCGAGCGTGACGCCGCCCACATCGACGAGTTCCTCCTTGTCGGGTCGGTCGGGTTGCTCCCGGACCCCGGCCTCGAACGGGTAGAAGTTGACGACAACGAGGTCGATCGGCACGAGACTCCGTCGCTCGAGCTCCGCGACGCCATCGTCGCTGCGGGGGGCGAGGATCCCCCCGAGCAACCCGGGGTGGAGGGTCTTGATCCGTCCGCCGAACCAGGCTCCCACGCCCGTGAGCTCCTCGGCCGAACGGACCCGCAGTTGCGGGTCGGTGAGGGCCGCCCGGGTGCCGGACGTCGCCACGAGTTCGATGGAGTGGCGGGCGAGGGCGCTCGCCAACTCTTGAATCCCGGTCCGGTCGGAGACGGAGAACAGGGCACGCCGGAGGGCGACCCGCCCTTCCGAGTCCGGTGCCACGACCCGTACCCTATCGAGGGAGGGAGGTCGAGAGATAAGCGTGTCGAGAACGGTCTCTTGACGTCAGCTCAGCCAGACCTTGGCCGTGATCGCGGTGAGGATGATCGACTGGACGATCATCGGGGCGGAGATCTCCTCCACGGTGCCGAACGGCGGTGCAAGGCAGGTGTACGGCGCCGCGATCGGCGTGATCGTGACGCACGTGGCACCCTGCGGGAACGCGCTCGGCACCGTCTGGAAGTACGACCACCATGCATCCGGGAACAGCGTCGTGATCGTGAAGTTGAACGGGGAGCTGAGCGACTGGTTCCGGTTGGCGATCACCGAGAGGTGGCTCACCGAGAGGACCTGCGACATCACCGCGGACGTCGAGAGGCCGGCCTCGGTCGAGGGGGTCATGACGAGATTGATGAGCGTGACCTCGGCGACGGTTCCCGCCGGACGGTTGACCACTACGATGGTGGGCTGGTCGACCATGACGGACCCTCCGCCATTCTCCTCGGCGACGACGCCCCCCTGGTCGAAGGCGACGAGGGCCTGGGCGACGTAGTGGTTGAAGATGTGAACGAGCAGCCCGCCGCTCTCCTGCGAGGTGATCGCCGTCGGGTAGGCATTCGTGAACGCGCAGTTGGTGAACCCGGTCGAGTTTTGGAACGTGCCGACCCCGCTCGAGTACGACTGCGAATGGGCGGGGGTGGGGTTCCCGAGCGCGTTCCACCAGGTCGTGGTGATGTTGACGAACTTGCCGCCGGACCCGAAGTTCCCGAGCTTGTCCGTCCCCGACAGGTTGCCCCACGGGCAAATGCCGTTGATCGACCCCACGAACTTGACCGCGACCTTGGTGCCGCCGGGACCGGAATGCGACCCATTCGGGGTCAGCGTGAACTTGTCGGTCGCCCCGTAGAACGAGAAGAAGAAGCTCGGGCTCGCGACGTCGGTGTCGCTCTTCTTGAACGTGACCGTATCGTTGGTCCCACTGGTGACGACGACGGCCGTCTTCGCGTTCGGGCCGCTCCACGTGAGCGTGACGGAATCGTTCGAGCCCGTGAGGTTGTAGAACAGGCTCGCGCCGCTGCCGCTGATCGTGATGGCGAGGGTAGAGCCGTTCCCCAGGAAATTGTAGGTGTTCTTCGCCCCGGCCGTGCTGCAGGTCCCGTGCCCGCCCGCGAGGCACGCGCTTCCGGTGTTCCACGCCATGACCGTGGGGGCGAGGTCGGAGACCTGGTAGTTGGCGACCGTCCCCACCCCCGCGAGCTCGGTCTGGATCGACGACGTGGCGGCTTGCCCGAACGGAGGGCTCGCTCCGGACCCAAGGGTGACGGGACTCACGAGAGCGACGTGCGTTCCCGGATTCTGCGCCTCGGCCAGGATCGTCGCCTGGAGGCGGGCCAACTGGTTCTCGACGGTGAGGATGTGGGTCGTCTCGAGCTGGGCCATCTGGCCCGGGAGCTGGGCGACGATGAAGTTCGCGATGAACGAGACCACCAGGAGCAGGCCGAGGATGACCGCGACCGCGCTGACCTGCCCCTTGCGGGCCCGGGCGCGACGATACCGAATGGTGGTCCAGTGGCGCATGAGGTACGACCGAGGCCGGAGGTACGAGTACGCCGGGGTGACGTATTTATACATCCCGTCGGGGTCGGCGCCGACGGGCCCCCGATGGGGTTCCAGACCGGCCGGACCGGGTCCCATTTCGAGGCGACCACATCTACTGGGGGGTGACCGCGCGAGGGACCCGTCGGAGGGGACCGCGGATCCAAACCTTCGCGCCCCGTAGGGTCCCCCAGCTCCGAACCGTCGCAATCTCCACCGGGCGGCCGGAGGGTGAAGGGAACGCCGCGTTCCAGGCTCCGCGAGCCGCGGGCACCCTTCGGTGGTCGAGCTCGACGACGGCCCGGGCCCCTTCCCGACGGATCAGCCGCACGCGGGCGGGCTCCGGGTCCGGGCACGCCGCCCGCAGACGGTCCGCAAGGGCGGTCTCGAGCCAGCGGGTCGAAAACGAAGGGTCCCCCGCCACCTCGATGCCGAGGTAGCGGGGGCGAGAGGAGCCTTTACCGGACGAGGTCGATGACTTCCTCGGACTCACCAGCGGCGTAGCCTCCCTTCTGGCCGAGCAGGCTCGTTGCCCGCACGCCGGTGATGATGAGGAGCACCTTGATGGTGTTCTCCATTTCGGGAGAGTTCTCGACCGAGCAGCCCCAGATGATCCGGGCCCGCTTGGAGATCTTGCCGCCGACGAGCGCCGCGGCCTTCTCGGCCTCGCTGACGGACATCGACGCGCCGCCGATGACGCGGACGAGGGCCCCAGTGGCGTCCTTCAGCTCGACGGAGCCGAGGAGGGGGCTCGTGAGCGCTTCGGTGACCGCCTCGGTCACCCGGTCGGTCGCGCTCTCGCTCTCGCCGAGTCCGATCAGAGCGACGCCGCCGTCCTTCATGACGGTCATGATGTCGGCGTAGTCGAGGTTGACGAGGCCCGGGCGGGTCACGATCTCCGTGATCCCCTTGATCCCCGTCATCAGGACGGCGTCGGCAAGCTTGAACGCGGCGTCGAGGGGCATCCGCGGGACGAGCTCGAGGAGTTTGTCGTTCTGGATGACGATGGTCGTGTCGCAAACGCGGCGCAGGCGCTCCAGCCCGTCGCGAGCCTGCTCCATGCGCGCGGCTCCCTCACCCGAGAAGGGGAGGGTGACGACGCCCATGGTGAGCGCGCCCGCTTCCTTCGCGAGGCGGGCGACCAAGTGCGCCGAGCCGGTGCCGGTTCCGCCGCCCATGCCGGCGGTGATGAAGACGATGTGGGCGCCGTTCAGGAACGCGCGGAGTTCCTCTTCGTTCTCGCGGGCCGCCTCTTCCCCAATCTCGGGGCGAGCGCCAGCGCCGAGTCCCTTCGTGGCCCGGCGGCCGATGAGGATCTTGCGGGGGGAGTGGACGGTCAATAGGTGTTTCGCGTCGGTGTTGATGGCGCACATCTCGGCGCCCTGGATCCCTTCCTCGACGCACCGGTTGATCGTGTTCGAGCCGCCGCCGCCACATCCGACGATCCGGATGTTGACGCGCAGCGTCTCCGCCAGCTTCGCCAGCTCCGCGTCGTCGGCGCTCGCGTAGGCGGGCACGGTCGGCTTGCCGTCGGCGACAAGGGCTTGGTTCTCCTGGTGCTTTGCGATGGCTTCCTGAATGATGGACTTCATTTTCGATTTCCCCGCCGTGTTTGTCAGACGAGCGTCATACGCTCTGGCCCGACCATTTTGGGATTCGGTAAATAAACGTTAGGATGGACCGGAAGGTGTCGGGGAATCCCCCCGGCGTCGGAATATCGATTCGGGCCCCGGAGTCTGTCGGTTTTTCCCCCCGCGACCGGATCCTCCCCTCCGAGGGTGCTCCGCCAGGTTTCATCGCCCACGCGCGCCGACAGGCTGGTGCTGAGGGAGGAGCAGCCACTGGATGAATGAACGCCGCTCGGTGCAAGGTCCGGAAGCATCCGCGCCCCTGGAGCCAGTACCATCTCCCCTGGAAGGTCAGGGCGAGTCCTCGGCCCTGCTCACGACCCAAACAACGGGGGAAGGCAGAGTGATGATTACTAGCAGATCGGCGTGCGGGAGGCAGCTTATCGGGGCCTGGATTGGCCCTCCTCGGTCCTCGGTATCAGATCCGGCGAGGTCTACCCCGTCTGGCACGACTCCGCCCACAGCTGACCGCCGGTTTCTTGGGCGATTGGATCCGGGGTCGCCTACCCTCGATTCGCCCGCTTTCGGGTCGGGC
>JAKIVT010000105.1 GCA_022750415.1 Thermoplasmata archaeon
ATGGTACAAGGGCGGCATTAATCCCTTGGAGCCGGGTTCAACCGCCAGAAAACGTCGGAACGATGGTGAATCGGACCGGCGCCACGATGCGGGTGTCGAGCGGGACGGGTACGCCGTCGACCAAGACCGCCGACCCCTCGGGCGCGTGCCCGAGAGAGCGAAGGAGCTGGCGCACCGGTGTTCCGGGCGCGACCGATACGGTCACCGCGGGACCTGGACGGCGACCCCGGGCGACATCGACCTCCACCGAAATCAAGGCCGGGGACCGGGAGGCGCTGAGGGGGAGAGTCTCCGGGACCGGGCGACGTTTCCCGGTCCCCTTTGAACTCCCGCGATGCATACGCACCACCAGATCTCGAATCTGGCGCCTTGGCCGAGCTAGGCTACCTCAGCACCCGGCGCGCCCGAGGAACGGGTGGGTTATGAGGGTTGTCGCGAGAACTCGCGCCGCTAGCGCCGGGCGACGGCGGTCTTGAGCCGGTCGATGGCGTGGACCTCGTACGGGTCGACGTGCCCTAGGGCGGCGAGGTGCAGGGAAAAGTGGTCGCCGAACGAAACCCCGTCGAGCAGCGCGTCGAGCCGGTCCTCGGACCGGAAGACCACGCGGTCGGCGACGACTCCCTTGCGGACGAGGAGTCGACCAAGGTGGGCCATCCCGGCGGAGGTGCTTGGGTCGAGCCCGGACGGCTCGACAGCGATCACGGCCCAACGGCGGGCCTCGGCGGCCGTCATGGCATCCCACGCGACGATCGCATTGTGGAGCAGCTCCGGGAACTGGTCGAAGTGGGCGAGCCGTTTCGCGTTCTCCTCCACCTGGGTCTTCCACCGGCGCGCGAGCGCGGCCGACGCTGCGTCTCCGTAGAACTGCGGGATCCGTTTGCCAATCCGTCGGGCGAGCTTGGCTGGGGCTCCGGTGGAAGCGGAGTACTCGGCCTGCCGCTCCGCCAGGTGGGAGGCGATCCGGTCAACGCGACCTTCGTTCGATTCGGGAAACTGCGTGTCCAAGACTCCAAGCAGTCCCCCGAGAATGTACCCGACCGCGGAGCGGGGGGGCAACCCCGGAGGAAGGACCACGATGGGGACGCCGTCTTTTTCGGCCCTCTCGGCGAGCCGGCCTCCGCTCGTCATGACGACCCGGTCCGCGCCCTGGCGCGACGCCGCGTCGTAGGCGGCCAGCGTCTCCCACGTATTGCCGGAGTAGCTCGTCAGGACGGCCACGCTCCGCTTTCTGGCACCGCGCGGCAGAGTGGGGCCGCGACCGACGCTCAACAAAACCGAAGTCTCGACGTCGGTCACGCCCCGGACGAGGTCGGCGGCGATCGCCGAACCGCCCATGCCGACGACGAACACGGCGCTGGCGTCCCGGGGCAGGTGGGCCTCGGCGTCGCGCCCGAGTCGGAACCCTTCGCGCAGGTGCGTGGGAAAGTCGACCGCGAGGCTGCGCATCCTTTCGGCCTCCACGGCAAGCCCCGGCGACATCGACCCGAGCGAGTCGGCCGGTTATTTGGCTTCAAGGGGAGCCGCTCGAGAGTATCGGGCCCGCCGCGAGAGAGGGATTATCTGGGGGGGTCATCCATTCCACACTACCCGGACACCGGCCGATGCGGCGGGGCGGGCTAGGAGAGTGGGAGCACGCCGGCGGGAGACACGCCGGCCCCACCTCCGGAGCAGCGACTTTCCACAGGGAACGCGAAGCTCGACACGATCCTGATGGGGGGGCTGATGCCCCATCGGCCGTACCTCGTCGTCGGTCCGTCCGGAACCGGCAAGACGAAGCTCGCGCTTCAGTTCCTGTGCGAGGGGGCTCGCCGAGGGGAGAACTGTCTCCTGGTCACGCTCGAAGAACCCCCGAACGAGGTGCGGCAGAATCACACCGCGCTCGCCGCCGAGCTCGACAAGGTCTGGGTCTTCGATGCGATCCCGGACGTGATGCGCTACGAGCGCGCCCCGTTCAAGGACATCGCCGCCGTCCGCCATTCCGTACGGTTCAGCGATGTGCCGCTCGCCATCCGCAAGACCCCCGAGCTCTCCAGCGTGGAGGTCACGTTCACCGCGCTCGAACAGACGCTCAAGATGGAGGTGGCGCGCCGGCCCTACACGCGCCTCGTGGTCGATAGCCTGACCGCGCTGCAGTACTTCTGCATGAAAGGCGTCGACGAGACGCTCGGCGCCCAGACGTTCCTCCGGTTCCTCTCCGACCTTCGCATGACCACCGTGCTGACCGTCGAAGCCGCCGTGGAGGACGTCGAGACTCCCGAGCGGCTCCTCGCCCGCGGCGAGATCCGCCTCTTCCGTTGGGAGCTCGAGGGCCAGACCGTACGGGCCCTCGGGGTCGAGAAATACCGGGGGAGTGCGCACGACATCCGCCTCCATCCGTACCGGATCACGGCCCAGGGTCTCGACGTCAACCTCGAGGCGACGATCAGCCGCGACACGCGCCGGATCGTCGAACCGGAATTGGTCACCGTCGCGCCCCCTCCGACCGCGGCGCCCACCCCGACCGACCCGTTCGAGGCGATCGAGGTCGACATCAAGGACCTCGCCGCTGTGCAGCTCGACGTCGCGAGCGCGCGGACCGAGCTCGATGGGGCGAAAGCCGCCCGGTCGGGCGGCCGCCCCGAAGAGTTCGCCCACCGGCTGGGACTCGCGAAAGGCGCGGTCACGGAAATTGCGCAGCACCTCGACCCAAAGTTGCTCCAGAGCGGGGACTTCAACATCCGCCGCTCGGCGATGCGGGTCCAACGACTGGGCACCTTTGGCGCGGACTTGCGGACCGGGACCCCCCCACGCGGAGCGATCCTCGCGACCCCGTCCGAGACCGCGACGGTTCCGCCGGCCGGCCCGGAGCTGGCCCCGGCAGCGTTCGACGCTCCCGCCGCCACCGCCCCCACCGCCCCCACCGCCCCCACCGCCCCCACCGTCACGCCACCACCGACGGCGGTCGAGGCGGAGCCGACGCCCCCCGTTGCCGCACATCCCCCGCCGGCCTCGCCCCCCGAGCGTTTTCCGGAGTCCGCCCCCGCCGGGCCGGAGCCGATGCAATCTCCGGCTCCGGCGGCCGTGCATGTCGAGCCGACCCCGCCGCGGACCCCGGTCCGGGTCGCGCCACCCCCTCCTCCACCGCCTCCTCCTCCCCCACCACCGCCGCCACCGCCGCCACCCACGTCCGCTCCTTCGTCGGGATCATCGCCCCCCGGGATTCCCCCTCCCCCCACGGATGCTCTCCCGTCGGCCACCGACCGAACGTCCCGGTCCCCGCCGCCGCTCCCGACGCGGCGCCTGGTGCCCGAACCGGCCCCTCCCGCGCCCGCGTCCCCGCCCACGTTCCCGACCCTCCAAGAACTGGCCCTGACGCCCCCGGTCGTCCCGGAGCTCGTTCCCCCACCGGCCGCGCCCGAGCCCCCCACGTCCAACGAGTTTCCGCAGCCGCCCGACCTATCCTCGAGCGGCGCCACCCCCGGGACCGTTGGGGTTCCCCCGGCGACCCCAACAACCGGCGTCGCAACGGACCCCGCGGCCCCGGCGGCGGAGCCGGCCTCCGCATCGGAAGCGGTTCCGCCGAAGCCCAAGCGGAAGCGGGCTCCCCGAAAACCGAAGGTCGTACCGGCGGAGGTCCCCTCCCTCGAGGCCGCGCCGGCCCCACCGACCGAGCCAGTTCTCCGACCCCCGACGGACATTCCTCCCGCGGAGGTGGTACCATCGCCGCTCGCGCCGGCCGCGGCGGCCGCCGAGCCCGCGGATCCGCTGTCCGCCGGCGAACCGCTCGGAGCGCCGGTGGCGCATCCGAAGCCGAAGCGGAAGGCCCCTCGCCGCCGGAAAGCCTCGCCGGTGACGGGCGCGGAGCCCGGGTCCCCGCCCCCCGTGACGACCCCTTCCGGAACTTCGACTCCCGCCCCGGCGCCGGAACCCTCGAGTCCCCCGGCCGCTCGCACCGACAAGGAGGACTAGGGAAACATGGTCGCCGAGGGACGGGTGTCGACGGGGATCCCCGGTCTCGACCGGATGCTCGGTGGGGGGTTGATGGGCGGTCGCCCGTACCTCGTCACCGGCGGAACCGGGAGCGGCAAATCACTCCTGGCCCTCTCCTTCCTCCTCGAGGGTCTCCGCTTGGGCGAGGAGGTCTTGCTGGTGGCGGTCGACGAACCGCCTACCGAGATCGTCGAGAACGTCCGCGCGTTCGGTTGGGACCTCTCGGCCGTCCGGACCCTAGACGCGAACCCCGGCACCCGCGCGATCAAACGGATGGCCGATGTGCAGGAGATCCGTGCGCTCTCGGACCTGAAGACGATGCGCGACCTGACCGCGGACGTCCGAAAACCGAGCGACTCGGACGACATCTCGATCCAGTCGATCCACCTCAAGCTCCGCCAACAGATGGGCGGGGCCCGGTTCAAGCGGGTCGTCGTCGACTCCCTCACTTCCATCCGGCGGTTCGCGATGAAGTCGGCGATCATGGGGGACGTTCAGCCGGAGCGAACCGAAGTGCAGTCGCTCCTCCGGTTCCTGTCCGAGATGGAGGTGACGACCCTGCTCACCGCCACCCCCGGCAATCCGATGGTCCTCTCCCCCGAGGAGATTCTGACGAGGGGCGAGATCCTGGTGACGCGGAAATGGGTGGGCGACCGGTCGATCCGCCAGATCAAGATCGTACGGATGCGGGGCTCCGCGCACGACCCGGAACGGCGGCCGTTCGCGATTACTCCGCAGGGATTCGTCGTCGGGTAGCGGGCGGGTCGGTGGAGCGGGCCTAGCGGCGCGACCTCCGTCGGAACCGACGCACCAGAACGACGGCGAGAACGCCGACGCCGAGAGCCGGCCCTCCGAAGACGAGGAGGAAGAGCAGCAGATTGAGCGGTGCGGCATTTTCCGACGGACAACTGGTGGTCGGTGGAGGAACGTGAACGATGACCGAACCGGTCTGCCCGAGCGTGTCGGTGGCAGTCAGGTTCACGTTCCACACGTCGGGGCGGCTCGGAAAGACATGGGTGGTATTCTGCCCGGTCGAGGGGTTGGTCCCATCGCCAAAGGCCCAGACGAAATGGTAGGGAGCGGTCCCGCCGGTGGCATTCCCGAAGAAGTGGGCGACAAAGGTCCCTAGGCTTTCCGGTTGGCAGGGGCCCCCGGCCCCGGACCACGTCCAATCTCCGAGTTGAGCGGAGACGTTGAGCATCGCACCCGAGGCGGCCGCGACGATGGGAGAAGGCGTCCCGACGCCAGAGCCGCCTCCGGCGAGCCCGAACACGACGACCAGGGCGGCCGCCAGAACGGCGACACCTGGGAACTCGAGCATGGCACTCGGGAGATCGAGGCGCCCAAAGAAGCCTCTCTCGGGGCTCTCGCTAGCCCGTCGGTCCGACCCCGCCGGTGCTAGCGGCGGACGCGGCGTTGCCCGGCTGCCGGACGGCTTCCCACCACGGACTCGTAGAGCTCGAGATGGGCTTGGACGACCGCCGCCCATGAGAATCGCG
>JAKIVT010000106.1 GCA_022750415.1 Thermoplasmata archaeon
CGCTGACCTTCCGCCGGGTCTCCTCCCGGCGATTCCGGAACTGCCGGCCGACGTCCTCCCGCCGCCCGACCTCGGCGTGCCTCCGTTCGCGATTCCGGCGGTCGAGGAGGCCCCCCGCAGCCGGCGGAGCCGGGCCGACCGGACCCCGTCGATCTTCTTCGGGCCGTCGCGACGGAGAGGCGAGGCGATGGTCGACGCCGAACAGTACTACCACGACCTCGTCGAGGGATTCCGCGCCACCCCCGGGAGCGCTGCGGCCATCCTCGTGGAGGATGGGACGCTGGTGGACGCGGAGAGCCGGGACGTCCTCCTGTACCTGAGCGAGCGGACCCGCTGGCGGCCGTTGCTCGTGGTCCTCGTCCTGGACACGTCGCTTCCGGCCTTCTCGGCGTGGGAGGAGCGGCTTCTCGGACGAGGCGACGTGGACTGGGTCCGGATCCCGCAGGCGAAGCACGACCCCCGCGAAGCGCACCGCCTGAAGGAGAACTTCGACACGATCCCCGACGCGACCCGGCGGGTCCTCGTCTACACCGCTCTGCTGGGCGGGTCCGTCAGCGAGGTCAGCTTGGGTCGGGCGACTCGCCTCAACTTCCGTACGCTCGCCGAGGCGCTGCAACCGGCCGTCCAGGCGAACCTGGTCCGACTCGCCGATGGAAAGGTCACGATCCCCCACGCGGCGTGGGTGGGTCTCCTCCCGGACCTCGTTCCCGAGGCGGAGCGGCGGGAGATGCAACGCGAGATCGCCGACGCGCTCGCCGCCCTGAACCCGGAGCCCGACCTCAAGCGACGGATCGAGCTCGCCGACCATTACTACGCCGCGGCCCCCGACCCGACCGCGCTCCGGTACCTGCTCGAGACCGCGGAGATCAGCGAGCGGCTGGTCGCGTTCGATGCCGCCGAGCTGGCCCTCGAGAAGGCGCTCACGTGCCTGCCGTCGCTCCCTTCGCCCGAGCGGCACGGCGCCGAGGCGGAGCTCCGGTTGTTCCACGCCCGGACCCTCGTATTCACCGGCCGTGTCGCGGACGCCGAGAAGGAATTGCAAGAGGGGATCTCGACCGCCCTCAACGAGGGAGTCGACGCCGACCGTCTGGAAGAGTGGGTCGAGCTCTTGCTCCCCGCCCTGCGCGCCGCGGGCCCCCGTCCCTCCCTGGTCACCGAACTCACCGAGCTGGCGGACCGATGCCACGACGCGGGCGCAATCGCCGCGGAAGTGATGCTGGAGGTGGCGCTCAGTGAACTCGCCGCCGACCGCGAACACTGGGACCGGGCCCGGGTCGAGGCCGACCGGGCGCTCCGCCGGGCCAAGACGCTCGGCCCGGGACCGGTTCAGGGGTTGGCGCTCCTCTCGATGGGGACCGTCCTGGCCCAGGGCACGGCCCAGGAGCGGGCCCTCGGCCAGCGATTCTTCGCCAGCTCCCGGAGCATGCTCGCCGCTTCCCGGCGGTACGGGCTCGAGCAGATCGCCGAGGAACTCCGACTCCGGATCCTGGAGCACCGGAAGGACCCCAAGGAGGCCATCGCGGGCCACGAGCGAGCAATCCCGGTGGCGCAGCGCCTTCGCGCCGGGCCGGTCGAGCTCTACCACCACCTCGATGTCGCCACGCTGGCGCTGGATGTCCTCCCGGCCGGACTGGCAAAGGGAACGAAGGCCGTCCGACGGGCGAGAGAGCTCACCGAGACCCTCCACCTCCTGCCGCCCTCCCTCGGATTGCTGCGGGAATGGATCTTGGAGGGGCGGATCGCCGCCGCCGACGACCGGCTCGAGGTCGCCCGGGACCGGTGGGCCGCGCTCGTCGACCGTCCGGGACCGCTGCTCTTCCCCCGTCTTCGGGCCGAAGCGTCGATGCGGCTCGCCTTGCTCGAATTCGCCGACCATCGCCCCGAAGAGGCGCAGAAACATCTCGCCCGTCTCGCGGACGAAACGCTCAGCCCGTCCGTACCTCGCGAATGGTTGCGGGACCCGGAGGCGCTGAGCCTGGTGGCGGAGGCGACGCGGCACGGGGCCGGAGCCATCCCGGTCGTGCCAAACGCCCGCTAGCCGAGCACGGGCGGGAACAGCCCCGGGTCGAGGGCATAGAGGATCGTCAGAATCCCCGCGAGAACGAGGATCCCGATCACCAAGCGTTCGAGGAGCTTCGGCTCGACTCGGGCGCCGAGTCGCGAGCCGATCAGAGCGGCGGAGGCGGCCACGGCCACGAGCGCCGCGGCGGCCGCGACCCCGACCAGGAGGGCGTTGCCGATGATGGCCACGAAGAGGATCGTGTAGATCATCGTAGTGTCCGCGATCTCGAGGAGCAGGATCAGCACGAACGCGGTCGCGAACGCGGAGCGGCCCTCCGGTGGCCGGCGTTCGGATTCCGGAATCAGGACGAGGTAGGCGGCATAGGCGAGGAGGACGACCCCTCCGCCGAGACGGAGAAAGGTGACGTTCTTCGTTCCAAACGCCGCGACGAGCGCGGCCCCAATGACCACGGCCAGCGCGGTCGTGACCAGAAACGCGCAGGCCGCTCCCGCCCACACCGAGCGGGGGGGATTCTTGGCAGCAAGGCCGATGAGCGCGAAGTTGGTCCGGTCGAGAAGCTCGAGGCCGCCGATCACGGCGAAGACGAAGGCGAACTCGACGACGACTCCGCCAGCCATTCGATCGGTTCGCGGGACCTACGCGAGGTGGAGCAGGAAGTCGTCGACCAGCCGCTCGCAGTACGAGCAGCGCAAAACCACGGGCCGGCGTCGGGCTACGTCGAACTCGCTCTCGACGGGTTCCCGCTGGTTGGTGATGCAGCTGGGATTCGGGCATCGGACGATGCCGACGATCCGCTCCGGGAGGTCGACGACCCGCTTCTCGCGGACCTTGAAATCCCGGATGATGGAGATGGTGGCCGTGGGCGCGAGGAGCGCGATGGCGTTCACCTTGCGGGGGGAGAGCTCCATGTTCTCCACCTTGACGATGTCTTTCCATCCGAGCTTCTGGCTCCGTACGTGCAGCGCGACCGAGACCGTGGAGTCCTTGTCGAGATCCTTCACCCCGATGATCCGGAGGACCTCGAGGGCGAGGCCGTTCCCGATGTGGTCGATGACCGTGCCGTTCTTGATCGGCGTGATCTTGAGCTCGCGCATCGGGGCTCTCAGACCGCCTTGCCGGTCAGGATGAGGGAGAGCAAGGCCATCCGGGTCGGGACGCCGAGGAACGCTTGGCGGAAGTACGCCGCATGCGGCGACCCGTCGATTTCGGGAGCGATCTCGGTGGTCCGGGGCAGCGGGTGCATGACGATCAGGCGGGTCTTGGCGCCCGCGAGCAGGGCCGAATCGACCCGGTACGAGCCGGCCACCTTCGCGTACTCGGCCTCGTCCGCGAACCGCTCGCGCTGGATCCGGGTCACGTAGAGGACGTCGGCCTCCCGGACGGCCTGGTGGAGCTGGTCGACCTCACGGATCGTGGCTCCCTGGTGCTCCAGGTCCTCCCGGACGTCCTCCGGGAGCTGCAGCGACGGTGGCGAGGCGAGGACGAGTTCGGCTCCGAACACCGCCAGCGCATGGGCGAGGGAATGGACCGTCCGTCCGTAGCGCAGGTCGCCGAGGAGGACCACCCGGAGCCCGCTGAGGGTCCCGAACGCCTCTTGCATGGTCGCGAGGTCGAGGAGCGTCTGAGTCGGGTGCTGACCCGCGCCGTCCCCCGCGTTGATGACCGGTTTCTCCGAGGCTTGGGCGGCCAACCGGCCGGCCCCCTCGTTGGGATGGCGGAGGACGATGGCGTCCCCGTACGCCGAGAGCATCCGGATCGTGTCGTGGAGGCTCTCTCCCTTCTTGACCGAACTGAGCGCCGGGTCCGTGATGGAGGCGACCTTGCCGCCGAGGCGCAGCATGGCGGTCTCGAAGGAGAGTCGGGTCCGGGTCGACGGCTCGAGGAACGCCAACATCAGCAGTCGCCCGGCCAGTTGATCCCCGACCTTCGTGCCCTCCGCGTAGGGGATCATCCGACGGGTTCCCCGCAGGACCTCTTCGATCTCGTCCCGGGAGAGGTCGCGGATGGAGATCACATCGCGACCCTTCAGCCCCATCCGTTCCGCCGAACCGGGGAGCCGAGATAATCGTTTGGCCGCCCCCGGAGCGTCCCGCAACCCCCTTCTCGGCCCGTGGGTCGGCCGAACCACATGCCCGACGACTCCGACGGTTGGCGGGACTCCGGCCTCTTTGCGGTGGTCGCCGTCGCGTGGGGACTCAACTACCTGTTCGTCCGCGTCGGGCTGGATTCGTTCCTCCCCCTGTGGCTGGCGGCCCTCCGCTCGGGGGTCGGCGCCATCGGCGTCCTCGCGTTTGTCACCTGCTCGCGAGGGTGGGGTCCGTTGGACCGCCGGGACGTGCGTGACGCCCTGTTGATCGGGGTGCCGAACACCGCGATATTCTTCGGTCTCTGGTTCGTGGCGGCGGTCTCGGTCCCTCCGGGCCAGGCCGCGGTCCTCGTCTACACCTTTCCGCTCTGGGTCACCCTGCTCTCGGCAATCCTCCTCCGGACCGCCCCGAGCGGGCTTCAGATTCTGGCTGTCGCCGGGGGATTCGTTGGGGTCGTATTCGTGTCGCAGCCTTGGTTGACGGGCGGAGCCGGACTGGCACCCCTGCCGGTCCTGGAACTCCTCGGGGGAGCCCTCTCATGGGGGGTCGGGACCATCGCCTTCAAACGCCGGTTTCCCGGACTGAAGGTCGCGGCGGCCAATGGCTTGCAATTGGTCGGCGGCGCGGCAACGCTGTTCGGGGTGTCTCTGTTGGCGGAGGGTCCCCATCTCCCTCCCGTGACTGGGCCGGAGATCGGGATTGTCCTCTGGCTCGGGATCGTCGGAACCGCTCTCGCGTACTCGATTTGGTTCCGCCTCCTCGACCGTCGTTCTGCCTCGACGCTGAGCGGGTACACCTTCCTTGTTCCGGTCGTCGCCCTCACGGCTTCGACCGTGTTCCTCGGGGAGCGTGTCGACCCGATCCAGGCGCTCGGCGTCGCGTTCGTACTCCTCGCGCTCTACGGCAATGCCCGGGGGGCTCGGGACTCGTCCCGTGCTGCGCCAGCCTGAACCGTTTCATCGAACACTGCGAAGCCTAATCTATCGACCGCAATCCGGCCCGCGTGATGCCCGGAACGCAAGGGGTCCGAATCCCACCCGGCCGTTCGATCGTTGTCGTGGTGCTGCTCGTCATCCTCACGGTCTCCGGATCGTTGACCATGACGCCCTGGGCCGTGAATTCCGCGCATTCCTTGGGCGCACCCAGTCGGGTGGTGGCGGTTCGGGCCGCCCCGGGACCCTCGACGAGTTCGGGTTCGTCTGTCGATTGGAAGAACGTCTCTCCCTCGACCGGGCCTACTCCCGAGGGTCGTAACCGGGCCGTCTTCGTCGACGACCCGTCGGATCACCTCGTTCTCCTCTTTGGTGGATACGACGCGCTGGGTTCGGGGTGGCTCGGCGACACCTGGAC
>JAKIVT010000107.1 GCA_022750415.1 Thermoplasmata archaeon
CATCGCGTACGCGCCGTAGAGGTGGGTCGAGAGGAGCAGCTGGCCCATCGGGACGGAGTGGATGATGTAGTAGGTGCTGCACCACGCCGCCGGCGACGAGGAGAGGGTTCCGGCGGCCTGGCCGCACGCCGTGTAGGTGGGATTAACGCTCGGCTGGTAGTACAGCAGGAGGAGCAGACCGGAGATCACTTGGTACAGGAACGCGTTGACCACGAACGCGCCGGTCCAATACGACGGCTTGAATGTGAACTCCGGTTGCGGGCGGAGCGCCCACTTGGGCATCCCCGTCCGGTCCTCGACGAACCCCCAGACCTGGTTGAGGGTCCGGTTGAACCACCGCTCGAATCCCAAGCCCGGTCCTCCTCAGCCGATGTTGCAGAGGCGGATCGGCGTCTGTTGGGAGAGCTGGCTCGAGTTGCCCACGGGATAGTCTCCGCTCAGGGTGTCCAGGTGGCCGTTGACCGGCGGGCCGACCGAGTTCACCGCGTAGAGCGTGTCATCGGACGCATCGACCTCGAGGATGATCTGGGGGAGCGGCAGCACCGCCGGGCCGGTCAGGTTGGAGGCCCCATTCGTGACGTCGTAGGTCGAGCCGTGGCAGGAGCAGTGGATGTAGAACGGCTTCCCGCCGGGGGTCTGCGGGCAGGTGCCGGCGGGGTAGTACGAGATTGCGGGGGCGGGGCAACCGAGGTGCTGGCAAATCGCGCTGAACGCGACGATTGACTTCTGGGTCCCGACGCCGTTCAGGACGTTGATCGCGCCGCTCGACGCGGCCGCGCCGGGGGCGGGAGCGACGTTGAGCAGGAAGTTCGGCTCGTTCCGCAGCGGGTAGTTGAACGTCAACACCGCGTCGGTGTTCGCATTGTACTCCTTCTCGAGCTTCGTGACCGTCAGCGGCGTCCCATCGAGGTCGAGCAGCTGGACCCGGGCGTAGCCGGTGGCCCCGATCATCGGCGGCTGCGCGTACTGCAGCGACCCTCCGACCAGACCCCCGCCAGCGGCGCCGACCACGCCGGCCGCGACGAGGAGCTTCTGCACGTTGCGCTTGGTCTCGTCGACCTCCCCGGTGGCGACGGGGTTCGCCGGAGCGAGGCGGCGGACCTGGCCGACCGGAAAGTCGAGCGCCGCCGCCGGTGCCGCGACGAAGGGGCAGGTCGACGGGCAGTCGAACTCCATCAGAGGGTCCTCCCCCGGGTGTCGATCTCCATGTCGTCCGCCGATCCCGCCGCAGGAATGGCGGCCTCTCCGGGCAGCTCGGCCCGGTCGCTTCCGTAGAAGACCACCCAGGTGATCCCGAGGCCGACGAGCACGAGCACGACCTCGAGGAACGTGAGCTGGTCGTCGATCGAGAGCGCGCTCATCGGAGATTCGGGGCCTCCAGGCCGGCGGAGGGAACCGCCACGGACCACCGCTCGGGTCCGATCCCGGAGGAGCTCGCGGACACCGAGGCGAAGGCGGCGATCGGGGGCTGCGTCACGGCCACGGGAATCCCGGGGGTCTGGGATCCGTCGGGGTACCCGAGGAGGGCTCCACGGAACGAGAGGATCTTCCCGTCCCGTGGCGAGGGGAGGTCGGCGGCCCGGGTCAGTTCCCCGAGCAGCTCCTGCTTCAACCGGGCGAACCGGCCGTAGTACCGGCCGAACTGGCGGAGCAGCGCCCCGCTCTCCCGGCCGAATAGGAGGAATGCCGCCGCCACGGCGATGATCATCCAGTCGATGTCCGAGAACAGCGCCACGCTACCTCACCCCGCCACCGCGGTCGGTCCGGCGCGGCGCTTGGTCAACTGACGCTCCCAGCGGCCCGCGAACCACGCGCCGGCCAGGTAGAGCCCGATCATCGGGAGCGCGATGAGGAGCATCGTGATCCCGGAGTTGTCGGGCGTGACGATCATCCCGAACAGGAGCGAGCCGATCACGGCCCCGCGCCAGTGCTTGCGCCACGTCGCGGCGCGCACCACGCCAAGCCGGGTCAGCGCGTAGACGAAGACCGGGAGCTCGAAGACGAGGCCGAAGGCGAGGGAATAGAGGAGGGCGAACTGGACGAACTGCTGGACTCCCAAGACGGGGGCGAGCCCCATGGCGGCGACGTACAGGAACAACAGCCGGAACGTCAGCGGCGTGATGAAGAACACACCGAGCCCGGTGCCGAGGGCGAAGAGCGCGGTCGCGGGGAACCCGATGTGCCGGATCATCTCCCGCTCGTTCTTCCGGAGCGCCGGGACGAGGAACGCGCCGACCTCGTGGACGATCCACGGCATGCCGATGATGACCGTCAGCAGGAGACCGATCTCGATCTGGACCATAATCGAGTCGCCGACCCCGACGTTGAGGAGCACGACGTTCGGAGGAAGCTCGAGCTGGACCAACGCCCGGAACGCTTGCGCCGTAACGTTGTAGAACAGGTTCGGCCACGGGTAGGCGAACGGGACCGTCTGGCCAAGGACCCGCAGCGGGAGCGGCTTCAGCTCGAAGGTGACCAGGAACCCGAAGATCGGGGCGAGGACCATGGCGATGCGGACGAGGCGCCGCCGGATCTCCCCGAGGATCTCGAGGACCTTCCCGAACTGACCCATCGATCACCCTTCCGGGCTCCTTCGGACCGGTCGCTTCCCGCGATGGGCCGGAGCCCGCCGGGTATCGACCGGACCGACGTTGCCCATCGCGCCTCGGGACCGCAATCTAGCGGGCGTCGGTGGCCGCGACGGTCGTCGCCTTCGCCTGTTCCGCCTTCAGCTCGCGCTCGACCTCGAGCCGACCGCGCTTGAACTCCCCAATCGAGCGACCGAGGCTGTGGGCGAGCGCCGGGATCTTGCTCGACCCATAGAACAGGACCAGTACCACGATGCCGATGATCAGCCAGTCGTCCAACGAGTCGAACATAGGTTCCGGCCGACCACCGGAGGCGGGGGTATGTGGCGTTCGTACCGGGAAGTGCGACCCGTACGAACGGTTCGCACTGTCGATATTTAAACCGCTACGCGGGGGAGGTGACCATCGCGTCGTTGCCGACCGATACGGCCCGGTCCACGGCGACCTCGGCGAGGGTCGAGAGGCACGCCGCGCTTCGCTGCGCGGCGATGGTGGCCGCATGGATCCCCGTTCTCCGCGCGGTGACCCCCATCTTCTCGGCCGATTCGCCCGCCGAGATTCCGAGGGCGTTCAACTGGGAATACGCCTCGCACGCTTCGGCGAGGGAGGGACGGACCAACGTGTCGACGACGGCCCTCAGCCCGACTTTGAGCTCCGCCAAGTGGGCCCGCAACGCGGCGGTGTCGGCGGCGGGTCGCTCCCGACCGGCGTCGAGGAGGTCGGCCATCTCGGACAACAGTCCGCCGAGCTCCTGCAGCGCATGGACGACGACGCGCCACTCGAGGAGCTGTCGCGGGTCGGGACTCCCGATGCGGCGCGCGAGCGACCAGTCCCGACTGGCCAGGAACAGCTGGCGGACGAGGAGCGAAAGGACCCGCTGGGTCTCCTCATCCAACGACGGGAGCCGTTTCGAATGACCGCGCCGGTCGAGGAGATTCTCCGACTCCTCGAGGAACGCGATCAAGATCATCTTCATGCGCTGGACGAGTTGAGGCAGTCCGTACTTCGACGGGTCGATGAAGTTCTGCAGGACGATCCGGTTCGGCTCCTGCGCGGCGACGGACACCCCGATGAGCTTCCGAGCGGCGCTGAGCAATTCCTCCACCCGCTCCGGCGGGAGGGGCGTCTCGCTCCGGATCTCGATCGCGTCGTGCCCGACACGGTAGGCGCCGACGATGAGCCGCTCGAGAACCCCCGGCGTGTCGAACGATTGGGCCTGGACGAGGTAGGGCGCGCCGGCGACGGCCGTACCGGCGACCGGGGCGGGCCGCAGGTAGAGCGCGCCATCGTCGTTCTGGTCGAAGACGATGAGGTCTCCCGGTCGAAGGTTCATCGCCTCGGCCCACGGTTTGGGAAGGGTCACGGCGATGGAGGAGTGGCCGGCCTTGAGAACGCGCCGCTCACGACTCGGGACTCCCCACGCCATTGAAACGCCTTCGAACCTCTTACGAGGTCCGTAGGTTGGAACGAGCGGTCCTTCTTAGACGTTGCGGCGCCGGTTTCTCGCCGGTGGGAAACCTACGGAGCCTTCGGAGCTTGGGTCCCGGACGGGTTCGGTTCGGGGTATCCGAGCCGCTCCGGGGGCATTTCCTCGGCGGCCCCCCGGCGCTTCCCCACGACGAAGCCGAGCACGAGCGCGAGGACGACGAGTCCGACGATCACTCCGGAAATGATGTAGACGGGGGCGCCGGGCCCGTTGGAGGTCGACAAGCTCCCCGGCGCCTCACCGGAGCCGAGGAGGCCGGACATGCTCGGGAAGTGGCCGGGTTGGGTGCAGACGTACTCGTAGACCCCGACCGGGGGGGCGGTGAAGTTCGCGAAGTACTTCGCCCCGGTCGTGGAACCGACCTGCACGTTGACGATGGGGGCGTGGGAGGAGAAGTACGCCTGAAGGTCGCTCGCGGAATCGGTCGTCGGGAACGTGTAGCCGGCGGTGGGGGAGACCGTGAACGTGTGCGGGACGGTGCCCAACTGCGTGACGACGACGTGGACGGAGTCGCCCGGCTGGACTTCGCCGATGTTGGTCGTGAAGGCGAGCTGATCAGAGACGCTCACGTTCAGGAAGTCCACCCCGTTCGCCGACGTGCGGAGCCCCGACGAGGCCCGGGGGGCGGCGCCGGCCGGTTCGAGGGCCGGGATCAGGGCGATGGCGAGGACGGCGGCCACCACGAGACAGGCGACGGCTACGCGGGCAGGCGGCCTAGGCACCTTGGAACTCCGGCGCGCGGAACACGCGCTCGGGCGGCGGGACGGGGCGGGCGATTCAAAGGGGTTTGGTACGAACCTTCTCGTGCCCGCCCGGTGGGAGCGGCGACGGCCCCAGGCCGGGTTGCGGGTTCGTACGCGTGAAATATCAAGCGACACCCCTCCTCCCCGACGTGCGTCCGAGGGGTTTCGCCCGCGCGCTCCTCGGGGGAGGAGCCGCCTCCGCATTCGCCGCCGCGACCGGGTTCGCCTCCGCCACGCCCACGAACCTCGCCGAGACGACGCCGCTCCTGTGGGTGATGATGGCGATCTCCGTCGCGGGAGCGATCGTCACGTACGCGTTCCTCGCTTATGCGATCTGGCGGTACCGCGACCCCCACACGCGGGGACGGCGGTATGGATAGCACCCGCCGGATGGAGTACGCCTGGACGCTCGCCGTCGTGGCCCTCCTCGCCGGGGTGCTGTTCTATTCGACGATCCTGCTCTACGACAACACCGACGCGACCCCCTCCCACGTCGACGAGTACATCGACGTGATCGGCCACCAGTGGTTCTGGGAGTTCTGCTACTCGAACCACACGTGCGCGAACGCGACCTACAACCCGGCCAACAAC
>JAKIVT010000108.1 GCA_022750415.1 Thermoplasmata archaeon
AGCCGGCCGTCGCCCTCCAAGGGCGAGTAGTCGACGATCTCGGCGTTCGACAGGTCCGGTTGCTGGCCGGGCGCCCCACCCATCATCGGGCACCCCGAGCGGCGACCCGCTCCTTGAGGAGTTCGCGCGGGTCGCGGCCGTCGACCGTCAACCCCATGGATGTGCACGTGCCGATGACCTGGTTGACCTTCTCTTCCTTGGAGCGGCCGAACAGGTCCTCGCCTTTCGCCTCGGCGATCCGTCGCACCGCGTCGAGGCTGACGTCGCCGACGGTCTCGGTCTTCGCCTTGCCGGACCCCTTCTCCTTGCCGGCTTCCTTGAGAAGCAGCGCGGCGACGGGAGGTCGGCCGACGACGAGCGTGAAGGCCCGCGTCGCAGGGTCGACCTTGATGAGGACCGGGACCTTCATCCCGGCGAAACCCTTCGTCTGCTCGTTGATCTGGGCGACGACCTGGACGACGTTGACGCCGAGCGGGCCGAGCGCCGGACCGAGCGGGTTTCCCGGCGTCGCCTTTCCACCCTCGACGAGGACGCTTACTTCATCCGCCACTCTTTCCGCCTCCCTTCTCCAGCATCCGGACGTGGTCGCCGCGGATCGTGACGGGGATGGGAACGACCGCTTCGATCAGTTCGACCGTGATCTCTTCCTTCGCCTGGTCGATCTTCTTGACCCGGGCCTTCTCGCCCTTGAACGGTCCAGCGATGAGCTCGACGATGGCGCCCTCGACGAAGCCTTCGACCGTGATCCGCGGGAGGAGGAGCGGTTCGACCTCCTTCAAGGTGGTCTCCCCGGCGACGAGGCCACGGGCCTTCCGGACGCCGTGGAGCATCTCGCGGACTCCCTCGAAGCTCATCCCCTCGGCGAAGACGTAGCCGCGGAGAGCGGCTGGCACGAGGAGCGCGAACACGACATCGGCCTTTTCCTCGGTCCGGGCGAGCAAGGTGTCCGCGACCTCCCGCTCGTAACCACGGGCGGTCTTGATCGCGAGGACGGCCTGGCGGGCCCGGCACGACATCATCAGGGTCGTCGGGTGGCTGCTCTCGTCCTCCCAGTGGGCAGCGAGTCGAATCTCGACCCGGTCGCCGTACCGGACCCCGACGGGGGCGGTGACTTGGAACGCGAACGGGGCGGAAGCGCCGGGAGCGAGGGAGACGACCGTTTTCTCCTTCTTCGCGTGGAGCTCAATGTAGTGCCGCTTCCCGGGAGGGAGCCATTCGACCGGCCACTCGGCGCCCTCGCCCGGGTAGGTGGAGGTGTAGGCGATCTCGACCGCGACGGCAATCGACCCAGGTTCGACGTGGGCGTTGGTCAGGACCGCGCTGAGCGTGGTGACAGTCCCCGCGGTGACTTCCCGGACGGTGTCGTCCGCGGGCTTGAGCGAGAGAAGTCCCGGGATCTCCTTCCGGGGAGCCGGAACGACCGGCGCCGCGGGGGCGGCGGCCGCTGGTGTCGCCGCCGGAGAGACGGTCTTCGGAACGGCCGGGCGAGCGGCTTCTTCGCCCGTCAATAGACCGATGCCTTCGTCGTTGGGGTTGCCGCTCATCGGGACTCCCCTACAGACCCAGGTTCGAGAGGTAATTCGCCCAGAGCCACGGGCCGACCAGCGTGAAGAAGATGTAAATCGAGAACCCGATGGTCCCGATCAGAACGGCGCCGATCCACGTCACCGTCAGCACCCGAACGTACTCGTCGACCGCCGGTTTCCGCGCCATCCGGAGTACGCGACCGAACTTTCCGTGGCCGACGCCCCGGAGCCGGCCGTCGAAGTTGTCCTGCACCTTGCGGGCGCGGTCGAGGAACGCCATTGGTTACCTAGCGGACGACGTCGAGTTCCGGCCCGGACCGCCGGGCCGGCGGACCGCCCGCCGAGGGACCCGCGAAAATCTGGGGGGATTTAACTCCGGTGACCACCAGCATGACCCGGATCGTGCTCTGCATCGTCGGGTCGACGGCGGCGCCCCAAATGATCCGCGCGGTGGGGGAGATGGTCTTCTGGACGACCTCGGCGGCCTTCTGGGCCTCGCTGACGGTCATGTCCGGCCCGCCAGTGACGTTGATGAGCGCGCCCGTGGCGCCCCCGATGTCGACCTTGAGGAGCGGGGAGTTGATCGCCTCGAGCACGGCGTCCTCGGCCCGGTTCTCACTCTCGGATTCGCCAATCCCGATGAGCGCGACGCCGCCGCCCTTCATGATCGTCCGGAGGTCGTTGAAGTCGAGGTTGACGAGCCCTGGCCGCGTGATGATCTCCGTGATTCCGCGGATGGCGCGGGCCAGGACGGAGTCGGCGACCTTGAACGCCGTCTGGATCGGAAGGCGGGGGACGAGCTCCAGCAGTCGGTCGTTCGGGATCGTGATGACGGTGTCGATCGACGCGCGGAGCCGCTCGAGCCCCCACATCGCGTTCTCGGTCCGGACCAGACCCTCCGAGGCGAACGGAAGCGTACAGACCGCGATGGTGAGCGGGTTGCCGCCGTTCGCGTCCTTGGCCATCTGGGCGACGACGGGGGCCGATCCGGTTCCGGTGCCGCCGCCGAGCCCGAGGGTGATGAACACCATGTCGGAGTCCGCGAGCGCCTTCTTCAGTTCGTCCTCGGCCTCGTGCGCCGCCTGCTCGCCGACCTGAGGCAGGGCGCCCGCGCCGAGGCCGCGCGTGAGGCGCCGGCCGAGGAGGATCTTCTTCGGAGCGTGAATGGCGAGGAGATGTTGCGCGTCGGTGTTGCACGCGATCATGTCGGCGCCCCCGAGCCCTTCCTCGGCGAGCCGGTTGATCGTGTTGCATCCGCCGCCGCCGCATCCGACGACCTTGATGTTCGTCTTCAGCGAAGCGAGGACCGCCTCGAGCTCGGCGTCGTCGTTCGTTGGCGGAGGGCGAGAGTCCGATGCCCGCTTCGAGTCGTTGGGTAAGTGCGCAAGAATCTCTTGCGCCAGCGGTCGCATTTGGGCCGTCCTCGGCGACGGCGAGCAACGGTCCGATTATAAAGGGTTCCCGTTCCATCCCGCCGACCGGAGCCGATTTTCGTGGAGTACGGCCTCTGGGCACCCCGGTATCGCGCGATTGCCCGGACGTTCGGTTTCTCTCTGGACCAGGAGCGGGTCGCGGCCGACCGTCTCCGTGCCCTCCTCCCGCCGGAGGCGCTCGAGGCTCCGCTCGAACGATGCCAGGAGAGGATCTCCAACCGCGAAGCGGTCGTCGTCGGGCTCGCCCCCGGGGCTGGCGCTCCCCCGCTGCACCTGCTCTCCTCGGCTCCCAAGCCTCGCGTTGTTCTCGCCGCTGACGGCGCCGCGGCGACCTGTCTCGCGGCTGGAATCGTCCCGGATATCGTCGTCACCGACCTGGACGGCCCGGTGGCGTCTGAGGTCACCGCGAACGCGCGCGGGGCGCTCGTCATCGTCCACGCGCACTCGGACAACATCCCATCCCTCGAGCGCTGGGTTCCGGAATTCTCCGGCTCGCTCGGCGGCTCCTGGGCTGGCCCGCCCACTGCGGACCTGATCGACGTCGGAGGCTTCACCGACGGAGACCGAGCGGCGTACCTGGCGGAGGCGCTCGGCGCGACGCGCGTCCTCCTCTGGGGATTCGACTTTGCGAAGACCGACGAACCGGAAGCCGCGCTGCGGGTCCGGAAGCTTCAGAAGCTCGACTTCGCACGCGACTCTCTCGCGTGGCTCGCGCAGAGCAGCCGCACCCCGATCCTCTCGTGGAGACGGGACGGGTCCGTTCGGCCGTTTCAGGACGGGCCGGCGGCAAGGTCCACCCAGTAGGCCGTCGTTCCACCGTTCTCGTAGATGGCGACGAAGGGAGGGCCACCAAACCATGCGGTGGCGTTCGCACTCATCGGAGTGGCGAGAGCGCTCGGGTCGAGCGCCACCCCCGAGCTCCGCATCGTGCCGTCGACGATCACGAGAGATACGGCGACGTGGTGAGAAGTGTGCGGCGCGTCGCTTGCCACCAACTCCGCCTCGGCCGCCGACCAGCTCGAACCCGTGAACAGCGCAGGAGTGGAATCCCAAGTTGCCGGATTTCCGTCGAAGCCGAACAC
Source organism: Thermoplasmata archaeon (assembly GCA_022750415.1). Classification (GTDB taxonomy): domain Archaea; phylum Thermoplasmatota; class Thermoplasmata; order Lutacidiplasmatales; family UBA184; genus Lutacidiplasma. The sequence continues at coordinate 4,042 of JAKIVT010000108.1, forward strand.
CATCGAGCTGAGTCGATGGTCGCTCGCGACCGCGTACGCCGACGGAACGGCCATCCCGGTCCACATCCAAACCGCGGCATCGCCGTTCGTTAACCCCTCCTGAAATCCTCCGAACACCGACGGAGTGGGATACGCGATGGCCGCGTTGGCGCCGACTAGGAGCACCACGCCGAGCGCGACGGCCCCGGCGGCGGGCCGTCCGCTCCGGTCGCGCGCGAGCCCGACGAGGCGGCCCAAGCAGACCGCCACGATGAGGCCGAGGGGCAACACCAGATATTCGGCGTGGCGAACGGGGGAGATCGCCTGGCTGACCCCAGGGGACGCGGAGGAGAGGAGGATAGCGAAGAAGGCCGAGACGCCGACCGCTGCAATCCACGTCAGAGCGAGTGGGCCGTCGCGGGCGAACGCGAGGAGCCGTCGGGAACCGGAGGTCAGGACGATGAGCAGGAGCAGGGGGGTGAAGAACACAAGCGCCGCCGTCGTGGTCGTCTGCGTGCTCCCGGGGAGCGGGTGGACGACGAGGAGAGCGAGACCCCCGTAGATCCCGACGAGGAGGATGGCCGCGTCCCGCAGGACCGACCGGTCGCTCGGGAACTTGACGACCCGCTTCCGGGGAGCGAAGGCGCGTCGTCGCCCCCAGAGGAGGGCGACCAGCACGGCAAACCCGCCGAGAGCCACTCCTTCGGCGAGCGGGAGCGTGATCGCGACCCCGTGAAAGGTGCCGACGATCGCGCTGAAGGACTGGGAGTAGTCGAACCAGTACACCAGGGTTCCCGCGAGGAACGCCGCCAGGAAGACGAGCTCCCGGGTCGGGAACCGTACGCTCCACCGCCGCGGCCACACGAGCTCCGTGAGGACGATCAGGCCCAGCGCCGAGACGACGAAAAAGTAGCTCGAGAGGTGATGGGTGATGACGAGCGCCCCCGCGGTCAGCGTGAGGGGCAGGTACCATCGAACGTCTCGGCGACTCTCGACCAACATCCAGAGCGAGGCAATCACCAGCGCTTCCCCGAGCGCGAGCGGAGCGGGGTGGGCGACCGAGTAGATCCGGGGCATGAAGAGCGATCCGAGCACTGCACCGAGGATCGCGACCGTGTCGTTGGGCACGAGCCGCCGAAAGAGCAGGAACATGGGAACGATCGCGAAGGCCGCGATCAGAGGACCGACCACCTGGAGCGCCGTTAACACCGGAATCCCCGCGCCGCCGGCGGTCGCCGCGGACTCCTCGATCAGACCGGGGATCTCGGAGTAAGCGAATCCCCACCCCGCGTACGCGGCGCCATGCGGGAGATGGCCGAAGCTCAGGAGCGCGCTC
>JAKIVT010000109.1 GCA_022750415.1 Thermoplasmata archaeon
CCCCCGTGGAGGTCGAGTCACCCCTACGATCGGCGTTGCGGGCTCGTGGCTGGCTCGCGGGCCGCTGACTAGAATTTCGGGGGGTGGACAATTGATTGAATCTGCCCGAATAGGCGGGGGGGGGCGGCCGACTAATCTACGCAGGCGTTCAGACCACCCCCACGAGTTTATGTTGGAACGAGCGCTTGGAATTGGCGAGGTCGACGCTTGCCGCTGATTGAAGTGGATCAGGAGCGTCTTCGCCAATCTCTCGCGTGCCTCCTTTCGAAGCGCTCGATGACCAAGGTACGGCTGCACAAGATGCTCTACCTGGTCGAGAGGGAGGCTGCAATCCGTACGGGGCGGCTGGCAGTCGGCATCCGGTTCAAGAACCACAATTACGGGATGTTCAGCCCTCCACTCGCCGACTCCATAGACGAACTGGAAAACGCCGGATTCCTGCAGAGTCGGGTGGTCCCCGCAGATTCCGGCGAGGGACGGTCTTACCGCCTAGGGCCCGCATCCGAGAAGACCTTGGTTTCTGCCGGTATTCGGCTCGTTTGCGAAGAAGTGTTCGCCGAGTACGGCCGGCTGTCTTTGAAGGGCCTCGTCGCCAAGGCAAAGGCGACCGAGCCCTTCCTCGACACGCCCAAAGGGAAGTGGATCAACTGGAGGGGGTTCATCGAAAATCGCTGCGAAGGGGAGCACCAGCTCGCGCCAGAGGTCGAGCGGGAGCTCATCGAGGCCAAGGAGAGAGCTCGCTCAGGACGCAACCGTGTGCTAACCCGCGAGCAGGCCCTCAGGCTCGTGACGGCACATGGGTGAGCTCAGGTGGGACGCAGTGTCACCTACGACGAAAAGTTCCTCCCCGCTGTCGAGAAGCTCACCAGAAATGATCCGCAATCTCGGAATCAAGTCAACAGCAAGATTGCGGTCATAATCGACCACCCTGAGAGCATCGGCAGGCGGACCGTAAACCCCGCCGACTGCCGTCACGTCGACGTCTGTCATGGACGACTCGTCATCTTTTGGGATTACGATGTCAACAGCGACACGGTCCGCTTTCTGAAGTTCGAAACTCACAAGCGCTCTTTCAGGTGAGGTGGCTGCGCGGCCGCTGATACCCCGAGCCCCGAGGGCAGCTAAACCACCTCGGCGTTCGAGATCGTCTCACTTTCGTCTACACCCCGCGCTCCTCGAGGTCAGTCCTCCTCGGCCGCGCGGTCCCCACATCAAGCCCGCGAGGGCCCGCGGCGGCCGGACCCGTCTCTGCAGTCAGGTCACGTCCGATGAAGTGCGCCCAGGCGACCCCGTCAAACCGTCGGGTCAGGCTGTCGAGCCGTCGGCGAGGTAGGCCCGGATCGCCGTTCGCAGCGACTCTCGAAGCTCCAACAGGAGGGCCGCTCTGGGACGTATCCATACGAAACGATCGTGCTCAATCCGGGACAACTTCGGGGCTCGTCGGCGGTTGAGGGTGCAGAAGTAGGTTATTCCAACGCCGTTCACCCGACTCCCGTTCCCTGTCGGCCATCCGTAGACAAGTCCGGCGTCGACGGGCTTCACGATTCGAACTGTCAGACCGGTCTCCTCCCGTAGTTCTCGCTGGAGCGCACCCTCGAGCGTCTCGCCGTTCTCCACCGCTCCGCCGGGAAGATCCCACGACCCCGGATATTGGGGCGACCGAGGGGCACGTCGGAGAAGCAGAATCTCGGTGCGGGAACGAACGATCGCTTTGACTCCGACGACGACTCGAAACCTCTGCCCCATAAGATCGCGAGAACGGGTCCAACTCCTCCATCGAGATGGAGATATCGCTCAGCGAGTCATTTCGGAAGAGCCATCTCGTAAAACCCGGTGACTGCGCCGCACTCCAGCGTGGACCCTTGCATGGTCGCGGGCGCTCCTCGTGGTCACCCGCCATCGGCCGCGCGCTCCCCCCCAACCCTCTCGGAGGGCGCCAACAGGCGGGGGGCGGCTGAGGCCGCCGCCGGCCCTCGGCGTGGACCGATCAAGACTCGGGGATCCCTTCTGAGGGCAGGAGGTCCGCGAATACGAATCCATCCCGTTCGACCACCTCGCCCGCCGTAACTGGCACGGCGTGGGCTAGCATCGGGCCCGAGGTCACGAAGGTGTGGAACTCTCCGCGTTCCCCGCAGGGGTCCACCCCGGCAGGGAGGTCTCCGAGGAGCGCGGCATCGAATCGCCGACCAGCAAACCCTGCGGGGAGGTGCCGGGGGTCCACGCAAACGATCGTCGCCTTCAGTCCGGAGCAAATCATAGCCCAGGCCAGCTCGGCGGTCGGGCGCCCCCAGAGCGGGAATTCGGCCCGGAATCCCGTGCCCTCCAACCGCGACTCCCGGTATCGCCGAACGTCCTCAAGGAACAGATCGCCGAACACGATTACCTCTGCGTCTTCCTTCCGAAGTTGGGCGAGCGCCCCAGCCATGGCGCGCTCGTAGACCTCGTTCGCGCACGGGGATGGAATCTCCACCTTCCAGAGGGGCAGCCCAACCGCCTTGGCCTGGAGATCGAGCAGCTCTTCCCGGACACCGTGCATCGAGACACGGTCGAACGGGCGTGTGATCGTCGTCAGAAGGCCGACTACGTCCAGATCTCCCGCACCCTGGACCTCGTTCAGCGCGAATGCGGAGTCCTTCCCGCTGCTCCACGAGACCACAGCCCGAGGTCGTCCCGAACGCTCCGTCGAGGCGGACCCCGTCACGTCTCGCCGGACGGGCGATCCCGCCCTTAACACGGTGCCCGACCCGGTTCCCCTTGGGCCTAAATCGGGTCAGCGGCGGGCGCGCGCTCTCCTCGCGGTCGGCCGCCAGCCGTCGCGCGCGTCGCCTACAGGTCGCGCGGAATGGGGGAAGGGAGTAGCCAAGAAATGACCGAACCGTGTTCGCAGGCGATGTGCCCGACCTGCCAAACGGTCGTGACCGTCGAGGCCGCATAGCGTTTGATCCAATGCCCGAAATGCGGTGCGGTGATCACGCGCATGGGCGAGGACAGCTCGTTCGACTGACTCGCGGCTCTGGTTGCCCGCCCCGTTCTCCTCGCGGTCACCATCATCAGCCGCGCGGTCCCCTTCATGCAGCTCGCGCGGAGCCGCCCCCGCGGGAAGCGGCCCGGCGTAGAGCACGCCGGAACGGTCTAGTAATCGGGAGGAGTCCGACAAGTCATCGGGTCGATGGCGGTTGACGATGAGGGGATCTGGGTCCCCGCAAGCGGGCTCCCTCCCCGGACCCTTCTGGTTCCCGCGGTGTTCTTCGTTCAGGCGGTCGCCCTACTCACCGAGATTTCGTGGCTTTCGGGCGGCAGCGCTATCGTCCGTGCCCTCGAGTTCGTTCCAACGCACGGAAGTGGAAACGCAATTCTAGTCGTCTATGCCTCCGGTGTCGCATTCCCAATATTCGCTCTCCTGCTCCTCCTGGATTCAACTCAAACGCGGATTGGCATCGGACCCAAAGGGATTCGTCTCGTGTCCCGATTCCGGAAGCGTAAGGTCCTCTGGAGCGAACTGAGACCCTCCTCGGTGCCGCCTTCCAAAGACTGGATCCAGTTCCGGTACCGATTGCCCGACGGGCGTGGGTCAAGTTCATTCTGGGCGTCGCGTTCCCAAGGGAGCGCCATCCTTCTCAATCCGTCAGCGCCGGCTGAGTTGTTCTCCGCGACCTACTGGAACTGGATCGGAGCGCCTGGTCCCAACGGGAATGTAGTTCGATAGGGCGCGTGGCCCCCTCGTACGGAGCCGCTCCCCCGTCCCCCGCTCACGCCTTGAGGCTGCCCCCGCGCAGGCTTGGTCGCCTTGGCCCCCGCGCTCCTCGCGGTTATGTCATCGGCCGCGCGGTCCCCATGCCAACTCCGCGGCGGCCTTCGGCGGGATTCCGCTCGGGTCTCATCTCGGCGCGGGGTATACCTCGTGCGAATTCAGTTGATGTCGAACTCGTTGCCTTCCGGGTCCAGCATCGCCACAGCGTAGTGATCGATTCCTTCCTCGAACAGCTCGCGGAGCCGCCTCCCACCCAGGCCGGACAGTCTCTCGGCTTCGGCCTCCACCCGCTGTCGACGCACCTCGAGGGGGGTGCTTCGTCCGCCGCCGGCCGCGATGTCGATGTGAATCCGGTTCTTGACCGTCTTTGACTCGGCCACCACTTGAAACCAAATGCCGGGTCCCGACCCGGAGGGGTCGACTAGGCGGTCGGGCCCAGCGCCCAACTCGTCCTCGGGGACCCCGACATCTCTCCAGTACTCGTCCCAGTTCGCGAACCCGGCGGGGGGCGGCGCGATTTCGTATCCGAGTGCGGCGGCCCAGAATCGCGTCATCCGGGCGGGGTCCTTACAGTCGATTACGACTTGGAACTTGACCGACATCGTTCGGCCCTCTCATCGGCCACGCGGTCAAAAGTCCGCGCTCCTCGCGGTCATGTCATCGGCCGCGCGGTCCCCACATCAAGCCAGCGCGGCCTCGCTCGGAATTCCCGATGGGCACCCTCACTCGCCCTGCCGGGAGGAATTGGCCCGACGGTGGACGCCCTACGTCGTCCCGCCTGAGACCGTGGTGGAATCAGGGCTCACGACGGCGTAAATCACGTAAGTCTCGACCGTGTTTTGGATTGAAAACGAAGGGACCGGGTTCTCCCACGGCCAGGTTTGGGACCCGAACGTGTACGAGTAGGTCGCGGCCCACTCGACGGCGCCGCTCTGCATGGCGACCAGGCGGTAAGTGTCCACGTACGTGTTCCCCGTCCCCTCAAGGCTCGCGCAGGAACTGAGGAGCACCGAATCGTTGCCGAGTAGGTGGGGCGCGCTCAGGTCGGTGGCACACGGCCCCAGCGCCTCGAAGTCCGGCTGTCCGCACGACGTCGCGTCCGGAAAGCTAGATTGCCAGAGCAGCGTCCCGGCCGTGTCGTACGCCGCGTACGAAAGGCTGGGTGAATAGGACGCCACGATGAGTAGCCCGCCCACGGCGAACAGTTCCGCGGAGTCCGTGGAATTGTCGGCGACGTTACGAACCGGAATCACCGTCAGGTTCGTCCCAGAACTCGCGTTGATCCCGTCGATGGCCAGCCCGTTGGACGAGTTCCCGAGGAAGTAGACGTTCCCGCCCGTCACGGCACCCCCGGTCAAAGCCGAGGACGAGTTCACGGTCCGCTGGTCGAGAATCGCTCCGGTCTTCGCGTCGATCCCGAGGAGCCACGATTGGCTGCCCGGCAACTGAGCCCTGACGGCGAGCTCGAAGTCTCCACCGGCTCCGAAC
>JAKIVT010000011.1 GCA_022750415.1 Thermoplasmata archaeon
GACGGACGGACCCGGTGGTCCCCGGCCTCGTCGGCGGCATTCCCGCTGCACGTGACGGCGACGGCGGACCAGACGGTGACGTATGGAAAGCCGTCGTTCTGGGTGACGATCGGCGGGTCGGCCGGAGGGTCGGAGATCCCGACGAGCGGATGGTATGTGACGGGAGCGTCGCTGGTACTGAACGCGACGCCGAACCTGGGACAGACGTTCGTGAGCTGGCAGGGGACGGGAGACGGGAACTACACGGGGAACCAGTCGGGGACGACGTTGGTCGTGCTCGGCGAGATCACCGAGTTCGCTTCGTTCCAGCCGGCAGCGAAGGCCGCGACGGTGATCACCAGCTTCTGGTCCAGCCCGACGACGTGGGCGATCCTGGGACTCGTGGGCCTGCTGGTCGGACTGATCGTGGGGATCGCGGTGCGGAGGTTTAGGACGGCCCCAGCCTCGACAAAGGCGGCGGCGCCGGTGGCGCCCTGGACGGCGGACGACTCCGGCACGGGAAGCGGCGGCGGCGGTACGGCAGCGGGTGGGACACCATGAAGAGCAACGGGAACAGGACGGGAAAGAACGGGAGTACTATGCAGAACGTCGACCTCCTCGAGGGCCTTGGAACGACGTCCGCTCCGGCCGCACGTCGGACCAGCTCCAAGCGGAGCCTGGCCGCGATGGCGGTCGTCCTCCTGATGGTCATCTCGGCGTTCGTCGTGCTCGGGATGCCGGCGGCCTCGGCCGCGTCGATTCCCCCCACGCACGCGAGTGCGGCGTCCCTCGCCAGGCCGACGACGACGTCCCCGGGCCACGGGGTGTCGCCGTCCATCGCGCCGTCGAGCGGACCGTCCAGCCCGCTTCGCTTCTCTCCCCATCCGGCCAGCACGCCGAACACCACGGGACGCGGCACGTTCCTGCAGACGACGAACCTCTCGCAGGTCTCGCTCGCCCACATGAGCTGCCAGCACCTGTACTACACCTCGGTTCCGGTCTGCCCGAATACGACGTTCAACCCGTCGATCAATGTCTCTTCGACCGGCGTGGTCGGCGTCGCCTACACCCAAATCACGAACTACACGCACTGCCCGAGCGTGCTCAACATCTCGAACAACACCACGCTCGACGTCGCGTTCCAGTTCTCGTCGACCAACGGGGTTTCCTGGTCGAACCCGGTGTATCTGGGGAACGAGAACTGCTCCCAGGCCCAGAACCTCTCGATGGCATGGGACCCGTCGCTCACCAGCCTCGCGAACGGGACGTTCGTGGTCACGTACGTCGAATTCAGTCTCTACAAGTGCATCGGGCCCTACTGCACCAAGTTGAACCCGCCCGACATCTATCCGTACGAGGTCGCGCACGACAACCTCGTCGTCCAGGAGAGCTACAACGGCGGCGCCAACTGGACCGCGCCGATGGTCCTCAACTCGACCTCCAATCCCAGCCCCGGGAGCTGTGGCGTCGCCAGCTGGCCGGCGTACCGCCCATCGATCTCCGCGTACGGCAACTCGATCGACCTCGTCTGGGAGAACTACAGCAATTACGGCACGTGCGGCGCGAGCCCGTACTCCTCCGGCGTCCACCTCGTCTCCTCCTCGGATGGCGGAGCGACCTGGTCGAACGCGACGCCCGTGACCTTCCCGACGGTCGGAGCCGCTGGGCACCCGGTGAACGGCCAGCAGACGAACTTCTCGGTGAACCCGACCGTGCTTGCCGCTCCGAATGGTCAGGTGTACGTGTCGTACGCAACCGGCCTGTCCCAGCAGACCGGACTCTGCGAGCCGTCCGGGTGCTACGCGTACAGCACCTGGGCCCAGGACATCGTCGTGGCGAACACCACGAACGTCTCCGGTAACTGGACCGTCAACTACGCCGCGAAGAACATCCCGCTCAACTACTACAATGGAGGGTCCGGCAGCTACTACGGGCCGTTCACGGAGATCGCGCCTCAACTGGCCTACAGTTCGGTCACCGGCCAGCTGTTCGTCGCGTACGACGCACTCTTGCTCGGCACGTTCTGTTACCACTACCAGACGTATCGGTCCTGCTCCTCGAACAGCTACGAGTCCGCCGCATTCCTTCAGAACTCCTCCAACGGGGGAGCGAACTGGTCCCAGCCATCGGAGATCGGGAGCGCCATCAACCCGTACGGCGGGGACGAGGACGTCGAGTACTACCCCGTGATTGCCGTCGACCACAACGGAACCCTCCAGGCGACGGTGGAGTACTACAACGAGACGTACTGTGTGACGGTCACCTACGTGTTCTGCGGCGCCTACGAGCAGATTTACTTCAACTCGACCGACAACGGGTCGAGCTGGAATGGTCCGTTCTCCGTATCGCCGTTCTTCGTCACCGGCAACGACTACGGATACCGTGGGGAATACGAGTCCGCGGCGGTCGCTCCGTCCGGAGCGGTGTACTTCGCCTGGACCAACTCCCAGTGCACCCCGGGGTCGACGGGTCCCTACTGCTTCTACCTGAACTACTACTACCCCGAGCCGAACACGACGGTCGCCGTCTCCTGGCTGTTCGAGGGGGTCGGGTTCTCCGTCACCTTCCACGAGACGAACCTGACGGCATCGGGGATCTGGTCCGCCGAACTCCAGGGAAATCTTCGACAAGCGCCCGCGGGCACGAACCTCGTCGTGTCGGGCGTGCCATCGAGTACCCTTCTCGAGTGGACGGTCAACTGGGTGAACGTCACGTACGGCACCGCGTGGCAGCCGATCGCGGCCCCGTCGAACCCCGTACCGCCGACCGCGTTGGCGTCGAACACGACGCTGACCTACCTGTACCAGGAGTTCGCGCAGGTGATCGTCTCGATCAATCCGCCGATCGACTACTACTACGTCACGGCCGGGAGCAACGAGGCAACGTACTCCATGACCCCGCTGCCGACGACGGTTTGGGTGCCGGTCAACTCGTCGATGTCGTTCGCGGTGGCGCCGCAGGCCATCAATTGCGCCACGGCGTTCTGCTTCTACTACAACCTCACCTGGGTGTCGTGGACGGGATCGGGCGCCGGTAGCGTGAGCACCAACCTGACATCGTTCACCACGACGGTCGGGAACACGGCGATGAACGAGACGGCGAACTTCCTGTTCCTCGGGTATTGTGAGACGTACGGTGCCCTGGGGACCGTGATGTGCTACAATGCGAACGACTATCCACTGACGTTCCACGAGACGGGGCTACCGAACGGGACGTCGTGGGCGGTGACGTCGGTGGTGAACTCGTCGGCGAACGGGACGGTCACGTCGACGACGAACACGCCGTGGCTGAACGTTTCGACGGGCCAGACGGCGGTGCAGTTCACGGCGTGGACGATCCCGTCGGGAACGGCGGGGAAGTTCTGGGTGCCGACGACGACTCCGTCGTCGCCGGTGAAGGAGCCGACGCAGACGTTGGTGAACGTGACGTATGCGCTGGTCGACGTCAACACGACGCAATTCACGGCGAACTTCACGGCGCTGGGTCTACCGAACTCGACGACTTGGTCGGCGGACATCGGGAGCGCGTCGTACGCGGTGACCGACGGGAACCTGAGCGTGCCGGTGTCGGGCGGTCAGGGACTCGCGCTGAACGGATCGCCGGTGTACACGGAGAACGGGGTCGGGTACTACGCGTCGTCGGTGTCGGTGGATCCGTACGTGATGAACGAGACCTGGGCGAACACGACGGTGTTGCCGGACACGTACATCTTCAACGGTTCGGCGCACGTGTACGTGCAGTATTCGCCGGAGTTCTGGCTGACGGTGGCGTCGAGCGGCGGCGGCAACGTGACGCCCGCGAGCCTGTGGGTGCCGACGGGAGGGGCGGTCGCGCTGACGGCGACGCCGTCGACGGGATATCACTTCCTGGACTGGGCGAGCGTGGGCGCGGGCGGGACGACGCTGGCGCAGTCGCAGAGCGCGTCGGTGACGATCCATCCGACGGCGCCGGTGAACGAGTTCGCGACGTTCCGGAAGATTCCGCCGCCGACGTGGAACGTGTCGGTGACGGCGAACGGGCTACCGGTGGGAACGGGATTCACGTTCACGCTGGGGACCGTGACGTACACGAGCGCCGGGCCGACGATGCTGGTCGGGGAGCTGCTGAACAACTCGTATGCGTTCGCGGCGGAGACGGCGTATGCGTCGACGTCGATGGGAACGCGGTGGGTACCGACGTCGTCGTATTCGACGTATGGGCCGACGGGCGGCGGGATCCTGACGATTCAGTCGGACGGGATGATCTTCGTGAACTACACGACGCAGTACGTGCTGGCGATCGCGTCGACGCCGAACGGGGCGGTGACCCCGGCGGTCGGGTCGACGTGGACGAACGCGGGGACGGTGGTGGCGCTGACGGCGACGCCGGCGTACCACTACAAGTTCGCGGGCTGGAACGGGAGCGGCATCGGGTCGGTGACGAGCGGGAGCCCGACGATCTCGGTGACGCTGACGGGACCGGTCTGGGAAGCGGCGGCGTTCGTGTACCGGATCTTCCCGCTGCCGGCTCTGTACCACTTGATGGTGGTCGAGAGCGGGCTGCCGACGGGGACGTCGTGGAACGTCTCGGCGGGAACCGGGAACGCGAGCGCGGCGGGCGGAGCGGCGAACCTGACGATCGCGGGCCTGAACGGGACGTACACGTTGACGGTGCCGGCGGTGTATGTATCGACGGGAGTTCGGTACGTGGCGCCGGCGGTGCCGGTGACGGTGGCGGCGAACGGGTCGACGACCGTGACGTTCACGGAACAGTTCGCGCTGACGGTGACGTCGAGCGCGGGGGGCAGCGTGAGCGGAGCCGGAACGAGCTGGGTCGGGAGCGGGAGCCAAACGCCGCTGACGGCGACGCCGGCGACGGGGTACCAGTTCTCGGGCTGGGACGGGACGGGGACGGGCGCGGCGACGCCGTACACGGGAGCGAGCGCGAGCTCGTCGGTGACGGTGGCGGGACCGACGAACGAGACGGCGACGTTCGTCCCGATCGTGCAGAAGGTGACGACGGGGAGCTCGACCGCTGGCCAGGTGCCGGCGCTGGGGCTGCTCGCGGTGCTGCTGGTGGTCGGGCTCGTGGTCGGACTGATCGCGGGACGGCGGCGCACCGGCGGGTCGGCCTCGAGCGAGGAACCCTCGGCGGAGGGCGGGACGGACGCGGAGGGGGCTCCCATGGAGGAGTCCACCTACGGCTCCGCCCCCCAAGCCCCCGCCGCGGAGTACGACGAGAGCACCCCGTAACGACGCGAACGGCCCGAAAATCCCAACCCTTTCCCGTCGTTCTCGGGGGACCCGGGCCTCACGAAGGTATTTGATACCCGGGCCCGCTCGCCGCCCGATGCCCGCGTCCACCGTTTCTGCGCGTCGGTCCCGTTCGATCTGGGTCGTCCTCCTGCTGGCGCTCTTCGTCCTCGGCGGGTTTGCCGGGCTGGGACACGCCACGGCATCGGCCGTCGCGCCTCCCCGGGGCGGCGCGGCCTGGAGCGCACCCCCTGCGGCGCCGACGCCGTTGGTCCCGCACCCCGCGGTGAACGTCTCGTTGTCGTTCTTCTCGAACGATTCCAACGTCGGCGACGTTCCCCACACCGCCTGGTACTGCACGTCTGGATACTGCTTCCCGCAGGTCCAGAACCCAACGTTCGTCACCCTTCCCGACACCGCCGTCGGCGTCGGCTACTCGCTGCTCACGACCCTGAACTCCAGCAACTTCCAGACCTGCCCCTCGGCTCCGTATACCGAGTCCCGCGTCGCGTTCTCCCCCTCCCCCGACAACGGAAGCACGTTCGGTGCTCCGGTCCTGCTTCCCGCACCGACCTCCCCGTGCGATTTCGTCCAGCAGATCGAGCCCTCGTTCGCGGTCTCCGGCTCGACGGTGTGGGGGGCGTACATCACGACGAACGCCTCCTCGGCGACTCTGAACGGGGTGTGGAATTACGCCAACCCGCCGGCCGGCGAGTACACGACCCGTAGTTTCGACGGCATCGCGATCTCGAACTCGACCACGAACGGCTCGAGCTTCGCAGCATCGACGATCATCGCCTCGGGCGGCAACTTCGCCGACCTGCAGATGGTCTCCTTCGGCATGACCCTCTACATCCTCTACGAGAACATCTCGAACTCGACGACGAATCTGCCGTCGACCGGGTCGTCCGGCGACCCACCGATCTCCGAGAACCTCCTCTACTCGGCCGACAACGGCGCGACGTGGCACGGACCGTACGTCCTCCCCGGCGAGAACAGCTCCCAGAACAACACGGAGATGGGGGGCTCGATCTCGGTGAACGGCGGCGGGAAGATCGCCGTCGCCTACGCGACCAATCGCTCGTGCATCAACTACTGCTCGTCCACCCCGTACGGGGCCAACGGCGACGACGTGGTCGTTGTTACCTCCACGACGAACGGGACCACGTGGTCGGCGATCAGCACGGTGGCCCGGGGGCAGGGCGAGATCACCCGGACCTCGTACTACACCCAGTTCAGCCCGACCGGGACGGGCCTCTTCGCCTTGTTCCAAGATTCGCCCATGACCTCCATCACCTGGGGTACGGGCGCGAATCTGTACGTGGCCTGGGAAGCCGCGCCGAACCTCAACGCCTCGCTCTCGCCCCCGTACTTCTACGACTACGCCCGGGTCGTCGTGTACGCCGGGGCCTCCGCGAACGGCGGCGGGTCGTGGACCACGGCCCAGGTGTCGGCGGGCTTGCAGAACCTCACCGCGAGCCAGGGATTGTTCGCGGAAGACTGGTTCAACCCGGCGATCGGATTCCACGGGGGAACGGTCTACCTGACGTTCTCGTACGTCCACTGGGGCCAGAGCGGCCCGTACGGTTCGTACGGGAACGGATTCACCGCCAACACCTACAGCCAGTGGGCGTCGACGAGCGCGAACGGGGTCAACTACACGGCGCCGGCCATGATCTTCCTGTCTACCCGAAGCGATGGCTTGGCGTATTTCCACAACATGGGGTACCATGCGGCCGTCGGGTTCAACGGGACGGGCCAGCCGATGTACGGCTACTCGCTCGCCGACGGATGGTACTACCCGCTGTACCCGGGAACGACGGACCAGGTCGTCACGCTCTCGGTCTCGACGCCCTATGCGGGTTCGACGACGACGGTGACCGTCAACGAAACCGGGCTCTCGTCGCTCACGCCTTGGACGTTCGACCTCAACGGGGCCTCCGTGACGACCTCGCAGTCCAGCGTCAACATCACCGACGTCCCCGTCGGCCGAACGGTGACGTTCTCCTGGCCAGGGCCCGGCATCACTCTCGGCTACCGGATGATGGAGATGCCGGTCCCGAGCGCCGGACCGGACGTGGTCGTGTCCGGGCCGACGACCTTGTGGCTGAACTTCACGGTGTTCTACGGGATTTCGTTCTCGACGAACCCGGACGATTTCAACATGGCCATCTATCTGGAAAACTACGGGGCGGTGTTCCCGTACCAGTTCTACTTCCAGTGGAATACGTACTTCATCGGCACCACGCTGATCGTGAATACCTACGGCGTCCCGTTCCCGTGGTACTTCCCGTCCGGAATGCGGATCGCCCTGACGCCGACATTCACGTTCCCCCTCGCCTCGTACTACCAGACGTCGGTGTTCGTGGGGTACTGGAATGGGACGGGGGCGGGGAGCTTTACCGGACCCGGGGCGTCGGCGAACCTGACGGTCAATAGCCCGTTCAACGAGACCCTCTGGGACCTCACCGCGGCCAACTACTCGGTCCAGTTCTCGCCGGTCGGACTCCCGGCGTCGTCGACCTACTCGTTCAACGTCGACGGAACGCCGCACTCGGCCGCCGGGACGACCCCCGTCGTCGTTCCGAACCTGATCACAGGACCCCACTGGGTGACGAACATCACCGCCACCACAACCGCCACCGGCTGGGAGTACTTCGGCCTCTCGCAGTCGGGCAACCCGCTCATTGTCCCCGTGGCGCCGAGCGACAACCTCACGTTCGCGTTCGTGAACCTGACCGCCGCCGCCGGGACCGTGTCGTTCCACGCCATCGGCATCGGCTCCGGCACGGCTTGGCGACTCACGTTCAACGGGACGGAATACTCGTCGACCACTCCGTGGATCAACGTCACCACGCGTCCCGGGACGTACCCGGTCGATGCCGGTGGAGTCATCGCCGCGAACGGGACCGCCTCGCTCGCCTCGGTCGGCTTCGGGCCGACCCTGAACGTGACCCCGTCGAACACCTACTCGGTGAATTTTACCGGGACGTACAAACTGTCCGTCCTGGCCTCCCAGGGCGGCAGCGTGTCGCCCGCCGGGAACGCCTTCTGGGTCACGCCGAACCGGACCGAGTACCTCAACGCGACCCCGAACTCCGGGTTCTCGTTCGGCGGCTGGACCGGTATTGGGACGGGGTCCTACACGGGGACGAACGCCACCGCGATCCTGCACGCCAACGGGCCGGTGGAAGAGATCGCGAGCTTCGTGCCGCAGCCGCTCAACCGGTTCAACCTCACCGTGAACGAGACCGGGCTTCCGTCCGGCACCCGATGGACCGTCTTCCTCGGCGGAGTCGGCTACTCGTCGAACCTCACCTCCTTCGTGGTGCCGAGTCTCTACTCCTGCGCGATCTCCGGAGCGCTCGGGACCTACGCTGTGGCGGTCCCGACCTTGGAGGGGACCACGGGGACCGAGTACGCTCCGGCGGCCGGGACTCCGACGACGGCATGCGTCACGAAGCCCCTGGCGATCGCCTACACCCCCTCGTACGCGCTGACGGTCTCCGCCACGTCCGGCGGGCTCGTCACCGGCGCCACGGTCGGGAACGCGACGTGGGTTCCAGCTGGTGACTCCGTGGACCTCAGCGAGCAGGCGCTGGTTGGCTACCTGTTCGTCGGCTGGATCGGAACCGGCCCCGGAAGCGTCACGAGCCTGATCAACTCGATCACCGTGACCCCGACGGGCCCGGTCACCGAGGTCGCCGCATGGGCGCCGCGGGCACCGACCCCGACGCCGACGTACCCGGTCACCTTCACTCCGTCCTCCGGGCTCCCGGCCGGCACGGAGTGGGCGGTCGAGTTCAACGGGAGCTCGTACGCCACGACCTCCGGCGCGATCTCGATCCCGCACGTGATCAACGGGACCTACACCTATTCCGTCCCGGTGGTCGGCGGCGCGGCCGCCGGCACGCGCTACCAGGCGGCGCCGACCAGCACGACGGTGCGGGTGGCGGGCGGGCCGGTCGGCGTGACCGTTCCGTTCGGCACCCAGTTCTGGGTCGACGTCTCCTCCGTCGGTAGCGGCTCGGTCCGTCCCTCGACCGGGTGGTTCGCCTCGGGGGCAAGTCTGACCCTGAACGCCACCCCGACCGGGGGTACCCAGTTCGCCGGCTGGACCGGCTCGGGTCACGGCAACTACACGGGGCCGGCCCAAGGTCCGACGATCCACGTCCTCGGGCCGATCTCGGAGCAGGCGACGTTTGTCCTGCCGCCGGCCACCACGACTACGCCCTCCACGACCACCGCTTCGCCCTCGACCGCCTTGATCGCCGGCCTCGCGGTCCTCGGTCTCGTCGTGGGAATCGTGGTGGGAGTCGTGCTCGCTCGTCGGGGACGCCCACCGGCGACGCCGGCCTCGGAGGAAAACCCGTGACGACCGTCTCGCGGTCTCCGACGGTCCGCCGGAGGTTCGGTGCCCTGGGTCTCGTCCTTCTGATGACCCTGCTCGTCGCCGCCGGATGGGCCGGAGCCCCGACGCATTCTGGCCTGACCCCCCTCGGAGGGTTGCACCCGACGATCGCCACGGCGGCCCACCCGCACCCGGCGACGGCCCACCCGGCGGGCGGCCCCGCGGCGACCGGCCGGGGTGTCTTCTTCGACACCCAATTCGTTCCGAACGCCACCGGCGCGGCCTTGACGTGTTACGGGGCGACGTGCGTCAATGTCTCGAACGACCCGACCCTGAATTGGACGTCGACCGGGGCAATCGCGCTCGCCTACACGGCCTACACGAACGCCTCGCCCTGCCTCGCGGCGGTGCCGTATGCGCAGAGCGAGATCGGGTTCGTCGTGTCGACCAACGGGGGAACCTCGTGGTCGACCCCGAGCTATCTTGGAGCGCCGTCGTCGTGCACGACGGCCGTCGCCCAGGCCGAGCCGGACGCCTGGCAACCGAGCCTTACGAGCCTCGGCAACGGAACGCTGGTCCTCGTCTACGTCGCCTTCAACTCGACCGGCCCAATCGCCCCGGTCGGCCTCGGGCCCACGGGGTACTCGGTCACGACGGACCGGCTCCTCCTGACGGAGAGCTACAACAACGGGACGAGTTGGACGACCCCCACGACCCTCAACGTCTCCGACAATCTCTTGCTGAACACCCACGCGTTCACCGCGGAGCGACCGTCCGCGACCGCCATCGGGGAGACGGTCTACGTGGCGTGGATGAACGTCACGGAGTCGGTCGGGTTCTCGTTCTCCGGCCCCACCGGGTCCGAAGCCGTCCAACTGCTGGTCTCGACGAACAACGGGACGAGCTGGCCGGCGAGCCCGACGACGCTGCCGGTCGTGACGACGGCGGGCGCCCCGTACGTCGCCATGAACCCCAACGCGATCGTCCTGCCCTCCGGGCAACTGTCGATCGCCTACACGACGAACGTCACCTACCACGGCGTCTACGGCTGCGTGGGCTCGAACTGCCTCTCCGGCGGCTGGGAGTCCGATGTGGTCGTGGCCAGTTCCACCAACAACGGCTCGACGTTCTCGGTCGCGACCGCGAGCTCCGGCGTGCTCCTCGCCCCCAGCCGGTACGTCGACTCCTTCCTCGACCCGAGCCCGCAGATCGCCTACGGCGGACCCTCCGGCGAGATGGCGATCACGTTCGCGGGCGGGGACGCCCTTACGATCTGCGTCGCCGGCACCTGCGGCCCCGTCCGAGATCCCGAGGTCATCTTCGTGGGGAACTCCTCCAACTCCGGCGTCAGCTGGACGCCGGCCCATGTGGTCATGCCAGGGCTCTGGGGGTACGGACTCTTCGGGACGTTCTACATGAGCTTCGCCTACAATCCGGCGGTGACAATTGACCGGAACGGCACGTTCGACCTCGTGTTCACCTACGACAACTACTCGATCTGCCAGCCGACGATTTTCGGGGGCAATTTCTGCGGCCCCCAGCAAGAGGTGTTCGCCCAATCGGTCGACAATGGCTCGTCGTTTGTGGGTCCGGTGCTCGTCTCCCGGGATTGGACGCAATTGTACAACAACCCGTCCATGCCCGACGGGGAGTACGCTTCCATTGTCGTGGCCGGCGGCCAGATGTGGCTCGCCTGGACGTTCGATGGGTGCCCCTCGTGGACGACGGGGCTCTACGGTCCCTTCCCGACGAACTACTGCTACAGCGAGATCGGCCTGTCCCAGCTCGATACCTCGGTCGGCGTCACGCTGACGTTCACCGAGTCCGGTCTGACGAATGGGGTCGTCTGGAACGTCAGCGTGATGGGGAACGCGCGCGCGGTGGCGGAACCGGGCTCGCTGTCGGTCTCGGGGGTCCCAGTCGGGACGCTCGTCGACTGGGGGTTCAACCCGAGCATCCAGCCCGTGTACGGCGAACGGTTCTCCGGTTCGTCGTCCTCAACGACCCCGGCGTCGTATACGACGAGCACGACCATCGCCGTGGTGTACGTGCCGCAGGTCCTGGTGAACGTCGAAACGGTCCCCGGCTTCCCCGTCGCCCAGGCGCCCTACGCGCCGTACTGCTTCACCGGGTATCCGACGACCGCCTGGAACGACCCGACCTGCGCGACGATGACGTACAACGTGACCGTCGTGCCCGCCTCGCCGTCCCCTGCCATGGGACCGGGCGCCGTCTGGGTCGCCCCGGGGAGCTCGGTCGTCCTGAACGCCACCCCGATCGGAGCGTACTACTGCACGGTCGGTGCGAACTGCTACGACAACGACGTCCTGAACCTGACGTTCCAGTCGTGGACCGGGACGGGAAGCGGCTCGGTCAACACGACGTCGAATCTGACGACTGTCGTGGCCAACGGTCCGATCAATGAGACCGCGAACTTCCTGCTTTCCGGCTACTGCTACGTGACGTACTTCAGTTCCCCGGCCAGCGCGACCTGCATCCAGGACAACACGACGCTGACGTTCCACGAGTCCGGTCTCCCGAACGGGACCGCGTGGGACGTCTCGGTCGCGTCCGCGTTCGGGAACGCCACCGCCGGCAACACGACGCCTTGGATTCCCGTCCAAGGAGCGCCGACGATCGGTCCCGCAACGTTCCAGGTCTGGACCGTCCCAGGGACCGGCGGATACTGGGTGCCCTCGACGAGCCCGCTCTCGCCGGTACAGTTGCCCGTCACGGGGGTCGTGAACGTCAACTTCACCTTCCTCCCGTCGTTGGCCGGCCTCTCCTTCCCGCTCGACGTCGGGACGTTGGGTCTCCCCTCCGGCCTCCCGTGGTCGTACTCGCTCAACTCCTCCTCGTACGGCGTGTCGGCGGGGAACGGCACCGTGACGACCGCGCCGGCCGGTACCTACTCGGTGACCGGCTCGGCGGTGGCCGACAACAACGGCAGCGAGTACGTCGTCACGGGTGTCGACGTCCGGTCGCTCGTCGTGAACCAATCGGGCTGGTCGAACACGACCGCACCCGGCAGCGTCAAGGTCCACGGGCCCGCCGAGGTCGTCCTCGTGTACACGGCGAAATACTGGCTCGACGTCGAAGCGACGTCCGGCGGGTCGGCCGGACCGGCGTCGGCCTGGTACGGCCCAGGGGTCGCCGTCACCCTCTCGGAGGCCGCCGCGGCCGGATTCCACTTCACCAGCTGGACCGGGACCGGCAACGGAGCCGCCACGACGGTGACGACCGCTCCGACGATCCATGTCTTCGGCCCGCTGACCGAGCTCGCGAACTTCGTCCAGAACGCCTCGCTGGGCGACAAGATCACCGTCTCCGAGGTCGGGCTCCCGGCCGGGGTCGGCTTCTCGTTCGCCGTCGGCGCCCGCGGGTTCACCGCGAACGGTTCCGCGATCGTGTCCGGCTTCACCGACGGGCCATACCGGTTCCTTGCTCAGAACGTGACCGACCTTCCGACCGGCGAGTTGGGGATGGTCACTGGATCCGTCGCTTCGTACGGGACCAATCCGAACGGCACCCTGCAGGTCGTGGGCGACGGGACGGTTCAGGTGAATTACACGGTCCTCGACTACCTCTCGACCGGCGTGATCGGACAAGGCACGATCTCCCCCGGCTCCGAGTGGGTCGGGACGGGATCCGTCGTCACGGTCACCGCGGAGCCCTCGACCGGCTGGCAGTTCGAGGACCTCGCGACCCTTCTGCCGTACACGGCGGTCCCCCTGAGCCCCGGCACCTTCCAGGTGCAGGTGAGCGGGCCCGGGAGCGTCGTGGCCCAGTTCACGGCCATCCCCGTGGGCCCAACGCCGGTGTACAACCTGACCGTGACGGCCAGCGGTCTCCCGGCGGGTGTCGATTGGAACGTCTCCGTCGGCGCGACCGGGACGAGTGGGACCGGTAGTACGCTGACCCTCACGGGCCTGAGTGCCGGGCAGTACACCGTCACCGCCCCGACCATCTACGTCGGCACGGGTACGCGCTACGTGCCCACGAGTTCCGCCCCGATCTCCGTCTCGCTTCCGTCGGCCAACTCCGCGACGGTGACTTTCGCCGTCGAGTACGAGGTGACCATCGGCTCGAGCGCCGGCGGCACGGCGGGCCCCTCGAGCGAATGGGTCGCTGCCGGCACTGTCGTTGCCCTCACCGAGAACGCGAACTCGACCGACGTGTTCCTGAATTGGACCGGAAGCGGCTCGGGGGCGTACACGGGCACCTCCGGGACCTCCTCGGTGACCGTCAACGGGCCGATGTCGGAATTCGCGGCGTTCGGGCCGGCGCCCATTACCGTCCCCGGACCCACGACCTCCAGCGGCTCGTCGTTCCCGACCCTCGGGATCGTCTTGCTCGCGGTGCTGCTGGTCGTCGGCGCGGTCGCCGGTCTCCTCCTGGGACGTCGGTCCCGCGGGGGGTCGCCGCCCGCCGAGCCGGAGAGCGCGCCTCCCTCCGAGGAGGCGCCACCGGAGACGATGTATGGGGAGGGGCCGGCCGAGCCGGCTCCCGACGGGGACGGGAGCGAAGCCCCGCCCTGAACTCGGGAAACTCGCTAGGGGGCGGCAGGGGCCGCGGGGTGGCTCGGTTCGGCCACCAACGGGCGGTATAGCCAAGCGTGGAGCGCGACGAGGGACGCCGTCGACGGAGCGTACGTCGCGGCATCCGCGGACGTCGCGACGAATTCGGCCGCCGGGAGCCCGTGGACGAGGGCGAGAGCCAGGGCCTCCAGTTCGGAGGGGGTCGGAGCCAATTTCCGGGTGCGCGCCAGCGACTCGGCCTTTTCGAGCCAATTGACGAGTTCCCCGGGCTCGATGGGGGCGCTCATGGCGAGCAACGACGCCGCGACGCCGGGTCGGGCGAACTTCGGCGCCAATAGCGGCACCAAGGTTTGGATCCGGGAGGCGACGTCGGAGCGGGTCGCGGGCTCGCAGGCGAGGTAGGCGGCGGAGAGCCGCGCGTCGTTCGCCTCGAGCTTCGGCAGCTTGCCGACCCACTCGTCCCGGAGCTGGAGGGCCGCCTCGGGGGTCCGTCCGCTCGCCGCGAGAAGCGCCGCCGCCTCGTCCCCACCGGCGTTGGACCGAAGGGCGAAGAAGGCGTCCAGCGCGGGGGGCTGTTCGGGGCCGGCCGCGAGGTGGAGCACCGTGGAGACCGTGACGGCCGACCCGCGCTGACCACCGCGGGCACGAACCGCCTCCATCGTCTTGACCATCGGGCCGTAGAGCTCTCCGATCGGCGCCGAAGCGGAGTTGAGGAGCTCGGCTCCGAGCAGCCGGTCGCGGGGGTCCCCGCCCATGACCTCGACGCTCCCCCAGGCGTTCCGGAACTCTTCCGCGATCTCCTCGGGGGTTTCGCGGCGGTTGGCGAGGCCGACGGCCACGATCCGAAGGAGCGGGACCGCTTCGGCCGGGACGACGGGACCGAGCTCGGCAAGGAAGTAGCTCGCGGACTTCGCGACGTTGTCGAGGTCCGACCCGATCCGGTCGAGCTGCTCGGCGACGGTCTCCAACGGAAGTGGGTCCGTCCGGGAGGCCCGGACCTCGAGCTCGGCGAGGACCCGTTTCCCGATGTCGGTGATCAGCGGCTCAGCGGAGGAACCGCCGACCGCGCCGTGTCGGGAGACCGATTCCCAGATTTCGGGGGCGGGCGAGGCCGAGGGCCCTCCCGAGCTGATCGACCGGAGGTACGTACGGACGGCGCCACAGGTGACGGTTACCACGACGGCCTCGAAGGGCTCGCCGTTACTTAGACCCTCTCTCGAGGGGAAGCGGCCCTACGCCCCGACGCCTTGCTTCGGCTTCGAGTCGCTTTGGGCGGTCGTCGTCGTGCTGGAGCCGCTGCCCGTTCCGGCCGACCCCTCACGGAGCTGGCGGGCGATCAGGCTCCCGATGAACAGGAACACGATGGCGATGACCACGCCGACGCCGACGATGGCGTTGAGGGCGATGGGGGGGGTCACGGCGTAGACCAGGTTGCCGTTCGCGGGAAGGAAGGGAATCGGCGACTTCGGTCCGAGGAGGATGAAGATGCCCCAGGTCACGCCGATGAAGATTGCCGTGATGAGAGCGTCGCCGAAGCCGTGGGGGTAGTTCTCCGGCATCTTGCCGTGCCGGAGCGTGAGGTAGAGGAAGAGAATGACCAGCGTAATGATCAGGGTGAACGAGAGGACGACGCTCACCGCCAAGTACAGCAGGGCGAACAGGATCAGCGCGATGGCGTAGAGAGGGACGTCCATTCTTGGGTCGGACCCGAAGCCTCGGAGAGGACGGCGGTTCTTAAACCTCTCGGGCTTTGGCCGGGTTCGACCGACCCGCGGGGGTTCGGTTCTCCGTCATCTTGCCGAGCAAGGCGGGCCGGGAATTTCCAAAACTCCAAAGGTTTATGAACTTCCGGACATTCGAACGAAACCTCATGGCGTCGTCGGGAACCCCCGAACGAGCCCCGTCGCCCGACCGAAATTTGGCCCGATCCGATTCGGGGTTGGAGAGTCCTTCGACCGGGTCCCGGGACTCGGTCCGGCCGATGGTCCTGAGAAGGACCGGCCGTTCTCGAGGGGAAACGGGGAATGGCCCCGGCCAGCCCCGAACGGCGTCCGCGCAAAGGTTTATCTCCTCATATCCATTCGAAGGAAATCTCATGGCGGCGCTGGGAACCACCCCTCGGCCCTCCCGACCCGAACAGAATCCGTCGTCTCCCGCTCGCGAAGATCGAGCAGGATCGACTTCCGCGAACCGTTCGCTGCCTCGGTGGAGCCACCGGCTCCTGCTCGGCACCGCGTTCTGGCTCGCCATCTTGGTGATGGTGGTTCCCTCCGTGTCCTTCGTGGGGTACTCGGCGACCCTGATCGGACCGGTCGGACCGGCGAACCACGTGGCGACTCACGCGGCGCTCGCTGCCGCCGCTCCCGTCTCCCACAACCAAGCGAGCTCCGGAACTCTGGCCGGCGCGAGCACTGCGGGCCAGAAGTTTCAGATCAACCCGGGCCTTACGCTCCGTCAGGCGGCCAATCAAACCCGCTTCGCGGAGCTCAACAACGCCTCCGCCATCGCGGGTTCCGCGGGACGTGCCGCGGTGTCTGCGGCCCTCGCACCTGTCCCTCCGACCGCCTCCGCTCCCGCGGCCCCCACCCCCGCCGTCTCCATCCCGACCGGCGCGTTCTACGGCTACATCTACGACCGGGAGACGCTGAAGGCGCTCCAGGGCGCGACGGTCCAGGGGTACGGTGCCGCCGGCCAGGACTGCCCCGCCACCACGTGCGCCCCCGTCGTGAGCTCGGCGAACGGCTCGTTCACGGTCTTCGGCCCGGTGGGTTTCGACTACGTTCAAGCCTCGCTCGCCTACCACCTGAACAACATCACCTACGCGACCGCCGGCAACGGCACCCGGGTCAATGTCGGGACGATTTACCTCGTCGAGACCGCCAAGGTCCGGGGAGTTGTCAAGGGGGACACGCCCCCGTCCGACCCCGCGATCGGCGGGGTCCAGGTGAGTGACTCCTCCCCCATCGCCGGCGTCGTCGCCGACCCCGGGGCCTCGACCGCGAGCAACGGCTCGTTCCAGGCGGCAATCCTCCCCTCCCCCTCCGTGCTGGCCTTCACCCCCCCGGCGGGATTGTGGCAATCCAACTTCACATGGCTCAACGCCACGCCCGGCATCACCATCAACATCGGTACGATCTACCTGGAGCGGCTCACCGAGGTCAAGATCAACGTGACCGACTCGGTGACCGGGGGCCCCCTTCCGGGCGGTCTGTTCGGCTCGATCAAGTACTGTTCTCTCGCGAACGGGTGCGGGGGAACCCAGCAGGGCATCACCATCAGCTCCCGGAATGGTGCGAACAAGGTCACGACCCTCACGGCGTTCTCCCAGCCGGGCGCGACCTACGCCCTAATCGAGGTCACGGGGTACGTCCTCGCCGAACCGACGGTCGGCAACATCCCGAAGGAGGCCCCTGGCCACGTCTTCTGGCTGCCGGAGATGAATATCACCCCGGTCGGAGTCGTCAACTTCAACGTTGGGATGTACGGCAACGACCTGGTGAGCTCCTCCGGCGCCCCCGCTCACAGCGGATGGTGGCTCGCGACCGTCTGCACGATGGACGGACTCGACCAGATCAGCACCATCCTGAATCAGCGGACCGGGCTCCTGAACACCACCGAGGGGCCGTGCAACACGAACGGTTGTGTCAGCCCCAACTTCGTGAATGCTCAGATCGCCGCGGCCCCCCTCCGCAGCTCGATCTTCATCGACCCCGACACCCGGGGCCTATGCAACAACGGGATCCCGACGTGGCCGATTCCCGGCGATACCCCCGTTTGGTTCAACGGGACGTACTTCAACATCACTCCCGATGAGATCACGAACATCGGGTGGCTGAACTTCACCGTCGG
Source organism: Thermoplasmata archaeon (assembly GCA_022750415.1). Lineage (GTDB taxonomy): Archaea > Thermoplasmatota > Thermoplasmata > Lutacidiplasmatales > UBA184 > Lutacidiplasma. Next base: position 17,949 of record JAKIVT010000011.1, read on the forward strand.
AACGTACGTGTACGGCAACGTGACCGTGGCCGGTACGACGAGCGCTCCCAGCCCGGGTTACGCCGTGACGATCACGTCGCTCAACTACCCCGCCCTCACGGCATCCTACGCGTATTCGTCCCAGTTCGGGCCATGGACGTCGTGGTCGTGTGGCAGCGAGATGAGCTCGCGAGAGTTCTGTGCGGCCGCCCCGCCTGGTCCCGACCTCGTCACGGTCACCGCGAACGGATATCCGAACAACTACACGTGGGTCTCGGCGCCGGAAGCCTATGTCGGCACTCCCGCCGGCGTGCCGCTCCAGCAAACGGCCAATCTCGAGTACAATACGGTCAATGTCACCGCCGGAGGGTTTGTGACGGGCAATGTCACCCAGGCAGGGACGAACTTCGGCCTCGCCCTCGCGTCCGTGAAGATCTGCTCCGTCTCACCCACGTACCCGGTCGGCTGTTCGTCCGGGGCTTCCAACCTCCGCGGGATCTTCGACTTCTCCGCCCCCCTTGGCTGGGACTACCTGCAAATCTCCGCCTCGGAGTACCAGCCCGACTACGTGTGGGCCTACGTCAACGCCTCTCAACAGACCGTGTCGGTCGGCAACATCGGCCTCAACCCGCTCGCGGTGATCACCGGCCGGGTCGTCGACCCCGAAGGGAACCCCGTCCTGGGTGCCGATGCGGTGGCGTGCCCGTTGACGACGACTGCCTCGACCTGTCCGCAGCTCGGGGCCGGTCGGGTCGGGACGAACGGAGTCTATCTCGGTGAGGTGACCGGGGGGTGGCTCCCGATCGCGACGTACAAGGTCGTCGTCTCGGCGGCCGGCTACACCTCGAACTGGGCGTGGGTGAATGCCACCGTCGGCAACATCACGAACGTCTCGACCCTGATCCTCTACCCGTCCGGCAGCAACGGGACCAGCGGCGGTGGCGGCGGCAACGGGAGTGGGAACTCCACGAACGCGACCCAGATCTCGACGTGGTTGACCGGTGAGTTCTACGACAACGTCACGCAGATCGGTGTCCAGACGAGCGCGTACCTGGTCTGCCCGGTTGACGGCTCCCCATGCACATCGTCGAGCGGGAGTACGAACACGGGCGGGTTCTTCAACGTGACCATCCCGGCCGGGCTCTACTACCTCAACATCTCCGCGCCGGGGTACCAGTTCCTCTCGGTGTACTTCAACTCGAGCGGCGCCGGCTACCTCAACATCGGCACCATCGATCTGCAGCCGCTCCCGTGGCTGAACGGCACCGTGACGATCAACCCGTGGCACCAGATCTCGATCCGCGCGAGCCCGACGGTCGTCTACACCTTCGTGATGGGCCCGCAGGCGATTGTCCAGGTCTGCACGGTCAACCGGGTCTGCGCGCCCAGCCGCGGCCCGACCTCGAGCGTGCAGCCCACGGGCCGGTTCCTGGTCTGGGGCGAGCCCGGGTCGAACGACGTGGTGACCATCTCGCCGTCGGCGCCCGGCGGGTACACGAGTCCGGCGGGCGGCTTCGTAACGAACAAGACGTTCGCGAACATCAGCCTCTATGCGACCAACGCGAGCGTCAATGCGACCCAGTATCTCGACATCTTCGCCTCGGTGTCGTTCACGGTCTGGAACAACGTCTCCGTGATTCCGGGGCAATCGCAGGCGACCCCGCTCCCCGTCCGGTACGCGCCCGTGGGCATGACCGCCATCGGCCCGCACAGCGGCAACGTGGCGTACTTCGCGAACGGGGCGGGCAACGTGACGTTCTTCATCCCGGCCGGCAATCCGGCGAAGCGCACGTTCTACACGGCGCAGGTCGGCGGCGCTTGGGAGGCGGCCAACGGGGTCGTCGCCGTCGCGCTCACACCTGGTGAGGCGGTCAACTCGACGAGCCTGTCCCTCATCCACTACGGGTGGGAGACCGGGGAAGTCGTGCAGACGAACACCTACCAGCCGGCGACCTACTTGGGGGTCACCGATTCGTCCACCCCCGTGGGCTCGACCCTCGTGTACTCGTCGAGCACCGAAACGAACGGCGCGGGATTCTTCAACATTTCCGCTGCGGCCGGCCCGAACGTTCTGTTCACCGTCGGTCCGGGGAACGACTTCAACAGCACCAAGTTCCTCGACCCGGTGAATCTCAGCAACACGAGCTCGATCCGCTCGGTCGACATCACCCACCCGGGCAACGTCACGCTCGACCACTGGGGATACGCCGCGTCGACGCAGGTGAACTACTCTCAGTTCCCCCCGATCGCCGGCGCGATCGACGTCGTGAAGGGAATCCCGGTCTGGAACGTCGGCGTCTTCGCGACCAGCAACAACGGGATCCTCACCAGCGGCACCAACCTCCCGCTGACCAACGTCGGCGGCCAATTCCTGGTGGACGCGCCCCCCGGTCCGGCCTTCGTCAACTTCTCGCGGACCGTGTACGAGTCGAACTCCACGCACCTCGTGATTGCCCCGGGCGAAGTGTCCCACTACGCCCGCGTCAACCTGACGGGAGACGGGGTCGTCGCCGCGCTGGTCGTCTCGAAGCCGGGGAACATCCCGGTCGCCGGGGCGAACATCACGGACTGCCTGGCCGGCGAGCGGCTCTGCGGCTTCACGCAGACGAACGGATCCGGGATCTTCTGGATCAACGCAACCCCCGGTCTGAACTTCATCAACGTGACCGCGACCGGGTTCGTCCCGGCGTCCCCCACGCTGGTGAACGTCTGTTCGGACTGCTTCGTCCACATCACGGCGATCCCGGTGTACCAACCCGCGTACATCTCCGGCAAGGTCCTCGGGCTTCCCGCCGGATTCCCGCTGAAGGGGGCGAATGTGAGCGTCTGTTCGCCGACGGGTGGCAGCCCCACGGGGCCGTGCCTGTACACGGTGCAGACCACCGCGACCGGTAGCTTCCTCCTGATCGTGCCCGCCGGGAAGTACATCCTTGCCGTCACGGACCCCGACTACAACTCGACCTACCTCGGGATTTCGGTCACCCCGGGCGAACAAGTGCGGGTCGGAACCATCTTCCTCCAGGCGTTCGGGGCGGTCACGGGAGCGGTCTACGATAGCTCCTCGATCGGTCCCGTCGCGGGGGCGGCGGTGTTCGCCTGTCCCGTCTGGTCCGGCGGGGTCTGTGTGTCCAGCACGACCGACGCCGGGGGCCACTACCTGCTCCAGGGCGCTCCGGGCCCGTACGTGTTGACGATCTCGGCGGCGGGCTACTCCGACCTCGAGCAACACGCGACGGTCGTCGGCGGACGCACGGTGGTCGCCCCGACCGCGTTCCTGGTCCGGCTCGGGACCGCCACGGTGTACGAAGTGAGCGGCACGGTGGTCGCCGACGGCACCCCGTACGTGAACGCGTTGGTGGCCGCGACCTACAACGGGGTCGTCGCCGCCTCGAGCGTCACGGGGGCCAATGGGAACTTCCAGCTCAACGTGGTCTACGGGACGTACACGCTGACGGCGAGCGCCCAGGGCGAGAGCCCGGTGTCGCTCCCGATCGTGGTCCACGGGCCGCTGAGCGGGCTTAAGCTGACCCTCTCGGTCCAGACCTACTACGTGACGGGCTGGGTCTCGGACGGCTTGACCCACCAGCCGCTCGACAGCGTCCAGATCCTTGTCGGAACGACCGTGGCCAACACCACCGGCACCGACGGGAAGTACGCGGTCGCGCTCCCCAACGGGACGACGACGCTCACGGCGGTCTACCAGGGCTCGTCGTCGGTGAACTACGGGCAGGTTTCGTTCGCGGTCTCGGTCAACGGCGGCGGTCCGGTCCGGAACGTCACGATGTACCCGCCGATCACCGACGTGTACGGGCTCGTGGTCGATGCGGCGTCGGGAACCCCCCTCGGCGGGGCCGGCGTCCTGATCGTCGGCCAGGCCTCGGACACGAAGGCGATCAACGAGACGATCCAGACAAGCCCGTCGGGCGCCTTCCAGGTGGAGCTTCCCGCGGGAACCTACCGCGTGACCGGGATCTACGGAGGATACACCAACGCGACGCTCACCGTGAAGCCGAGCGGGGTCGCAACCCAGCTCCTTGTGGGACTGTCCCCCGTGCCGATGTCCTCCAGCCACGTCGCCCCGTCCGCCGGAAGCGCGTGGACCGGGATTGCGGTGGCCCTCGGCATCGTCGTCGCAGCGGGAGCGGCCCTCCTCGTTCTGAGCCTTTATCGGGCCGGTCGCCTTGGCCACCGTCGGCCACCGGCCAAGGGGGCCTAGTCGTGAGCGACTGGAGCATCCAGCACGAAGGGATGGACCCGACCCAAGGTCGGGTCATGCGCGCGCTCCTCCTGCTTGGTACCGGATTGCTCCTTGCCACCCTAATCGTCTCGTACGGGCCGGTCAACACCGCTTCGGCCCACGTGAACTCCGCCCACCTGGTCACCGCAGGGTCCCGGGTCGGTTCGGCGCCGGCAGACTCGACCTTCGGCGCACTCCAGCTCGGCGTGACGGACAACCCCGGCACGATCTGCGCCTACGACCTCGCGAGTTGCGCGGCCGGCGTCGGCGAGTCGCGCGTGACCCTCAGCGCGAACGCCGGAGGATCCGGATTCTTGGCCTGGCCGGACGTGCAGGTCGCCTTCGTGGTCGAGACGACCTCGTACGATGGAGTCTACGACCCGAGCGCGGGGGACCCCGGCACCGACCCGTGCGTCGCGACGACGGGGTACTTGTGCGAGGAGTCGAACGGCGTTCCGTTCTTCGTTGCCCACGCGCAGGACATCGCCAACGCGATCTCGGCGGCGAATCCCCACAGCCACGTGACCTTCGCGATGGTCGACTACTTCGCCAGCCTCGACCAGTTCGACGACGGCGACGGGAGCGAGTACCACGTCGACATCCAGCAGTTCGTCGCTTCGGCGGACTTTGGCGGCGCGGTGACCTCGACGTTCCAGGCGCAGGTCCTCGGCGGAGGCTGGGTCTACTCGGACTCCGACCTTTCGGACAACCAACTCCACTCCTCGGTCATCACCGCGATGTACGGCACCATCATCGGCAGCGGCCTGACCTGGGCGAACGACACCCACCACGTAATCGTCTGGATGGGGTCGACCTGCCCGAGGGACCCCGACTGCGTGGTGAATTACTGCGTCTCCGCCTCCGACTACGCCGGCAGCCCGGGTTGCGCCACCTCGCCGACGTGCGAGCCCTCGTACACCTTCCTCAACGGGGCGAGCCCGAAGTGCGAGGGATGGGTCCGCAGCCAGGACGGCAACGTCAACGATTCGATCGCGCAGCTGGCGAAGACCTCGCCGTCGTGTACCGACTCCGTCGGAGGCGTGTGCACCGTCGATGCCATCGACCTTTGGACCACGCCGACCGACCCGCTCTCGAAGGGCTGGCCGACCGGCCGGGCCAACGGCGGGCCAGGCGGCTCGGCAGTCGTCTCGAACGTCCAGCACATCCTCCTCGCGGGTTGCGATATCGCGGCGGCCACCGGAGGGACGTGGGACGGACCGTCGTTCTTCACGTGCCCGAGCGGCCAGCAAGGCACGCTCCAGTACGTTCCCCACGGGCCGGCGACGAAACCGAATTTGAACAATCCGACCTTGCTGATCGCGTTCCGGCAGATTGGCTTCGGGCCGGTCCTCGAAACGCAAGTCGCCTCCGGCTCGAATCGGCCGATCTTCACCTTCGTGCCGTTCGGTCACATCGCGTTCGCTCCCGACCTCCAGCCGAGCCAGCAGTGCCAGCGGCACGGCGCCAACCTCAAGGGGTGCGCCGCCCCGAAGCTCTACCTCGAGGGCGGGGTGCACTTCATCGGGTGGAACTGGAGCTCGAACAAGTCCCAGAACGCCATGTTCGTCGGCGACAGTTGGACAGCGTCGTTCAACGTCATGGCGACCGGCGGTCCGTTCACGACCGTCCCGCTGCACGCGTGCATCACCGTGGCGTGCAAGGCGGCCGGCAGCACCGCCGTGAACGGCTTCTACAGTTCGGCGAGCTTCGTGCCGTTCACGAACAACTCGATCACCACGGAATCGTTCCCGCTCGCGCTCATCACGGTGCAACTTACGCCGACCGTCAGCCCGGCGGGAGCTCCGCCGCCCCCGCCGCCGCCGGCCCCTCCGGGATTCCCCGTCGTTGCCCCGACCGCGGTCGGAGTCCCGCAACAGATCGGGATCGGCAACCAAGTCGGGGTGGCGAACATCTCGCTCCAGGCCGCGTCGGCCGGGTTCCTTGGAGCCGGGTTCGTCCGGGTCCAGCTGAAGAACAAGCCCGTCGCGATGCGGGTCGCCGCGAAGTCCGGGACGATCACATCGAAGTTCGACTCCGCGAGCGCGAAGCAAGGGACCAGCGTCGGTCGCTTCGAGTAGACCCGCCCCGCGCTCCGAAACCGCCGCGGCCTTGCCGAGCGTCCAGCGACCAGCTACCGGCACCGCAATGGAGCCGACCGGCGAATCCTTCGAACGTTCCGGTCCTGCCGCGATGAACATTTCCCACGCGGTGCCGTTCGGGGTCTGGGCGAGGGCTAGAGGTTTTTAGCCATGTATGGGACCACCCCCTCGAGTGTCGCCCGCTTGCTCTCCCGCGCTGCGCCCTCGGGGCGCGCGCCTGAAGTCATCCGTAAGGAGTGGTAACCCCGTGGTGCGCCGACCGGCTTTCCAGACCCGACCCCGAAGCCGAACGCTCCTTTCGCTCCTGCTCACCCTCGGCGCGCTCGCCCCGCTCTTGCTGCTCAGTTTCTTCGCGAACGGTGCGAGCATCGGTGCCGCGCCGAGCGTGGGAGTGCCCGCCGGTCCAGGCGCGCACTTCCTCGCCGCCGCCGCCCCCGCTCGCGGCACGGCCGCGACGGACCTGCCGAGCGCTCCCGCGGCGGTCCCGCTCGCGAACACGACGTTCAACCCCACCTGCGCGAAGATTGACACCACCGTCTGCATCTCCATCCAAAGCGCCACCGAGCCGAACATCATTCCCCCGGCCGGGTCGTTCGTCTCGGCCGTCGAGCCGAACGCCTCGCAGGACCTCCATCTGATCATCAAGTCCCGGTTCCTCCTCAACGGCTCCTCCCCCTCGAAGAGCGGCCCCAACTCCCCCATTGCCCTCAACGTGACGGGGGTCCTCTGGAATGGCGTTCCGTACTCGACGTTCCTCGATGGAAACGTCTGGCACGCCGACAACAACACCTGGTGGGGCGGTCCGACCCACGTCACCCAGAACCAGACCTACCCGTACTGGTACACGGTGGTCATCGCGGCGAAGGCGAGCTCCGGCGCCGCGAACTTCTTCGCGGGCGAGACGGTCACTTGGTGGATCGAGCTGACGACCAACATCGCCAACACGACCTACACCCATCACGAGGGACCCCACTTCCAGTTCACCTACGGCGGGGCCTGGCCGTTCTCGCCGTACCAGGGCTCCCAGCAGTACTCCGGGCCGAACGCGACCTTCGCCGACGTGAACGTCTCGGTGCACCCCCGCTCGCCGAACTGGAACGACACGGTGCAGATCGTGGTCAACACGACCGCCGCCGATGGATTCCCCGTCAACGCGTCGATTGGGTCGGCCTCGGTCCAATTCCGCGAGACGTACAACTCCGCGGTGATCACCTCGACATCGTTCCCCTTCCCGGTGAACGTGACCGGGGGCGTAGGGGCCGTGACGACGTCCGTCCTCATCCCGGCGGTGTACTCCCAGTTGGCGGGCGCGGTCGTTTCGTACTCGATCAATGTCGCCGACGTCGCGGGGGACCAACTCCTGACCCCCGCGTACACGTACACCGTGGGAGCCAACGGCTCGTTCCTATCGGGGACGTTTACCGACGACCTCGGGATCACGAGCAGCCCCGCCGACGTGGCGGCGGCCGCCGGCGTCGCGGTCGTGCTCCAACCGGGCCAGGCGGTCAACGTGACGGTCACGAGTCTCAACCCCGGCGTCGCCATCAACGCCGCCGAGCTCGTGGAATCGTTCAGCTACCCCGCCATCAACGAGCGGATCGTCGTCAACATCCCGATGTTCCGCTTGACCTCCACGATCTTCCGTGGCACCCTGCCGGGGGTCCCGGTGGGCTCGTTCGTCAACTTCACCGTCGACGCCTGGGACTTTAGCCAGCACCAGCTCGTCTCTCCCGAATTCTCCTACGTCACCCCGTCGTTCGCCGAGTACAACCCGTTCGTTCCCGGGAATGAGACGTTCTTCTACGTCTACATCTTTGACAACGGTACCCACGAGTGGGTCTCCGGAGCGACCGTCCAGGTCACGGGTCCCCACGGATTCCTCAATTCGGTCTCGAACACGACGTACGGGATCTCCTACCCCAACGCCACGTTGGCGCCGTTCGTTCCGCTGCTCCTGCCGGCGAACGAGTCGTACCACGTCTCGGTTCGCGACCCCGCCTTTGTGCCGACCGGCACCGCCCCACCGGAGCTGCTGAACGCGACCGTCGTCGCGACCCACGCGCTTTCGGCCCGGCAGACCCTCGTGAGCGCCCCGAACTACTTCGTCGTGCAGGAAGGGAGTTCGATCCTGTTCTACCTGAATGGGACCCCGGCGCCCCCCGTCGCCTCCCCACCGGCGACCGCGAGCGGCATCCCCCTCCCCGCGCTCATCGGCTTGGTCGCCACGATCGCGACCGCCGTTCCCCTCTACTTCTGGTGGACCCAGATCCGGGCGCGGCGGAAGGAAGAGGAGAAGCGGGTGACCCTATGAGCCAACTCCGGATTCGGCACCTTGCGGTCGTCCTCGCCATCGTCGGGGTCCTCGCAGTCGGCCCGTCGTTCGGCGTTCTTTCGATGCTCGCGCCCGCCGCCCCCGCGGCACCGGTCCTCGTCCATTCCTCCGCGTCGGCTCCCCACCACGGGTCCGCGGCCCTCGCTCATCCCGACGCCGTTTCGACGGCGAGCCAGACCGGCTCCGCGCCGGCGGCATCGTTTGGCTGCCCGACGCCATCGAACGCGCCGAACTGGAAGAGCCTCGCGTTCTTCAACGACGTCGAAGTGACGTTCTACGTTCCGAACACCCCGTCCCTGGATGGGAGCCAGTTCCAGACGGAGCCGTGCGGCAACACGATCCCGACGTACGTCCACGGGTTCTGGATGAACGTGACCACGAACGTCCCGATGGTCAACGCGATCGTCCAGATCTGGGGGACGACCTGGCCGAACGCCACGAACCCCCAGAACCCGATCTCGGGCTTCGACCCGTCGACCCCGGCGAACTTCTCGATGTACATCACCCCCGGCGGGCCGCGGACCACCGCGACGTTCTACTTCGACATCTTCCGGTACTTCTGGCCCGGCTCCCAGGTGTACTTCAACCTCACGATCGAGTCCGCCAGCGCGACGCCGAGCACCGTGTACTCGGCCCAGCAGATCTGGAACGAGTTCAACTATTCCGGCCTGAAGGACAACTACACCTGGTCGTTCGACGTCGCGTCGATCTGGGGTTCGTCCGACTTCTCGAGTGACATCGCCGTCACAACGACCCCCTCGGTGGTCACCCCGCCGATCTACTTCCCGAACCGGTACCAGCCGCTCACGATCAACCTCGCCTCGCTCACTTCGATCAACGGGACGTTGCAACCGATCCCGTACGCCCGCCTCAGCATCACCGAAACGGTCAGCAACGTCACGGCGAACTACGCGGAGGCGTTCAACCCCGCCAACTCCACCCAACTCTCGACCGTCGTGCCCGCGAATCCAGGGGCGCGGGCGGCCTTCTCCGTGCAAGCGTGGGTCCCATGGGAGGGCGGGATCATCGACCGGATCTCGAGTCCCACGTACGAGTTCAACTGGACCAGCAAGGGCGGGTGGTGGTATC
>JAKIVT010000110.1 GCA_022750415.1 Thermoplasmata archaeon
CGTCCGGGTCGAGGACGACACGGGCGCCATCGAGTGCTTCGTCCCGAAGGACAGTCCGATCGCCAAGACCACGTTCCTTCCGGACGAGGTCGTCGGCCTCCAACTGGTGGTGGGCAACGACCCGAACCGGGCCCCGCGGGTGGCCGCCGTCGAGCGCCCCGAGAGCTTCCGCGGGCGGACGGAGCATCGCGCGACGGGGCCGAGCCGGGCCCTCTTCCTCTCCGACCTCCACATCGGGAGCCGCTCGTTCCTCTCCGGCCCATGGTCCGAGCTGGCGGCGTTCCTGCACGGCAAGGGCCCGGCGCCGGAGCTCGCGGCCGAGATCCGGTACGTGGTCGTCGCCGGGGACCTCGTCGATGGGATCGGCATCTACCCCAACCAGGAACGGGACCTCGCCATCCACGACGTCTTCCAGCAGTACGAGGAGCTCGGCCGCCGCCTCCGGGAGTTGCCCGAGAAGTTGCGACTCATCCTCATCCCCGGAAATCACGACGCGGTGTGCCCCGCCGAGCCGCAGCCGTCGTTGACCCCGGAGGTACTCGCCTTACTGCCCCCAAACGCGACCTCCCTCGGGAACCCCTCGACGGTCGCCCTTGACGGCGTCGTCGTCTCGGCGTACCACGGACGAAGCTTCGACGACCTGATCCCTGCCATCCCGGGGGCGAGCTACTCCCGGCCGACCGACGTGATGAAGCGGATGCTCGCGATGCGCCACCTCGCGCCGATGTACGGGGGCCGGACCCCGATCGCCCCCCTCGCCAGGGACGGCCTGATCATCGACCCGGCCCCGGACATCCTCGTGACCGGCCACGCCCACACCTTCGGCGTGGACCAGTACAACGGCACGCTCCTCCTCAATGCCTCCACGTGGCAGGCCGAAACGGAGTACCAGCGGATGCGGAACATCACCCCCGTGCCGGCCCGGGCGGCGGTGGTCGACCTGACGAACCTCGCCGTCTCGACGCTGGACTTCTCGGCCGGCCGACCGGACGGGGAAGAGGCCACGTGACCCCGTACCCGCTCGACCCCGTCGAAGCGACCGGGCCGATGCGCCTCGTTCTCACCGCCTTCCCGTCCCGGGCCGCGGCCGACCGCGCGGTGCGGACGGTCCTCGGCGCCCGTCTCGCGGCATGCGCCCAGTCGACCGACGTCCGGTCGCGGTACTGGTGGAAGGGACGGGTGCGGTCGGAGGACGAGGTGCTCGTCGTGTTCAAGACCGTGCCGAAGCGGGTGGGGGCGTTGTTTCGCCGGCTCGGCGAGCTCCATCCGTACGACGTCCCCGAGATGATCGAACTGGACGTGCCGAGGGTCCATCCGCCGTACCTTGCGTACCTCGCGGAAACCCTCGACGCCGATTCGCCTCCTCCGCCCCTCGGTGGGGGCTCCGCGAAACTCAGGCGTCGGGGAGGACCACGAGCCCGGGGAGCGCCGCGCCCTGCACGAACTCCAGCGCCGCGCCGCCGCCGGTACTGACGAACTGGAAGGCGCCCCCGACTCCCAAGGCTTCGGCCACGCGGGCGGAGTCGCCGCCGGCGGAAACGTGGAACCCCGGAATGCCCGCGAGCCCGGCGAGCACCTCGCGGGTCCCGGCCGCGAACCTCGGGTCCTCCGCGAGGCCGAGCGGGCCGTTCCAGAACACGGTCTTCGATCCGGCGAGCGCCTTCAGGAACGAGGCACGCGTGGCCGGGCCGATGTCGAACGCCTTGGCCCCCGCCGGCAGGTCGGTCCCGGTCGCGACGACTCCGTCCCCGCCGTCCGCGGGCTCGTAGACGAGGTCGGTGGGGAACTGGAGAGCCGTTCCCGCCGAGCGGGCCGCGTCCCGAAACTCCTGCACCACTCCCTCAAGACCGAGTTCGACACCGGTCGCGCCGAGGTTCGCCCCGTCCGCCGCGAGGAAGGGGAACGCGAGGGCTCCGCCAATCAGGAGCGTGTCGACCCGGCCCAAGAAGCTCGCGAGGAGCGGGAGCTTGTCGGCGACTTTCGCCCCGCCCATCATCGCCACGTACGGCTTCTCTGCCCCATGGACCAACGGAGTGAGCGCCCGGATCTCCTTCTCCACCAGCAGGCCGGCGTACGACGGAAGTCGCTTCGGCACCCCGACGGTCGACGCGTGGGCCCGATGGACGGCGCCGAACGCCTCCTCCACGAACAGGTCTCCGAGCCGAGCCAATTGCGCGGCGAACGCGGGGTCGTTCGATTCCTCCCCCGGATGGAACCGGAGGTTCTCGAGCATCAGGAACCCCCCGCTCGCGAGTCGGGTCACCCCTTCGATCGCGTGGATGCCGACGATGTCGTCTGCGAGGGGGACCGGTTGCCCGAGAAGGGCGCTGAGTCGGTGGACCACCGGCCGGAGCGAGAACTTCGGGTCGCGCCGGCCATCGGGCCGTCCGAGATGGGAAAGCAAGATCGTCTTCGCCCCGGCGGCCTCCAGGTGCTTGAGGGTGGGGAGCGCTTCGACGATCCGTCGGTCGTCCGCCACCGACCCGTCCGGGTGCTGGGGAACGTTGAAGTCGACGCGGACGAGCACGCGGCGGCCCTTGACGGACGCCTCGGTGACGCTCCGCTTTCCCGGCATCGGCCCCCCGACGGGACGCCGCCTAAAGCGGTTCCGCGCGGACGCAGCTAGGGCCGAACCCCGCGCTCGTGTTCCCGCGTCCGAATCCGCTCGATCGCGCGGACCGTCGCCGGCATCGGGACCCCGTGAGCCCGTCCGGTGGCCAGCAATACGCCGGAGATCGCGTCGAGCTCGGTCCGTCGATGATGGTCGAGGTCCTCGAGCATGCTCGAGCGGTTCGCCGCCGTGGCCCGGGCGACCGTGAACACCGCCCGTTCCGTTTCGTCGAGATCGAAGTCGATCCCCTCGGCCCGGGCGGCGAGGACGGCCTCGCGGAGCAGAGCGAGCGCTTGGCCCCGCCAAGGCTCCTCGACGAGTCGCCCGTTGGGAATCCCGTGGTCCGCCGTGACCGGATTGATGGCGGCGTTGACGATCGCTTTCCTCCACGTCTCGCGGCGGATGTCGTCGACGACGCGCGCGGGAAACCCGGCGGACTCGAACCGTTCCTTCAGGCGGTCGGGCCAACCCGGGAGTTTCGGGTTGCGACCGAGGACTACCGCTCCTTCCCCGGTTTCGGCGACCAGACCCGGTCCCACCAGCCGAGCGGGGACCGTGTGGACACCGCGAAGGATCCAGTCCAAGGGGGTTTTCCAACCCCCGAGGGAGAGCCCGGTCGAGAGGGCTTCCTCGATGCCGAGGCCGTTTTGGAGCGCGAGCACCGGGGTCGGTTGGTCGAGCGCCTCGGCGAGCGCCCGTCCCGCCGTCTCGACGTCGTAGCTCTTCACCGTCAGCACGACGAGCTCGGCGGAGTACGGCACCGGCAACCGTTCGAGCGCGCGGATTCGGACCGGGCCCTGGGCGTCCGCTTCCACCCCGAGCCCGTTCGCGGTGACCGCCGCGGCGTGCTCCGGCCGGGCCACGATCGTGACCTCGGAACCCGCCCGGGCGAGCCCTACGGCGAACCGACTGCCGACCGCGCCGGCGCCGAAGACGACGAGCCGCACGGGTCCGTCGTCAGCCGAGCCGTCGGACGAGGTCCGTCAGCCGGGGGGCCCGTCCCCAGTCCCGCCGAAGCTCGCTCAGCAACCCCTCGTAGTGGCGGACCTGCTCCTGCGCCTGGCGGACCTGCCCCACCAGGTACTCCGCTTCGCTCCGCAGCCGGGCCGACTCCGCCTCGGCGTCGGCGAGGGCGGTCTGAAGGCTCTCGAGCCTATGATGTAGGGTGCTGGGGGTCCGTCGCCGAACGACCACGTCCCGTTCCTCCTGTATAATGTCGGCTGGCCTGGTCGAGGATGGCGTCGGAGAACTTCGATAGCTTGGCGAGGTCCCGCTTGATCCGGCGCAGGCGCTGCTGGAGCCGGGCCTCCCGCTCGCGGATCTCTCGGAGCGATGACTGGAGGACGGCGAGGCGTCCCCGCCACTTGTCCCGCTCCTGAACGCTCTGGAGCACGGTGTCGACGTCCATCGGCCCGTTGGGGCGGACCAAGGAACTCGGGAATGAAGGTTTCGCTCGCGGCGTGGCCCGATCCGCCGGCACCGTTGCGCGGGCGAGGTGGCCGTTCAGGATGCCGCGGAAGGCTCGGCCTCTCTTCTGCGAATCGCCATCCGACGCCGGGCGAAGAACGCTCCGACGACTCCGGCGGCGAGGAACGACCCCACGAGGGCGTATCCGATCACCGGCGGAAGGCCGAGGAACCCGGACGGTCCTCCGGCCGTGACGATCAGGACCATCTGAGCGGTGGCGGTCAACCCCACCGAGTCCGTGGCCGTGACGTCGACCGAGTACGTTCCAGCGCTCCCGGGGGCGCATTCGAGGACGGAGACGTTCGCGTCGAGGCATCCCGGCGGGAGTCCCCGGAAGGCGTACGAGAACGGGCCACTGCCGTTCGCCGCAACCACCGTCAGCGCGATCTCCCGCCCGACGAGGGCAGGATTGGCGGACGGAGCAAACGCGTCGATCGTCGGGTCGTCATTCACCCGCAGGGAGCCCGTGGCCGTCCGGAACGTGCCCGTCGCGTCCGTGACCGTGGCCTCTAGGAAATAGACCCCCGCGAGGGTCGGCGAGCACGTCACGTTCCCGTCCGCGGAACTCGGGTGGCACTCCCGCGGCAGGCCATCGAACGCGAAGACAAAGGGCCCGGAACCTCCGGTCGGCTGCGCGGCGAGGGTGACCGATTGGCCGACATCGATCGAAGGTGGGGTCGCCGCAATCGCGCCCAGGGCGAGCGCCGGGTGGACGAGCAGGGGGATCGTCTCGGTCAGGACGTACCCCGCCGCGTCGGTCGCGGTCGCGACGATGTGGAAGTTCCCCGCCATCGCCGGGACGCGGCCGCCGTCTCCCCGCTCGGCGCGCTCGACCTCGACGCGCCGCCCGCTTTCCTTACCCCGCCGGACCTCCCGGAGGCGTTGGCCCAGATTGTCACAGGCGTGCCGACGTCGACGGCGGCGGGGGCACTGCTCGGCGGGGAGAACGCTGGGTCCGGGTTCACCGTGAGGTGGAGGGTGGCCTCGGCGGACCAGCCAAAGGCGTCCGTCACGTTCGCGGTGATGTCGTTCGTACCGTTCGTCCCGGGCGAGCAGACCAAGGCGGGAACATCGGCCGTCCGGCACGGCAGCGGAAGTCCGTCGTAGGTGTAGTGGAACGGCCCAGTCCC
>JAKIVT010000111.1 GCA_022750415.1 Thermoplasmata archaeon
AGGTAGGCGGTGCGGAGGGAGACGACGAGGGACCGCCCGGCGGCCCGCGCCGCCTGGTGGAGCGTCGCGAACCGGTCGAGGTCCCGGGGGGCGGAGGTGCCGCGGGCGAGCTGCTTCGCCCGGGCAAGCACCCGGTCCACGCCGGTCCGGACCCCCTCCTCGCTGAACTGCTTGCGCGGGTCCGGCCCGGCCCTCGTCCCCTCGGTGATGAGGGCGACCGGTCGCTCCGCGGCGGCGGCCTCGAAGAACGCATGGGTCTCGCCGGCCCTCGGGCCGTGCTGGCGGAAGTCCCCGGTGTAGGCGATCGTTCCCCCGCTCGTCCGGATCAGGAAGCCGGAGGCGCCCGGGATTGAGTGGTCGACCGGGAGCGGCACCACCTCGAGTTTCCCCAGTCGAACCGGCGTGCCGTAGGCCATTCGGTGCCACGGATGCTCGCCGTAGCGCGTGTAGGTGCTCGCCTCGATGGTCTCGAGAAGGCTCCCCGTCCCCTCGGACACGTAGACGGGAATCCGGGGGTCGATGAGCTTCAGGTGGCCGGCGTGGTCGAGGTGGGCGTGGCTGACGAAGACCCCCTGGAATTCGGGCTCGGTCGGCCGGAGGTCGGAGCCGGCGAGCGCCTCCTCCGAGTAAAGCCCCTCCACTCGGGGGATCAGGCCGAACTCGAGGTAGTCCTTGACGGGGGAGGACGACCGGGGCTGGAGGTACTGGCCCCAGTACTGTTCCCAGAGCGGGGAGAACGAGGGGCCGAAGTCGAGGAGGATCCGGTCCGGACCGTCCTCGACGACGACCTTGTTGCCGCCGATCTCGCGAACGCCGCCGAGGAAGCGGATCGTTGGGTGTCCCACGGCGCCCCGAGAGCGCGCTCGGCCAAGACGGTTTGGCGCAGGTCGCGCGGGTCTACCGCGCCTTCAGGACCTTCTTGACGTTGGGGTGCTCCTTGGTGAAGATCTTCCCGCCGCAGTTGTCGCAGCGGACCCCGAAGAGGTTCGAGTCGCTCGGAAGCGCCTCGCCACAGCGGATGCAACGGAACATGGACCTCTCCTCCGGTCGCCCCGATTAATCGTTTGCGGTCGCCACGACGACGACGGCGGCGTCCTTCTCGGAGCGGGTGATGGGGGGCGCCGCGGTGAACAGGTACGCGCCGCTGGCGAACTTCACGCCGCATCGGCGGCACTCGAAGACCCCGCTCGCCACCCGGTGGACGGTGACGGTCGAGCACTTCGGGCAGGCGGCGTCGGGCTCCCTTGCCCGGTCGATCTCGAGCACACGCCGGCGGATCCGGATCCCGTACCGGGGTCCCATCCAGCCGGTGTTGCCGACCTTCTTCGTCCGCTTGCTCATCTAGGCCCCCGTGGCGATCTTCCGCATTCGGTCGCCGTGGCGGAACGCACGGTCGGCGAGGGATTTGATGTCGTCGGGTGAGAAGGCGCCGACCAGCCCCTTCTGCATGGCGACCACGTTCCCGGCTTCGTCGGTCGCGATGGTGAGCCGGCCCTGGCAGGCGAGCTCCTCATCGAGGGACGGGTCGACGACGATGGCGTCGCCGAGCCGGCAGAACGTCGTTTCCACCGGGTAGTGCTGCACGGCGAGCGGGCTGTCGTCCCCCAGGCTGAACCGCTTCGACGGAAGGGTCGCGTGGGTGAGCG
Source organism: Thermoplasmata archaeon (assembly GCA_022750415.1). GTDB lineage: Archaea > Thermoplasmatota > Thermoplasmata > Lutacidiplasmatales > UBA184 > Lutacidiplasma. Next base: position 1,647 of record JAKIVT010000111.1, read on the forward strand.
CCGTCAGGGCGGCGAGCGACCCGGCGTCGATGAGGTTGCCGGAGTGGTCGATGACGTGGACGTCGACGTAGCAGACCCAGGTCTTCTCCCCGGGCGTGACGCAGAGCTTCGCGAGGTCGATCGCCTCACCGGCGCGGATGGCGCGGTCGATGACCCGCGAGACCTCGATCGCCCTCGGATGGGGCGGTCCGGGCTCGAACATCGCGTTCGAGAGCGGCACGAGCTCGGCGTTGGTGGTCAATACCCCCGCATTCGGGGTGTCCGGGAACGGCTTTCCCGGTTCGAGCTTGACACCGCAGACGACGGCGGTCGCGCCGATCCGGGCCAAGGCGGAGCCATCCGCGGCGGCCGCAAATCCGGGCTCGACGGAGACCGGGCGGTAATCGTCGATCCCCCGGCCGTCCAGTCGGCGACCGGTGCGGGCGAGTTCGAGGATGTGGGTGCCGAGGATCTCGGCCGTGACTTCGTTGCTCATGCGCCGACCTCCTGGGCCGCGCCGCCCCCGACCTGGTACCGGTCGCGAAGCGCCTGCTTCATCACTTCGTAGATCGAGCGGCAGCCCTGGACCCCCAGGTCGAGGGAGCGGCCGAGCTCCTCAGCCGTCATGTGGCCCTCCATCTGGAGGAGCACGAGGCGCCCCGATTGGGGGACGAGCGCCATCGGCATGTCGGCCTCGCCGAAGTTGTCCTCTTCTTTCTTGAGGTCGAGGGCGATCGCGCCGCCGATCTTGCCGACGGCCACCGAGGGCAACAGGTCGACCATCGGAATGCCGGCGTCCGCGAGGGCGACCGAGGCCGCGACGACCCCGGCGCACCGGGTCCCGGCATTGGCTTGCAGGACCTCGATGTAGATGTCGATGCTCGTTCGGGGGTACTCCTCGACGAAGATCACCGACTCGAACGCCTCGCTGATCACCTTGCTGATCTCCTGCGAGCGGCGGTCGAGGCCGGGCCGCTTCCGCTCATCGACGGAGAACGCCGCCATGTTGTACTTGCACTGGACGATCGCCTTGTTGTTCTGCTGCAGATGTCGGGGGTGGACTTCGCGCGGGCCGTAGACGGCGGCCATCACCTTGTTCGCGCCCCATTCGACGAACGCCGAGCCGTCGGCCTGGTGCAGGGCACCGGCGACGATCTTGAGCGGCCGCAGTTCGTCCAGACGTCGTCCGTCGATCCGCTTGCCGTCCGGGCTCAGCAGGACCGGGACCTCTTTCGCTCCAACGCTTCCCATCTCGTGCTCCTTGTGTGGAATAGAATGTCTAGAACGGCGCGGGGCCGGCGTCGTCGTCCGAATCGTCGCCGTCGTCGATGGGGTTCGGCGGGTCAAACGGGGGCCGGCCCGGCATCGGACCGGGACCGACATCGCCCTGGTCTCCTCCGCTCGAACCGAGGTAGCCGGCGACCCGCTCGGTCAACCCGGAGCGTTGCCCCTCTTCCTCGATCAGTCGGAGCGCCTCGCGGACCCGGACCATCCCTTCGGGGGTCCCGTCGACCCAGATCCGGCCGTTCTGACCCACCGCGATTCGGCACCCGGTTTGTTGCGTCAGCATTTGAATCATGGAACCGCCCCGTCCGATCAGCCGGGGGACTTTCGCGGGGGAGAGGGTGATGATCGTGCCGCCGTCGACCTTCCCCAGGTCGTCGCCGAGCATGGTGACCCCGATGCGGCCCGTGGGGTCAAGGCTCTCGATCGCCACGACGACGGTGTCGCCGACGTGGAGGTAGTTGCCCGTCTCGCCGACATCGATCTTCCAGGGGGTTCCGGTCATGTGGAGCGGGGCCCACCGGGGCGCGCCAATGTCGAGGAGCCAGAAGGTAGTCTGGACGTCGGTGACCGTGCCCACGACGACGTCCTTCGGCTTCGGAATGTACCGGCCGGAGAGGGGGATGACCCGAACGACGGGGGGACGGCGGGAAAGTAGGCCGAGGACGCTCGCGTACGTGCGCCCATCGACGCGATACGTGCCCGGGCCCGGCTGGAGCCCGTGAACGTCGATCTCCTCGCCCGGGAGTACTAACGTGCGTTCCCCGTCCGATCGGACGGGAACGTCTGCTGGGCCACGGCCTCGGTGGCCTCCGCGATGTCCATGCCGCATTGCTGCTCGTGCACCGGGTCGCGCGACCGAGGCGCGTTATTTAACGAGCGCGGTCTCGGCGGAGCCCTTCGTTCGCGCGTTGAGCTTCTCGTACAGTTCCGTCTGCACTCCGGCGGGAATCTCGACGACGGCGGTCCACGCTCCATCGGGGAGCCACTCCTCCCCTTGGAGGGGGCCGAACGCCTTCAACTCGCCGATCACGCGCGGGTAATGTTGGGCCGGGACCTTCACCCGGACCCGGACCGTGTCGAGACGGATCGGAAGGAGCGGGCGGAGCTTCGCGAGGATCTCCGGGATCTGCTGGTCGGCCGGCCGGAACGGGTCGATGTGCACCTTCGCCTCCGCCATCGCCGCCTCGATCCGGGCCGCGGGGTGCGGGGCGCCGGTCTGCGGATTCATCGCGCTCCGCGCGATCGTGGTCACGATCTGGCGGTGCTTCGCCACTTGCAACTGGTGGCGCTGGTCGGTCGTGACCTGCACTTCCCCGTTCAGGATGATCTCCCGGGCGATCTCGGCGAGGTCGCGGGTGTGGAACGTCTTCTCGAGGTGCTCGACCGAGATCTTGTCCCCCTTCTTCGCGTCTTTGAACACCTGGTCGAGCGCGAGCTTGTCGGAGAGGTCGACCTTCCGGCCGTCCTTCACCGCCTGCGCGGCCTCCGGGTCCACCAGGACCTCGAAGCGGGACCCGCCCTTTTCCCAGCGGGCGACCACCGCGTTCTCGACCGTTACCATCAATGCCCTCGGGGGGCCGCTCGCCTAGTTGCGCGGACTCTTGGCGCCGGAGCCACCCATCGACGGGAGCCGCGCGACGTACTTTTGGCTTTCCTCGCCGGTGAGGCGGTGCGACCCCTTCTGCCGGTCGAGGGTGAGGACTTCGACCTGACCCAAGGTCGCGGACTCCTCGAGCGAGGCGCGGAGTCCTTCGAGCGCGAGGAGGACCGCCTGTTCCGCATCCATGTGCGGCTTGTGCTTCTGCTCGAAGAGCTCCATGACAGGGCCCTTGTTGCCCCCCGTCGACGTCGCTTTGAAACTGGTGAGGGAGCCGGAGGGCTCGGTCTCGTACAGGTGGACCCCGGTGTCGTCCCATCCCCCGACAAGGAGCGCGGTCCCGAACGGGCGGACCCCGCCGAACTGGGTGTACTGCTGCTTGTAGTCGCAGATCCTCCGGACGAGCAATTCCACCGAGATTGGCTCGGAGTACGTCACCCGGTTGATCTGGGAGGCGAGGCGGGCATAGTCGACCAGGACCCGGGCGTCGGCCACGAGGCCGGCGGTGGCACAGGCGATCTGCTCGTCAATCAGATGGATCTTCTCGAGGCTCGCGGGTTCCGCGAGCTTCGGGTTCGGAATCCGCCGGTCCGCCACGAGAACCACGCCGTCCTCGTAGCACACGCCCGCCGTCGTC
>JAKIVT010000112.1 GCA_022750415.1 Thermoplasmata archaeon
AGCTCCTCGGCGGACGCGCGGACGTGGTGCTCGCCAGCGAGACGCGCGAGGCCGCCGGACTCTCCGGGCCCGACGCGCCCCTCGAGACGCTCGAGGCCGAGATCCTCATCGCGATCGGAGGCGACGGAACGTTTCTCCACGTGCTCCGGCGGTGCTCGGTGCCGTTACTCACGGTGAACGCCGGAACCGTGGGATTCCTCGCGGAGGTGGACGGGGACGACGGGCCGGCGCTCGCCGGCGCCGTCGACCGGGTGCTCAACGGTCGATACTTCGTGGAGGACCGGATGAAGCTCGCGAGCGAGGTCGGCGAGCGGCCGTTGCCCGACGCCACGAACGAAGTGGTCCTTCACACGAGCCAGGTCGCGAAGATGCGCCGCTTCGAGGTCGCGATCGACGGTCGACCGATCGGACGGCTCCACGCCGACGGCGTGATCGTGGCCACTCCCACCGGCTCCACCTCCTACGCGATGTCCGCGTTCGGCCCGATTCTCGACCCCGAAGTGGAAGGGATCGTGATCACAGCCCTCGCCCCGTTCCGCGCGCCGCAGCGGGCGCTGGTCGTCGACCCGATGCGAACGGTCTCCGTCCGGCTCCTGAGCGAAGGGAAGGACGGGATCGTGGTCGTGGACGGGCAGCACGAGGAGAAGCTCGCCGGAGGCGAGGCGGTCCTGACGTTCCGCTCCCCCCGGCCCGCGTCGTTCGTTCGGTTCGGGTCCCGATTCTTCCGACGGCTCCACGGGAAGCGGATCCTGCCCTGGAGCGAGGACAGCGTGGAGCCGGACCCGAGGGACGATGCCGATCTTTCGCCCCACGCGTAGGCGCTCGCCCGACGCCCCGCGCGTCGGGAGCTCCCCGAAAGCGATTACCCGTCGCTGCCTGGATTCCGCGCTCGCCTGCGCCAGCTCGGCACTGCCGAACGAGTTTGGCGGCGTTCTCCGCTCCGACGAACCGGGCGTGATCACCGACCTTCTGCTCGTTCCGGGGACGACCGCCGGTCGACGGCACGCGAATTTCCAGCTCTACATGCTCCCCGTCGACCTCGGAGTCGCCGGCACGGTCCACAGCCACCCGTCCGGCGCGCTCCACCCCTCGGACGCCGACCTTCGGCTGTTCCGTCACTGGGGGCGGCGTCACATCATCCTCGGTGCGCCGTACACCTCCGGCCAGTGGCGGGCGTACGATGGGAACGGGAACGAGATGCATCTCGACGTCGTCGGACCGCCCCGAGGGGTCGCGCCCCCGGCGACGTACCGTCCGAAGGTGGTCCACCGCGACTCGGAGCCGCCCGTGCCGCCGTTGCCGACGGACGACGAGTAGTCGGACCTAGTCCCGCATCGGGATCGTCGGGATGGGCAGTCGGTCCGGATACCGCATTGGGTCGACGATGTCCTTCCGCGGATGGGTCGGTTCGCTCCAGAGGCCGTTGATCCGGCTCAAGGCCTCGAGGAACCCGATGAACCCCCGGAAGGCGCCGCGGTACGCGGTGGTGTGCTGCCCTTCCCATTCAAAGAAATCCCGCAACAGGACCTTCGATTGCCGGATCCCGTGGGTCAAGGCCCGGCGGAAGAGCTCCTGCTGGACCGGGCTCATCCGGTCGCGGCGCATCCAGTCCTTGTTCTTCAGGTGCCCGAGCGGTACGAAGAACATCGGCACCAGGATGGCCTTGAAATCCCAGAGGTTGTCGATGAGCTCGATCGTCTTCAGGACGTCGTCCTCCGTCTCCTGCGGAAGCCCGACGATGAACGTGCACGCCGGATAGACGTGGTTGTCGTTCATCAGCCCGGCCGCCTGGACGACGAGCTCCGGCCACTGGGACGCCTTGAACGGGGCGACCTTGCCCGGCATCGCCGCCGTGATCATCCGCGGGCTCCCGGTCTCGACGCCCACCTCGACGCCGAACCAGTCCTGCTTGTCGTCGTTCAGGATCTCGGCGCACTGGCTGAGCAGCTTCGGCTTCGTCATGAGGGAGGCCACGGCGACGTGGCTCCAGCCGACCTGGTCGTAGTACCGCTTCGCGAGCTTCAGCAGCGGGAGGAGCTTGTCCTCCCTCGGCATGACGTTCGGACTTCCATAGAAGTACACGTCATCGGAGTGGAGGAGTCCCTTGCGGATCCCGGACTTCGTGTTGACCTTCAGCTCCTGCTCGATCTTGTCGAGGGGGTACCAGCGGGTCGGCCGGGTGGTCACGGAGCAGAACGAGCATCCGCGGCAGCATCCCCGTCCGATCTCGACCAGCCCGTTGACGCTCGGGTATCGGATCGTCGCGATCTGCTCGACCTTGGGCGCCTCCTTGGCGCTGAGCACGACGTGCGGCGGAAGGAACTCGTCCGCGAGCGCCTTGCGGACCAGGTCGCGAACGTAGACGTCCGCCTCGCCTTCGACGACCGAGTCGAACCCGCCCAGCGAGGCGACGAACTCCCCGACCCACGGGAGCTTCATCTGCGTGGCCGGAGAGAGTTGCCAGGCGCACGGTCCGCCCGCGATCAGCTTCATGCCTTGGGCGCGGGCGTCGAGCACGCACGGTTGCGTGAGGAGTCGCTTGAAGTTCACGCAGTTCAGCGGCTCGCGATGCATGACGCCGCCGAACGTGGAGCTCGGGGGATTGAGCCCGAAGTAGTCGTGTCCGGAAACCATCAGGATCTTCGCTTCTCCCGGCATGTACCGGTGAAGGTGGCTCGGATGGACGATCCGGGCGTCGATGCCGGCGTCCATCAAGGCCGCCTCGACCTTCCGCATCCCATACGGGGCCTCGCGAGGGAATCCGCTCGCGTCGACCTCCATCATCGGGAAGAACAGCCTCTGGTACACCTGTTCCGGCAGGATGTACGCGGGCGTCGTGGTCCCGAACCCGAGGAACTCCTTGCCGTGGTGATTGCTCATCATCGTCCAATCGCACGTGAGAACGACTTCCGGCACGGTTTTTCCTCCCGCCGCGAAACGCGCGGCCCGTGGCCGTGCGACGGCCGCCGTAGTATTATTGGTTCCGACCGGGGCGATTTGGGAACGGCCCGGAACCCGTCAACCCGGGTCGGAGTCGTCGTCCTCGCGGGGGCCGGATCCGTCGACGTCCTCCGACGGGTCCTCGGTGAATTCGGGGGACTCCGGCTCGCGAAACGCCGGATCCCGTTGAATGAGGTGCACGCGCACGCACTCCCGATGCGCGGGGAGCCCGTTCCAGGCACTCGTCTCGTCCGGTAACCCGAGCGGTTCCTTGCAAAGGGTGCAAATCTCCGGGGGGGCGGCAATCCAGCTAATCCGCCGGGGCGGAGCCGTGGCCGGGGGCATCCGGGTAGAGGGTACCGAGCCACTCGACTTGTAGATTTCGGGCGACGGGCGCACCGTCGGTAGAGCCGGACCCACAGGTCCCGGAATCCCCAGTGGCCCACGGTCCGTTCCCCCAGAACCCTGCGGGACCGGCAAAGCCCCATATCGCCGGCCGACCTCGGAGATCGGATGGACGCGGTCGCCGAGATCCGGAAGCGCCGGCTGTCCCTGGGCGTTCCGCTCGGCGAATTGGCGCGCGCGGTCGGCCGGAGCGACGCGACACTGAGTCGGATCGAACGGGGCCAGATCCGCCCCTCCTACGACCTCGTCCAACAGATCGATGCGTTCCTCGGCGCCCACGAAGGGGTGGCGGCTCCGCACCTCCGGGCGCGGGACGTGGTTCGTTCCCCGCTGGTGACGGTCGAGGGAGGGGCGACACTCGTCGACGCCGCGCAGACGATGGAGAACGGCGGATTTTCGCAGCTCCCCGTTTCGGACGCGGGCCGGGTGACCGGGTCGGTCTCCGAAGCCGGACTTCTGAAGGCCCTGGCCCGTCCGAACGGCCGCCGGCTGCGCGTCCGTGATGTCCAGGAAGGGTCGTACCCCCAGGTCGATGCCGACTGCCCCGCGGAGGTCCTGACCGGACTCTTGGCCCGCTACGCCGCGGTACTAGTGGCGGAGCGCGGAGTCCTCCAGGGAATCGTCACGAAGACCGACTTGATCCGCGGCTTGCGTGGGACCTCGCTCCGCCGCGCGCCGAACGCTCGAACCGGTTAGCTGCCCCCGCCGCCGCGACGATGGCTCGGACCGTCGCCCGTTCTGCCAGCATGCCGAGTCGGTCCGGGAGCCGTTCCGGCCCGGACGGATCGGCGAGGGGTTCCGGACCCGGTGCGATGGAGCTGACGAACACCGCGTCGCCGTCGGTCGCCGTGTGGGCCGGGACGACGGCCCGGGAAAGTCCGGTATGGGCGAACGCGGCCACCCGCTGTAAGACAGGACGGGAAGCGGCCACGTCGGTGACGAGGCAAACGAGGGTCGTTCCCGCATGCGCCGTCGCGGATCCGCCCTCCGGCGGAATGAGTCGGCCGCGACGGTCCCGGGCCCCGGCGATCCACCGTCCGGTCGATGGGTCCCGAACTGCCCCCACCGGATTCAGTACGGCGAGGGCCAGCATGCGTCCGAGCCCCCGCTCGTTCTCGACGGCGACCGCGAGCGCGCCGGCCTGGGAGTGACCGCGACCGAGGTACTTTCCGATCCGGGCTCCGGATCCCGCCCCGGTGCGGCCCGCCATCGGGCCCACGGGGCCAGCGAGTCGAGCGGCTTCCTCGCCAAGCTTCCGGTAGTCGACGGGGGACCACGGGGTCCGTGGCAGATCGTACAGGACGGCCCCGGCGACCGGAGCGACCCGGTTGGGACTGCCGAAGAAGGCTTGACCCCCGCCCTCCGCGAGGATTCGGTCCCGGATTCCCGCCCCGGCGTCGAGGCCAAACAGGCTGCCGCCGGTGAAGAACACGGCCCAGCGGCGACCGAACGTGGCGTCGAGGGAGAGCGAGGCGGTGTCGTAGGTCCCCGAGGCGCCTCCGCGGACGTCGACGACCGTCAGGGCGGCCCGGGCGAAGAGGACGACGCTCACTCCGGTTTCCCCGTCGGAGGAGCTCGCGTGACCGATGCGGACTCCTCGAACCATCGATGGCCGCGCCGGGGTCCGAGATCGCACGTCCCCTGACCGCCAACCGAGAATTAGACGCCTCGCCCCGGGGATTCGCGAATGCTTATGGGTCGGAATCCCTCCGCCTGACGATGGCCCCCAAGAACGACCCGCCATCGCCGAAGGGGGAAGCACCCCCGAAGGGATTCCGGGTCAT
>JAKIVT010000113.1 GCA_022750415.1 Thermoplasmata archaeon
GCGGTGACCCGCTTGAGCGGCTCGGCATCGAGGAGCTTCGGGAGGGTTTCGAGGTTCCAGTCCGACAGCTCCTTCGCGTAGTCGAGCTCGACGATATGCCCCCGCAACCCGACGACGGCGTACGCGCCGTCCGGTCGCTCGAACCGGAAGACGTTCGTCCCGGCGATGCGACTCCGGACCATCCGACTGTCCGAGAGGACAATCGCGATGCGGAGCGCGGTGTTGAACTTCTCAGCGACGACGAGGGTGCGCATCACGGCTGGACAGTATCGAGGCCGCAGAGCCTAGATAAATCCACGCGCCGCGACCGGCGGCGAGGACGGTGTGAACGCGGGGGCGCGCGCGTCCGAGAGGTCCGACCGCGGAGCCGGAGCCGCGGGTGAACCAATCGGTCTTTGGCTCGCCTCCTCCTTTCCGAACGAGACACCGTCCCGCCGGCCGCAAGGTTGCGGAGCGGGGAGCGTTCGAAACTTCGGCTCCTTTCTCGGAGTCTCCGGGGATGGGTCCCGGGCCGGTCGAGGGATTCCCCCTCGGAAAGAGCATATAGATTGAGGATGATACCGCCAGAATTTGTCCCCCCCCGGTCAACTCGAACTCAGGAGAAATCGAGGACCACACCCATGAGGACACCCCCATCGGACGGCGGGCGCGAAATCCCCCCGGGCCCGCGTCGTTGCTTCGGCGGTCTTCCCGCCGGCCCCCGGGGAGGATCCTAGATTCCATGCGGATGCTCATCGTCGACAGCGACCCGGATCTCCTCGAGGAGCTCACCACCCTGTTTGAGGCGAACCATCATACGGCGACGATCAGCTCGACGGTGCCGGACGCGGTGCGGGCGCTCGGGCAACACGAGTTCGATGTGATGTTCACCGACATCCGCATGGGCCGGCTGAGCGGGATTGACCTCTTGGTCGAAGCGCAGAAGCGCTGGCCGCGGATGATTGTCGTGGTCCTGACGGGCAAGGGCACGATCCAGTCCGCCATCGACGCCATGCGGGCTGGGGCGTTCGATTACCTGGCCAAACCCGTCAACTCCACCCAAGTCCTCCGAGTCCTCCAGCTCATCCAGGAGCAACTCGCGCTCGTGGAGACCCGGACCCCCGCCCGAGACCCGGTCGATGTCGCCCGGAAGCTCTCCGCCGGCGAAGGGTACGAGGTGCTCCTCATCACCCCCCCGCCGCCGCCAGGGGCGATTCCCCGTGTGAGCCACCATCCCCTCGACGTCGAGCGGCCGTATCGGATCCGGGACGCCGTTGAGCAGTTCGCCGCCGTTCGAACGCGGGCCGCCGTCGTGCTGGCGGCCATCGAGGAATTGCTGGCCCGGCATCGCGAGGAGGACGTCGCGAAGCTCCTCGAGGATATCCGCGCGTGCCTCGACGGCAAGGGGCCGCTCGCGGTCGGCTACAACTCGTCGAAAATCTCGGCCACCGGGGCCATCGCGGTTCGTGCGTCGATTGTCGCCGCGGACGCCCACACGACCCTCGAGTCGCTCTCGAACCCGATCCGGCGACTGGTCCTTCGACGCCTCGCCGACGGGCCTTGCACCTTCATGCAGGCGATGGAGGCGGCCCAACTCGACGACACATCGAAGATTGCATTCCACCTCCGCAAGCTCGTCGAAAGCGGACTCGTCTCGCACGGGGAGGACGATCCGTACCGGCTGACGGAGCGCGGATTCGGGGCCTTCGAAATCCTCAACGAGATCGACCGACTCGATTCGGAGGGCGGGAGCGGAAACCGAATTTTCACCCTGGTCAGTTCGCTTCCGATACGGTCCTGAGCCCGCTGGCCGAGGCGAACCGCCGGTCGCCCTCAATTCCAACTAAGCCCCGCCTTATCCCCCGCGGTCGGGGTGAGCATATTGCGTGAACCGGAGACAGACACTTGGAGCACTCAGCCCCTGAGACCCACAAGCCCGCCGCAGCCGAACCCGCGAAGCCGACCGCCGGCGCGGCCCTCGTCGATGGCGCCGGAACGGTGGGGCAGGACGCGGCCAGCGTCGTCGTCGCCGCGGCAAACCTCGTCGTGGAGACGGCGAAAGCCGTCGTCGAAGTGGTCGTCGCAGCCGGCGAGGACGTCGCGCATGCCGTCGGGCCTACTCCCTCGGAGCCCCCCGCTCCTCGGCCCCGCGTCGAGAGCACCCCCGAGGCGGTCGCTCCGGCGGCGTGAGGTGGGACACATCCCGCCGGGACCGGCCTGGTCATCGACGCGCTCGTTCGGTTCCACTCCTGGCCCATCTGAATTCGTGAGCTCGGCCGTGACGACCCCGTCAGCCTGCGAGGATCCAGTCGGTCCCCCGGGATCGAAAGTGCCGTTCCGGCAAACGGGCGACCCATTCTCCCACCCGCTCCGCCGAGAGAATTCGGGGGTTCGGTGAGCGCGCTCGGGACCCCCGCCGTCGATGGCGAACACTCCAAGGGTCTCCACCGGCTCGCGACGGGCTCCACGGTCGGACTCGCCGCGGGCGTTGTTGGCCTAGTCGTTCCCGTCACCCTACTCGTGGTCCAGAGCGAGAGTCCCGGCGCGCTCCCACTCTCACCCTCCCAACTCATCCAAGTGACAGCGGTGCTGGCAATCGCGGGGGCGCTGCTTCTCGCGGTTTCGTTGATCATCTACCGGATGGGGTTTGCCGCCTTCCGGAAGGTGGATCGTCGCTTCTGGTCCGCCTCGGTCCTCTGTATGCTCGGGACCGTCGGGCTCCTCCTCCTCGTCCTTCCCATCGTCGTCGCCCTTACTTCCTCGGATTCGATCGCCGCTTGCATCCAAGGCTCACCGACGCACGCCCCGGCGTGTTTGCGTTCGGCCGCGCCGCTCGCCGGCTACGTGGCGGTCTTGGGCTTCTGGCTCCTCTGGCTTGGTGGCCTGGGAATCGTGGTCGGATTGAGTCTGGTCAGCGTCCGGTACCGGCAGGTCTGGCTCACGGCGGGCGCGGCCCTGTACGCGATTCTACTCCTCGGCCTCATCGCACCCGCGCTCGCGCTGCTCTTCCCGATTGGGGGGTTGGCCTACGCGGTTCTCGCGTTGCCCGTCCTCGTGCTCGTCGCTCCAGCGGTGACCTCCCACGGGAGTCACCGCGCGATGTCGGCCCCGTCCTAGAACCCGGCTTCCACGGATTCCTTCGAGTTCCCAGCGCCCCCACGATGCTGCCGCTGTCGACGGGCGTCGCGCCTCGTTCTCCCACCGACGTAAGAATCGCTCGACGCGTCGTTGAACCCAATTGAGGGAGCGACTATCCCCCGCCGCCGGCTCAACAGATTCGGTAACAGCATGGTACAGCGGAGTGTCGTCACGGTCTTGGGAGCCCTCGGCGCGATTTTGATCATCCTCGGCGGAATCCTCGGGTTCCTGCTGAGCATCGGGAACGACGACTTCGGAGGAAGGTTCGGAATGGATTCCGGTGCCCTGGTCTACGGAATCGTCGCCGTCGTGATTGGGATGCTGATCCTCCTGTTCTCCGGCTACACACACTTCCGTGGCGCGGACCGGTCGGTCGTGGGCGGAATCGTCCTCATCGTCCTCGGCGCGGTCGGATGGGCCGTGGTCGGTGGCTGGGTGCTGGTCGCGATTGGCTCTGTCTTGGCAGTCCTCGCGGGGCTGCTCCTCTGCGCCGAAGTCCTTCTGGGCGAGAGCCGGAGCCGCGGCACGAGGACCTAGGTCGCTTCCCCGCGTCGGTCCCGGACCCGGCTGGGTCCGGGGCCGATTTCCGGACGGGCCGACTTCGTCTGCCCCATTGCGCCACCCGAGTGGGTCGACGATGATCCACTCGACTCGGAGAAGGGTCGCGCTCGGGTCAGGAAAAGTTCGTGGCCTCCGTCCCGCTCGGGGACGAACGTCTGCGCAAGGATCTCGAAGCCGGCCGATGTGAGCCAGCGGCGATAGGTTCGGGCATCGGCGTGACTCCAGTACATCGGGACCTCGCTCCCGAGCCAACCCTCCTCCCATCCCTCGACGGCTCCGTGTCCGAGGACGGCGAGGAACCATCCCCCCGGTCGGAGCCACCTTCGGACGTTCCGGAAGAACGGCCGCTGTTCCGCGATAGGAACATGAATGATGGAGTAGAGGGCGATGACCGCGGCGAACTCCCCTTCGTCGAATTGCACCGCGGCCATGTCCGCCCGGAGGAAGTTCGCTCCTGGGACCAGGCGCCGGGCCCGCCGGACCATCACATCGGAGAGGTCGACCCCCCTGACGTCGAACTTGGTCGACAAGAGCCTCGAGGCCGGAACACCAGTCCCGCACCCCAGGTCGAGGACCTTCGATCCGACCGGAAGCCCGCCGAGGAGAGGACGGAGCCACTCGAGGTACTCTCCCTCCTCATGGCCGAAGGGGTCGGCGCCCTCGTGGGGACGGCGGTAGACACTCGACAGGGCATTCCAACTCTCCCGGAGCGTCTTCTTGGTGGAGCCGGTCCGGTGTTGGGAAGACTCGAACGGAGCGACCACCATGCGCTGGGAAGCAGCTGACGGGCATTACCCCGCCCGATTCGACCGGATCGCGCGTCGCGATTCGGAATGCCTCCGCGAGGGGGAGCCAAGATCGGCGTACCCTCGTCCAGAGAAACAACCCGAGCTCGGATCCGACAGGGGGCTTTCGGGCAATTCGGCCCGACACGAGATGGAGAAGGGGTTGGACCGTGGTCGTCGCTGACGCACACCTACGCGTCGGACGGGCGAACCCCCGGGGATCGGAGGCGAGAGGGCTCGCACCCCGACCCCGGGCACTCGGTGTCCGGTTACTGGACCGGCCTCGCGGCCACCAGGGGCCGCGCCGCGACGGGAGTGGCCGCGCCGAGCATCGGGGAGTGCGAAACGTGGTTGCCCGCCAATGTGACGGCGCCGATGTTCGCGAGAGCGCGCCCATGGAGGACGGCGCCCGTCGCGAGAGAGATCGACTTGTGGGCGAGGATGTTCCCGTAGACGACCGAGGTCGTTCCGAGCGTCGCCGAGCTGCCGACCGCCCAGAAGATGTGGGTCGCCTGCGCTCCGCCAGCGAGGATGACCGTCCGGCCGGAGCTCGTGGTGAACTTCGTCGCCATCTGGAA
>JAKIVT010000114.1 GCA_022750415.1 Thermoplasmata archaeon
CGCCACGGCGGGCCGTGGCGGCACGAACGGCAATCCCGGTACGAACGCTGGGGGTTCGACGCCCGGCGGGAAGGGAGGGAAGGGCGGCGCCGGGGACGGCGGCGGCCTCGACACCGCCGCGAGCGCGACGGTCACGTCCAATCAAATTCAGTACGACTCGGCCATCGGAGGTTCCGGCGGAACCGGCGGCACCGGAGCCCCGGGACCGTCCGGCGGCCCCGGCGGGTACGGAGGTCCCGGAGGGATCGGCGGATCTGGCGGCAACGGCTGGGCGAACGGCTCCGGCGGGGCCGCCGGTCCGGGCGGGGCGGCGGGCGCCGGCGGATCCGGAGGGGCGGCGGCGGGCGGTACTTCCGGCGGTCTCGGTGGAGGCGGGGGGATCGCGTCGGGCGGAGGTGTGTACGCCTCCGGCGCGCTCAACCTCACGAACAACGCCTTCTCCAGCGATTCGGTCAACGGAGGTGGCGGAGGCTCGGGCGGCAACGGCGGACCAGGCGGGGCGGGCGGTGGCGGCGGACCCGGTGGATTGGGCGGCCCGGGCGGATTCGGCGGCTCGGGCACTCCCGCTGGGATGGGCGGCGCGGGGGGCAGCGGTGGGAACGGAGGAACCGGCGGTCCGGGCGGCGCGGGTGGCGCCTCCGGGAACGGCGGCAATGGTGGCGCGGGCGTTGGCGGGGCCCTCTACAACACGACGAAGCTCGTGGCCAACTCCGGGAACACCTACTCGAGCGACAGCACCGTCGGTGGCCCGGGAGGATCGGACGCGTGCGTGGTTCCGTATGGGCCGGCGTGCCCAGGCTCCGGGGGACCCGGGGGACCGGGTGCGGTCGGCGGGACGTACGGCCGAGGCGGGTACGACGGGTCGGGGAACGGCCACGGAGCGAACGGTACCAATGGCACGAAGGGCGGGACCGGCCTGTCGGCGGGCACCGGCGCCCAGGGTTCCAGCGGGACGAACGCGGTCGGACGGTTCCCCGACCACAACTAGGCCGGCCCGAGCCCCCGCCCCGCCTCGTTCCTCCGGAGCCGGGGGTCCAAACCGGCGATTTTTCCGTCGGCGGGAGGCCGCCACTTTCGACGGCGGCAAGCCTTATATCGGGCACCCGGGTCGAGCCGACCTCGCCGTATGCTTCGGACTATCCGCAAGGAGAACGCGGAGCTCGCGCTCGTGCTCATCGCGCTCCGAAAGGCAGCCAAGGCCCACGAGGCCCCGGTCTGGTTCGCCGTCGCGGAGAAGCTGGCGCGGCCCCGCCGGAAGGCGACGCCGGTGAACGTGGGCCACCTCGAGCGGCTCGCGAACGCCAAGGAGACCCTCGTTGTCCCCGGGAAGCTCCTCGCCCACGGGACCCTCTCGAAGCCGCTGACCGTCGCGGCGTACCACTACTCCGCCGACGCCCGCGCCAAGATCCACCAAGCCGGTGGAACGGCGCTCTCCATCTCAGAACTGCTCAAGGCGAAGCCGGACGGCTCGGGGGTGCGCCTCTTTGGCTGAACCGGACGCGAACGCCCCGACCCCGGAGAAGAAGCCGGCCCGGGCGCCGAAGATCACGAAGGCGAAGCCCACCGGGGCCGAGTCGCTCGCTGCTCTGACGCGGACGAGCGCCCCGCCGACGGTGGCCAAGCCCGCGAAACCGGCAAAGCCCGCCGCAGCGCCGTCGACGGCTCCGGCGGCCAAAGCCCCGGCGGCTCCGAAGGAACCGATCACCGCGACCGTCGTGGATGCGAGCGACCTCATCCTCGGACGGGCCGCGAGCTACATCGCCAAGCGACTCCTCCAGGGCGAGTCGATCGTCGTGGTCAACGCCGAAAAGAGCGTCGTCACCGGCGAGCGCAAGATGGTCGTCGACTTCTACATCGCCAACCGGGCGCGTGGCTCGAAGCGGACCGGGCCGCACTTTCCCCGGTACCCCGACCGGATCTTCCGGCGGACGGTCCGCGGCATGCTCCCCCACTTGAAGACCCGCGGCAAGGTCGCCCTCGAGCGCCTCGAGGTGTACATGGGCGTGCCCGACGCCTACGCGAACCTTCCGAAGCAATCCATCGAGGACGCGAAGGCCCGCCCGGCACTCCGCCCTCCGACCTCGCTCGAAGAGATCTCCCGACTCCTGGGGGCCCGCGTTTGAAGACCCCGCAGATCGTCCAAACCACCGGCAAGCGGAAGCAGGCCATCGCCCGCGCGACCGTCCGCAAGGGGACCGGCCAGGTCCGCATCAACCAACAGCCGCTCGAGATCGTCGAGCCCGAGCTCGTCCGCCAGAAGATCCAGGAGCCGCTCCTGATGGTCGGGGAGAAGTGGAAGAACCTCAACATCTCCGTCAACGTCGAGGGAGGCGGGATCATGGGGCAGGCCTCGGCCGCCCGCACCGCCGTCGCCCGCGGTCTGATCGAGTGGCTGAAGGACCCCGCGCTCGCCGAGATGTTCAAGAAGTACGACCGTTCGCTCCTCGTCAACGACCCGCGACGCAAGCTCCCGAAGCGCCCGGGGGGCCGCGGAGCACGCAAGCGCCGGCAGAAGTCGTACCGCTGAGCGAGGGGAGGAACCGACGCAATGACGATGATGGTCCCGGTCCGGTGCTTCACTTGCGGCGCCGTCATCGGCCAGCACTGGGACGAGTTCCGGGAGCGGACGAGCCGGGGCGAGCCCGCGGGCACGGTCCTCACCAACCTCGGTCTCCAACGGTACTGCTGCCGGCGGATGCTGCTCGCCCACGTCGACCTTCTCGACGAAGTCGGCCCGTACGGGTAACCCCCCTCCGACCCTCCGACCCTTCGGTCCACCCCCGCCGGCGGGAACCGTGGAGGCGCGATGACGCCCGGTGGGAAGATTCCGAGCGAGGACGTTCCGGCGCCGCCGTGGGGACCGGGGTTCCTCCGGCTCAACTCGGGGTGGTACCGCGCGGAGTACGCCGCGGCGACGATCGCGATCCTCCTCGTCGTGTTCGGGTGGCGGTGGCTCCTCCTCCACGACCTTCCGGCCCAGGGCCTCGGCCTGGCCGTGTTCTGGGCGATCTGGCCGGACCTGGCGGCGTTCGTCCCGATCGGAATCGCCCTGCGCGGATCCCGGAAGTGGCCCTCCTGGGGGCCGACGTTGTACAATGTGTTCCACAACTTCCTGGTGTGGGGGGCCGTGTTCGCCGTCTGGTCGCTCGTGACCGGGCAGATCGCCTGGCCGTTGTTGACGTGGGCCGGTCACATCACCGCGGACCGGGCGACCGGGTTCTATCTCCGCGCGCCGTCGACCGCGACGTAACAACGGTCCCGCGGCGAGCGGGTACGGACGCGTCCCGAGCGGGCCTTCGACCGGATCAGGTCGGTTCGTCCGGTTCCGCCGGCGGGGTCCGGCGACGCCTAAGGACCCAGGCGACGGCGACCGCAGCGAGCAACACGACGGCTCCGATGCCCCCGTACTCCCCCACTCCGCTCAGACCTGCTGCGGGAGCCGGTGGGGGAGAAAGTGGGTCGACGGTGACGGTCAGGTTCCCAGACGCGTTGGCATGGGCCGCATCTCCGACCGCGACCTGGAGGTCGAAAGGCCCCGGCCCTGTCGGAGCGCAGTCGATGGCGGGACTCGCCGTTGCCAAGCAGCCCCCCGGCAGGCCCGCGAACGTGTAGGTGAACGGCGCCGACCCTCCCGACACGATCGCTCGGATCGAGAGGTTGTCCCCGACCGAGAGCTCGCTCACGGAGCTCCAGAGGACCACCGACAGACTGGCGTTGACCGTCCACGCGACGGCGGGGGTGGTCGCGGTTTCCCCGGCTCCGTCGAGCAGCACCGCTCGTACCCCAAACGTTCCCTGCGCGGTCGACGGCGTGCACGCGAACCGGAGGAGGTGCGTCGCGGGGCACTCCGCGGGCAGGCCGGTGTAGGAGGCCGAAACGGGCGGCGCTCCCCCGGATACCGTCACGGAAACGGTCGAGGTTTGTCCCTCGTCGATCTGTGCGGGTGCCAGCCGGACGGTTCCGGCGACCACCGGGTAGACGGTGACGTTGACCGAAAGTGACTGGACGGCGACGCCCACGCCATCGGTCACCATGGCGGCGACCGCGGTCGTGCCTACGGCAGTGGGAAGGCACTGGAAGTCCGCCCCAAAGCCGGGGACACAGCCGACCGGAAGCCCGTGCCAAACGTAGGCGAACGGCCCGGTGCCGTGCAGCACCAGGGCCTGCAGGGCGAGGAATTGGCCGAGGTCCAGCGGTCCGGTGACGACGACCGAGACGGACGGCGGGGGGTGGACCTCGACGTGCGTGACCACGGCGACCGAGCCGCCGGAGCTGTCGTTCGCCCAGACGGTCACCGTGTAGAACCCGGGCGTCGAGTACGAATGCGAAACGATGGCGCCGGTCGTCGTTGTACCGTCTCCGAAGTTCCAGGACTCGATGATCGGGGGAACTCCCCCGATTGGTGTGGCGTTGAAATGGACCGGTATCCCCACGTCGGTCCCGTTGGTCGACTCCTGGACCGAATTGGAGAGGACCGGGGTCACGGTGATGGCGAACGAGACCCCCGCGGACGCGCCGGCGCTATCGTTCGTCCAGAACCAGGCCACGTAGGAGCCCGCCGACTGGTACACGTGCGTGACGTTCCGGCTCGTGCTCCAGCCACCGTCTCCGAACCGCCAAATCGAGAGGAAGGGACCCACGCCCCCGGCCGAGGTGCTGTTGAACCGGATCCCGACGCCGGCAACCGCCTGGGCAGCCGAGGCCTGGGCCGACACCGTCAGGTTGGCGACGAGCTCGACCGCGACCGAGCCGTTCGCGGAATCGTTGGCGGCGTCGGAGGCGGCGAGGTGGATGGTGTAGTTTCCCGGGGCGCCGAGTTGCTCGGGAAGGGGGGTGGACGATCCGAGGGAGCGGTTGCCGACGGTCCAATTGAGGAGGTAGGGCGGAAGGCCGCCCGACACCCCCGCGAAGAGTTGGACCGGAACGGAGGCGTCGACCACGGGTGGGGCGACTTGGGGGTCGGCGGTCAGATTGGGTCGAGGGGCGAACATCCAG
>JAKIVT010000115.1 GCA_022750415.1 Thermoplasmata archaeon
AGGAGCACGTCGGGCCGACTCCGACCGGAGCTTTACCGTGTCGCCCGGGGGCGCCGTCCGCCCGGGGCGAAGGGCGCGGGGCCCTCGCGCCCCGCCTCGACCTCCGACCGATTCAGAACACCCAGGTGTTCCCGGCGCCCCCGAGCAGGACGACCTCGTTGTCCGACGGGTCGAAGACGAGGCCGAACGCGTACCCGCCGGGCGGGTGGTGGGCGGGGAGCAGGTGGGTCCAGCCGGGTCCGACGAAGCTCCACGTTCCCGAACCCCCGCCGGTTGTGAAGTTGATGAGCCCGCCGAAGAGGACGGGGTAGCCGAGGTAGGTGTCGTCCACGAGACCCCCCTCGGCCCGAGCGGGCGGGCCGCTCGAAAGGGTGGCCGTCCCGTTCGTCCAAACCCCTGCCGAGAAGGTCCACGTGTCGGCGCTCGCCTCGTACCCCCTCGGGACGGCGGCGTGCTCGAACCCCGAGAACAGGAGCACATACCCGTCCTCGGAATCGTAGGTCATCTCCGAGTCGCTCCGCGAACTTGGGTGGCCGGCCGTTGTGAGGTTGGTCCACACGCCGCCCGCGAACGACCACGTGTCGTTCAGCAGGTGGCCCGCCAACGTCGCATTGAATCCGCCGAACATCACCACGTACCCGTCCGCGGCATCGTAGGAAATCGAAGCGTCGCCCCGCCCGGGCGGCGAGACGATGCCGCTGCCGGAGGGCACGACCGTCCAATTGCCGGCAAGGTAGGTCCACGTATCGGCGAGGTCCGAGTGGGCCGTCGCCCCGCCGAAGAGGACCACGCGGCCGTCGGCTTGGTCGAACGTCATCGCCGCGGCGAACCGGGGGGACGGGGAGACGGCGGGGAACAGGGGGGTCCAGATGCCGTGGAGGAATTTCCAAGTGTCGCCGAAGACTCCGCGGGAGTGCGAGAATCCCCCGAAGAGGAGCACGTACCTATCGGCCTCGTCGTACGCGAGGGCACCTCCCTCTCGGGCCGTCGGCGTACGTTGCACCACGTGGGTCCACGCCAGTCCCTGGAACGTCCAGGTGTCGTTCGCCGCCGCTCCCGCCTTGGTGAAGCCTCCAAACAGAACGACGCTCGTGTTGGCGGATCCGTCGGCGAGGAGGACGAACACTCGGGGAGTCGGGGCGAACGCGGTGCTGAGGTGGGTCCACTTCCCCGCGGCGAAGCTCCAGAGGTCGTTCACGTCCGAGGTTCCATCGAAACCGCCGAACACCAGCAGCTCGTGGTCCTTCGCGTCGAACGCCATCGGCGCGGAATCCCTTGCACTCGGGTGCGGCGAGAGGGTGAGGGGGGTCCACTGGCCCCCCGAGAAGTTCCAGGTGTCCCCGAGCAGGGAGCCATCGTACCCCCCGAACAGGACGACGGGGCCGCCGATCGTGAAATCGGCCATCGCGGCCTGGATCCGAGCGGATGGAGACTGGGTCGGGGTGAGCAGCGTCCACGCCCCGGCCGTGAACTTCCAGGTCGCCCCCTGCCGGACAGCGGTCCCGTTCATCCCGCCGAAGAGCACCACGTAGCCGTCCTTGGCATCGTACGTCATCGACGCCTCGAACAGCGGACCGGGGTTCGTCACCGGCGTGACCTGGAGCCACACGCCCCCGGCGAACTTCCACGTGTCCGAGAACGTCGAGTTGGTCGTCGTACCGCCGTACAGGATCACGCCATGGTCCTTGGGGTCGAACGTCATCGTCTCCGCGTACCGCGCCGGCGGTTGGACGGACGGGTGGAGCTGGGTCCACAGTCCGCCCGAGAAGGTCCAGGTGTCCCCCAGCATCCCGGAAGAGTATCCCCCGAACAGAACGACGTACCCGTCCCGGGCGTCGTAGGTCATGGCCGAAAGGTACCGGGCCGACGGACTCAGGTAGGAAATCTCCCTCCAAGACGGAGAGGTCGGGGCGTTCCCCGTCGCGTGGGGTCCGAGCCCTCCGCACTGGGCTCCCGGTCCCGGGCCGGAACAGGACCACCGGGCTCCGCCCGCCGGGCCCGACCCGGCACCGAGCGACGCTTCCGCGGCGGAAAGCTGGTTCGCGCCGACGTCGGCCGACGGGGTCGTCGGGTGGTGCAGGCTCCCCAAACCGTTCGCGTTCCGGATGGAGCTCGGGGCCATGGCGCCACCGGCCGCCGAGAGGAGTTCGATGGCGGCCAACGCGACCGCGAAGACCACTGCCGTTCGGACGACCCCGGTCGTTGGCCCTCGAAGATTTCGTCGTCCGATGCGTCCGACCATCGTACTGCCCCGAGCCGGCCGGAATCGGTCGGGGTAATTCAAGCCCGACGTATATCCCGGATTCGGGTCGGGTTCGAGAGGCGCCTCGCGGTCGCGAGCCGCCTACGGGGGGATTCCGTCGATCCCCGGGGCGTCGGGGACGGTCCGGGTGCCGGTCACCGCGTCGAGCACGAGTCGCCCGTCGGGACCTTCCGCGTACCAGTACGGGACGTGGACGAGCACCGATTGACCGAGGCGGAGGTCGTCCACGGCGGGAGGGACCTTCCGGCGTTCGATGACGATCGCTCCGCCGTGCTGCTCGGTGTGGTCCACGCTCACGGTGTGCCGCCGACGGATCGTCGCCTCGGCGACGGAGCGGGCCTCGGCATCGGTGAGGGTGGGGTCGAGCCTCTGGTGGGGCTCGTCCACCTCGCCGACGAGCTCCCGCTCCCCGGCCTCCCAGATCTCGACCTGCCCGTTCAACGCATTCACGGCGACGAGGTGGTCGGACGGGGGGCCCGGCCGGCCGTGGGGCGTCGGCACGCGAACCCGGTACGGGGCGACGTAGAACGGAATGAGACGAAGCGTGAACCGGACCCCATCGAGACCGGCGAGGGCTTCCGCGTCCCGGCGCCCGAGTCGGGGCCGGACCGTCCGCTCCCCTTCGGGAATCGCCTGGGCCGGGGGCTCGAGCGGCTCCGCGGAGTCGTCGTCCTCGAGGATGGGGGCATCGGGCGGGGGGAGGAGCAGCTCGCCCAACGCGGAGCCGAGCGCCGACGGACCGAGAATCTCGATGCCGTGCTCTGCCCCGAGCGCCTTCGCCGCTTCGCCCGGGTCCTCCGCGTAGATCAGGGTGCGGTGGATCGCATCGGGCGGGAATTCGGCCTCGACATCGGTGGGCGAGGGGTTCGCCCGCACGACGAGGATCGCCCGGCGGTCCCGGGGCCGGAAGGCCCGCAGCCCGGAGGGCCGGTCGTCGACGCGGTAGCCGGCGGCGTCGAAGAGGCGCCGCAGCGTGCCGGACGCCGCGGGAGGACCTGCCATCGCAGCTACGACGCGGGAGGCGGTTAAGTTCCTATCGACGCCGAGGACGAGAACGAGCGGGTTCCGGAGATAGCGCGGATTTATTTCGACGTGCGGCTCCTCGCACCCAATCCGTGGTCGAAGCCATCACCCTGCGAGTCGCCGAGGCGTTCCAGCAGGACATTGGCCTCGGGACCGCGCGGCTCGACGTCGGGACCCGCCAGCGGCTCAAGGTCGGTGTCGGCGACATCGTCGAGATTCGCGGGCGGAAGTTGACCGCCGCCGTCGTCAACCGGGCCCAGGCGGACGATGAGGGCAAGAGCCTCATCCGGGTCGAGGCCGTCGTCCGTCGGAACGCGGGGGTTTCCATCGGGGACCGGATCCTCGTCCAACGGATCGACTGCCCCATCGCGGAATCGATCACCATCGCGCCCATCTACTCCGGGTCCGCCAAGATGGACCTCGGGCCGGGCCTCGAGCAGTTCGTCTCGAAGGCGCTCGCCCGGCGTCCGTTCGTCCGCGGCGACGTGTTCGTGATCCCGGGCGTCTTCCTGATGGGCGGGTCGCTTCCGTTCATGGTCGTCACGACCGCCCCGAAGGGGACGGTCCAGGTCGGTCCGACGACCCTCATCACGATCAAGGACGAGACCGTCACCGAGACGGAGGTCGCCGCCCCGCGGGTCTCGTACGAGGACATCGGCGGACTGAAGGAGAAGCTCGGGCGGGTCCGGGAGATGATCGAGCTCCCCCTCAAGCACCCGGAGCTCTTCGACCGGCTCGCGATCTCGCCTCCGAAGGGAGTGCTTCTCTACGGTCCGCCCGGGACGGGCAAGACCCTCATCGCCAAGGCCGTCGCCAACGAGGCGGGGGCCCACTTCATCGGGATCCAGGGACCCGAGATCATCAGCAAGTACTACGGAGAGAGCGAGAAGGAGCTCCGCGAGAAGTTCGAGGAGGCGGAGAAGAACGCCCCGTCGGTGATCTTCATCGACGAACTCGACTCGATCGCTCCCCGCCGGGACGAGGTCGTCGGCGAGGTCGAGCGGCGGGTCGTCGCCCAGCTTCTGACCCTGATGGACGGGCTCTCCGGCCGGGGCAACGTCATCGTCATCGCCGCGACGAACCGGGAAGAGGCGATCGACCCCGCGCTGCGACGCCCCGGTCGGTTCGACCGCGAGATCGAGATCGGCGTCCCGACGGTCGCCGGCCGGCTCGAGATCCTCCAGATCCACACCCGCGGCATGCCCATCGAGGGTACCGAGAAGGATCGCGAGCGGATCCTCCGGGAGCTCGCGCAAGCGAGCCACGGGTTCGTCGGCGCCGACTTGGCCGCGCTCGGGCGAGAATCCGCGATGCGGGCGCTCCGGCGTTACCTACCGGAGATCGACTTCGACAAGCCGATCCCGTTGACCTTGCTCGAGCGGATGAAGGTCACCGAGCAGGACTTCAAGGAGGCGCTCAAGCAGGTCGAGCCGTCGAGCCTTCGCGACGTCGCCATCGAGATCCCTTCGACCCGCTGGGAAGAGGTCGGGGGGCTCGACCGGGTCCGGCAGGCCCTCCAGGAGACGGTCGAACTTCCCTTCAAGAATCCAGCGGCGTACCGGCGGCTGGGAGTCGAACCTCCCCGCGGCATCCTCCTCTACGGCCCGCCCGGGGTCGGCAAGACCCTCCTCGCCAAGGCCGCGGCGACCGAGAGCCAGGCGAATTTCATCTCCGTCAAGGGCCCGGAGATCATGAGCAAA
>JAKIVT010000116.1 GCA_022750415.1 Thermoplasmata archaeon
CGCCTTCGTCGCGGAGCTGATGCGGGTCCGGCACGAGACCGAAGAGTCGATGCGCCGGCGGCACGCCATCATCGTCTGAGCGCGCGACCGGCGCTCCGTCGACCGAAAGGTTAAGACGCTCGACCCCTCCCCGCCCGTCGTGCCACGCGCCGCCGACGCTCGCGAGGGAACACTCGTCCCCATCCCGACCCG
Source organism: Thermoplasmata archaeon (assembly GCA_022750415.1). Taxonomy (GTDB): domain Archaea; phylum Thermoplasmatota; class Thermoplasmata; order Lutacidiplasmatales; family UBA184; genus Lutacidiplasma. Next base: position 193 of record JAKIVT010000116.1, read on the forward strand.
ATTCTTCGTCACCAGTGGGAAGGGAATCAACAAGACGAGCGAGCTGAACGCCTTCGACCTCGCGCTCTTGCAAGCCGGCATCGGCGAGCAGAATCTGGTGAGCGTCTCCTCGGTTCTCCCGATCGGAATCCGGCAGGTCGACCGGGTGTCCATCGCTCGCGGGGCGATCACCCACACCGTCCTCGCGCGCATGGGCGGCGGCGAGGGGGAAGTGATCAGCTCGGGGATCTCGTACGGCTTCCGCACGGACGGCCAGGGAGGCTACGTGGCCGAGGGACACGTCCACGGCACCCAGAAGTCGCTCAAGGAGTTCCTGCGCTGGCGGATGGAAGAGATCGCGCATTTCCGCGGCGTCGAGCTGCGTCGGATCCACTACCGGACCGAGGAGCTCGTGATCCCGATGGACCACTACGGGGTCTGCATCGCGGCCTGCGTGTTCCTTCCGTAGGTCGGGGCCGCTGCCTAGAGCAGCTTGCGGAACAGCAGCTTGTCCTCGAGACTGCCGTCGATCGCGAGTTTGCGGGTGACGAGGGCCTTCATCGGACCGATCTCCTTCGAGACCAGCCCGAGCAGCGTCGACTGGTCCGTGGTGATGGTCAGGTCCGCCTTCCCCGTGCCATCGCTGCGCAGGTTGACGAGCCGCCCGGAGTGGAGGTCCACCGCGTACGTCCCCGCGTCCGTCAGTCGAATCCGGATCGTACGCTCGAATCCCTCGAGCTCGGCGCGGACGGCCGGATTGCGGTCCCCATGGCGATTGAACCGTTCGACCACGCCCGCCAGGGTCTCTTCGATCATGGCCCGAAGGCCTCGAGCGGTCGAGCCGTCCGGCCTCGCATAAGTCTTTCCGTTGTCGCCCACGACGCGCGCAGCCAGGACGGCAGGGGACCCCCACCGGAGATCGATTCGCGGACGAACGCGACCGTCACGCGGTCGGACGGATAGCCACTGCCGAGCCCCTCTCCAAGCCGCGCCCGAAGTCGGTGGATCGCCCGGTCCCGATGGACCTTGGCGACGATCGAGGCGGCGGCAACGACCGGCAAGTCCCGGTCGGCCTTGTGCCGGGCGTGGACGATGCAGGTGTTTCCCGAGGCATCTCCTAGGCGGCGACCGAATCGCTCCGCGACAGGGTCGCACGCGTCGGCGAAGGCCATGTCCGGCTGGGCGCTTCGCACCAGCTGGGCGAAGGCGTCGAGCTCGAGCTCGTTCAGCCGACCGAACCGGACGGCCCGGTCGACCGAGCGCGCCGGGAGTGGGAGGACCCAGGGCACTCCGATCCCGGGAAGGGCGGAGAAGATCGTCTCGCGACGGGCCGGGGATAGCCGTTTCGAGTCGCGGACGCCGATTTCGGTCAGCTCGGGGATCCGGTCGGCATCCACCAGGAATCCGCCGACGACCAACGGGCCGACGAGGCTGCCCCGGCCGGCTTCGTCGAGACCGAGCACCGAACCGGCCGGCGCGGGCGGCGGGGAGGGAATCGCGCTGCGCCCCATCGCCGAGCCGCGGTACGGCGCGCACCCCATAAGGACCCGTCGTCTCCCTCGGGGAGATGCTAGGCGGGCTCGCCGTGCCGGTCCCGACCCTCTTCACGGAGGAAGGGGCGATTGACCCGGGCCGGACCGGTCAGTTTGTGCGCGCGATCGCCTCTGCCGGCGCCGACCACGTCCTGCTCCTCAGTACGGTGGGGGAGTTCCCGCTCGTCGAGGAGAGCGAGCGACGGCTCCTCCTCGAAGCCGGGATCGAGAGTCTCGCGGGGAAGGCCGACGCCTGGGTGGGGGTCGCGGCTCCGAGCACACGCCTCGCCGTCCGGTACGCCCAATCCGCCGAGGAGCGGGGCGCGGCGGCGCTCGTGGCCGTGCCCCCGTACTACCTCCACCCGACCCCCGCCGCGGTGGCGCAGCACTACCGAGCCCTCCGCGAGTCCACGAAGCTCCCCCTCCTCGCCTCGAACGTCCCGACGTTCGTCGGGTACGCGCTCGCCCCCGAACTCGTCCATCGACTCGCCCGAGAGCGCGTCCTCGACGGACTGACGGACGTCGCGGGGTTCCTGGCGAGCATCGAGGCGATTCTGCGCGGAGCTCCCGAGGGATTCGCCGTCTTGGCCGGTGAGGATTCCCTCGTGGCCGAGGCGATCGAGAAGGGGGCGGGCGGCGCGGCTCTCGAGACGGCGAACGTCGTCCCGAAGCTCGGTCTCGCCCTGGTCCGCGCTGCGGTCGCCCATGAGACGGCCCGCGCCGCCGAGCTCCAGCTCTTGGTCGCCCGGCTCGCCGAGGCGGTCCGGGCGGGCCCCTTCCCGTCAACGACGAAGTTCCTCGCCACCTGCGCTTGGGGAGCGCCCGCCGGCTACCGCGCCCCGTACCCGGCCCTGACGCCGGAGGAAGAGCGGGTCGCCCTCGCCGCCTTCGACCCGCTCCGGCCCCTGCTTCGACCGTTCTTGTAGTCCGGCCGGACTGCAGTCCGACGCGGGAATTCGATCCTGGCCCGACGCCGCAAGACGAACGGCGAGTTGGCCGCGCGAACACTCCCACCGGCGGTGTGATGTCAGGTCCCGGCGTGACCGGACCGACGTGTCCGGCCTTGGTGAGCGTTTTGGGAGGTTCGCGAAGGGGTCCTGGCCCACGCGACTCGGTGTCGGCTTGGTCATCGTCGCCGTGGTCGCCGTACTCGTGACCTCGATCGTTTTGGCGGCACCCGGACCCACCTCGTGCGCTCCATGCGGCCCGGGAGTGTGCTCGACCTCGTGTTCGGGGGCCCAAGAACCCTGGTTGACCCCGATTCTGGTTGGGATCTCCGTGTGCTTCGTGAGCGGGATTGCGCTCTCCGCAGCCGGCTACGCGTACCGCGCTCGCCACCCGGCGCCCATCCCCGACGGATTGGGCCGTCGAGCCTAGCCTCTTCGGTCGCACGAGGGTTCGCCCTCGTCGCCCGCGCGAAACGTCAAATAGCGCACCCCGCTCGAGCGACCTCCGCCGAGGACGAATGGGAATCTGGCAAGGGCGCTCGCGGCGCAAGCGGACGGGAGGGCGGCTCCGGCCGATCCGCAAGAAGCGCCGGTTCGAGATCGGGCGCGAACTCCAACACGCCACCCTCGGCTCGGGGACCGTGAAGACCTACCGCATCCGCGGGGGCGGGACCCGGATCCGGACGCTGACGGTCGAGAAGGCGAACGTCTACGACCCCGCCACGAAGACCTCGAAGGTGACGAAGATCGTCACGGTCCGCGAGAATCCCGCGAACCCGAACTACGTGCAACGCAATATCATCACCAAGGGCGCGATCCTCGAGACCGAGCTCGGGCTCGTCCGAGTCCGCTCGCGCCCCGGTCAGGACGGCGTCGTCAACGCCGTTCGGATCGGCGATCGCACGGCATCGAAGTGACCCCGGATAGGGGGCGCGGATGCCGGACCACTTCTTCGTCTACCCCGCGTACGTGAGCCGCGGCTCCACGCGGGCCCTCGGGCGTCGCGTGCCACAGACGCTCGCGGTCTCGGACGCGACCGTCGAGGAGATCGTCGAGGTCGCCCGGAAGCTCGGGTTCACCGCTTCGGCGGAGCCGGACAAGCAGTACCCCCGGGCCGTGCACGCGTACTCGGGCCGCGTCCGGATCGCCAAGAAGCCCGGCGTGGCAAAGACCGCCTTCCTCCACCAGCTCGCCGACGAACTTTCCCGCCGGCACGCGGCGGAGGCGAAGCACTAGATGGAGGAGCCGGGCACCGTCTATTTCACCGGCACCGCCGGGGCCGGGAAGACCAACCTCGTCCACGCGTTCCGGGCCTACCTGAAGACGTCGGGGTACGACGCCATCATCCTCAACCTCGACCCGGGCAACGAGAGCGCCGACCTCGAGCCGGACGTCGACATCCGCGAGTGGGTCCAGCTTCCCGAGGTGATGGCCGAGCACAACCTCGGACCGAACGGGGCGCAGGTCGCCGCCGCCGACATGATCGCGCTGAAGGTCTTCGATGTCAAGCAGGCGCTGTCGGAGTTCCGGTCCGACTACGTGTTGGTCGATACCCCCGGGCAGATCGAGCTCTTCGCGTTCCGGGAATCGTCCCGGGCGATCGTCGATGCGCTGAGCGGGGAGCGGTCTACGATCGCGTTCCTGTTCGACCCTGCGCTCGCGCGTACCCCGAACGGATTCGTTTCCCTCCTCCTGCTTTCGGCGACGGTCGAGTTCCGATTCCGTCTTCCGACGCTGAACCTGTTGACGAAGACCGACATCCTCGAGCCGGCCCGGCTCGAAGAGATCCTCGGCTGGGGCGAAGAGCCGGGGCGGCTCTACGATGCCGTCACGCGCGAGACCGCCACGCCCGACCTTGCCCTTTCCACGGAGCTCTTCCGCGCAATGGAGGCGTTGGCCCCGCTCGCCGCGCTCCTTCCGACCTCGGCGAGGTCGGGGGTGGGCCTCGAGCCGCTCTACCGCTCGCTGCAGCAGAACTTCGCCGGCGGCGAGGACCTCGAGCCGTCCCACGGCCCGAGCGAGCCGTAGGCCCGCTCACTCGGTGAAGAACAGGCCCATTCCGGCCGAGGCCGAGTCGTCCTCGTCCTGGAACCGTTGGTGGAGCGCGTCGGCGTCCGCCTGGGGCAGCTTCCGTCCGAGGGGCGCAATCAGTTCGTTGGCGCGGGCGATGCCTGCATCGGAGCCGGAGACGACCACGAACAATTGACCGGCCGGGCCTCCCGCGGTGGCGGCGTCCCGGATCTTCTGGCTTTGGCGGGAGACGATGTCGTCGTTCAGGGCGGCGTCGAGCTCGGTGCGCTTGGCGCTCGGCACCTCGAAGATCGTCCA
>JAKIVT010000117.1 GCA_022750415.1 Thermoplasmata archaeon
CGGGTTGGACGAGAAGACGGTCCGGGTCCGGCTCCGTCGCCTCGAGGAGGAGGGTTTCATCAAGTACTACCAGGCCGCGCCCAACCTCGCCCTCCTGGGGATGTCGTCCGAGGTCACGTACCGGTTCGAGGCGGTGAACGTGGCCACGAAGCTCGAGGCCCTTCGGTTCGCCCAAGACCAGGTCGGGATGGTCGAGGCGCTCGACTTCCTCGGGGCGAGTTTCGTCGTCACCGGCGCCGGGGAAACGATCGACGCCGCGGTCGAGATCGGCAAGCGGATCGCCCATCGGTTCGAGCTCGACCGGTTCGAGCAAGGCCGTCGAACCCTGGAATCGAGCGACGCCCGGCTGACGCCGCTCGACTGGAGGATCATCGAGCGCATGCGCTACGACGCGCGAGCCCCGCTCGGCGAGGTCGCCGGAGCGCTCGGCATCACCCCGCGGATGGTCCGCTACCGGCTCGGCCGGATTCGAGCGTCCGGAGCGGTGACGATCCGACCCGTGATCGACGCCCGCCGACAGGTCGGGCTCCTGGTCTATCGGCTCACGGTCACCGCCGAGGCCCTCGACCGTGGGGAGGTTCTCGCGGGACTCCAGCGACGCCTCGGGAACGCCGTCTGGGCCGTTCGGGTCTCCTCCGCCGGACCGCTGCTCGTCGACATGTTCGGGGTCAACCTCGGCGACCCGGAAGAGGCCCTCGTCCACGCGCTCGAGGTGAAGGGGGTGCAATCCTGCGCCGTGCTGGTCTTGAAGGAGATCTGCGAACCGCCGAGCGGGGGCTGGATCGACCAGCGGATCGCCGCGCTGGCGACCGGTCGGGTTCCGGTGGCCCGGGCCAACGGGGAGGACTAGGCCCCGACGGCCACCCGGGTCCCGCCAGGGTGGACCCGGGAGCGGAGCCGAACCGGGACTCCGGTCGCCGGCCTAGATCGTGCGGATCTTCTCGCGGAGTTCGGACTCGGAGGCCTTGACCCCCGCGTGGTGGACCCGAACGTGCAGCTGCAGGTGCTCGTAGACGTCGTCCGGGCCGAGCGGCGAGACGAGGGTCCAGCCGCACTGGCACGCCACCACGTGACCCATGCCCTCGGGAGTCGGCGCCGGTCTATCAACCTTCGGCCGTGAGCCTCCCTTCCGGACCCGGGGTCAGCCGGGACCCGGACGAATGTTCTGGTTGACGTGCAGTACGTTCTTCGGGTCGAAGCGGCGCTTGAGGGTCGCGAGTCGTGCGTAGTTCTCCCCGTACGTGGCTTGCACGCGCTCCTGGCCCTCGTCCATCATGAAATTCACGTACGCCCCACCCATCGAGTACGGGTGGAGTGCCTCCCAGTAGCCCACGACCCACTCCCGGAGCCGCCGAGCGGACCTGGGGTCCGGGTCGACGCCCACGATCACCTCCGCCCACTTGGCGTCGCGGAACGCCCAGGGGGTCTCGCGGGCCCCCACCCGGGAGGCGGCCCCGTCGACGGGGTAGAGGTGCATCGTCGACTGCGGTGTCGGGAGTTCCCGGGCTTGCTCGACGTGACGCTGGATGGCCTCGCGGGGGAGTTCCTTCACGAAGTCGGCCCGCCAATACCATTGGTGGCCCGTCGGGTAGAGCCCATCGAACATGCTGTTCACGACGGGGTAGGGCATCGGCGACACCGCGTGGAGCGCGGGGGTTCCCACCCGGTGCACCGGAGCGAGGAGCTTCTCGGTCTGGGCGGCCGTGGCCAAGGAACACCAGACGACGGCCGCGACCTTCTGGCCGTGGAGTGCCGCGGGGAAGGGAGCGACCGACGGCACGGTGAGGAAGCCGAAGAACCCGTTCAGCTCCTCCGGAGCCTTCGGCAGAAACTCCTGGTACCACGTGAGCGCCTCCTCGGCCTGGTCGAGGGGCCAGAACGTGGGGCCCGCGATCACCGTCCCGACCGGGTGAAGTCGGAATCGGAAGCTCGTGACGACCCCGAAGTTGCCACCGCCGCCGCGTACGGCCCAGAACAGGTCCCGATGCTCGTCCGCGTCGGCCGTGACGAACGTCCCGTCCGGCAGAACGACATCGACCGAGAGCAGATTGTCGATTGAGAGTCCGTACTTGCGCGTGAGGTGCCCCATTCCTCCCCCGAGGGTGAGTCCTCCGACCCCGGTGGTCGAGATGATCCCTCCCGGGGTCGCGAGCCCGAACGCCCCCGCGGCGTGGTCGAGGTCCCCGAGCTGGCAGCCCCCCGCGACGTCCGCAATTCGAGCTTTGGGGTCGACGCGGACGGCCCGCATGAGGGAGAGGTCGATGAGCAATCCGTTGTCGACGCTGCCCAACCCGCCACCGTTGTGGCCGCCTCCGCGGACCGCGATTTCCAGGCTCTGCTCCTGGCCGAACCGGAGGGCGGTGATCACATCGGCCGCGTCCCAGCAGCGGGCGATGACGGCGGGGCGCTTTTGGATCATGGCGTTGTACAGCTTGCGGACCTCGTCGTACCCAGGGTCCGCCGCGGTGAGAACCGGGCCCCGCAGGGCGGCCCGAAGGGGTGCGGTCTCGGGGACGGTACGGACGGATTCGAGCTCGGCTCGTTGGGACATGGTATCGCCGAGGGCGAGCGGGGGAGATGTATCGAGCGGGAATCCGACGACCGAAATCGACAATCCCCGAGTTCCGCCCGAGCTCCCTTGGGGCCTCAGGTCCCGGCTGCCTGACTCGAACAGGCGACCTGAGGATATCTACGGGGGCCGCCGGTGGGCGGCGGTCCAGACTACAGTCCCCCGCTCTACCACTGAGCTAAGCCGGGATGCCGGGACGACGGAGGGACGGACTATAAGCCTTCGCGCGCGGGCGCTTACGATCGGCCTTCGAGGGCGGTGCGCAGTCGTTGCGCCACCTGCTCCGGAGTGCCGCGCGCATCGATCGGGGTGAGACGTCCCAGACGCCGGTAATGCTCGAGCAGCGGCTCGGTCTGCTCTCGGTACACCGCCAGACGGGTGCGGACGGCGGCCGGAGCGTCGTCCGCCCGTTGGACGAGGGTCGTCCCGTCGAGGTCGCACGCCCCCGGAACCTTCGGGGGCCGGGTCGCCAAGTTGTAGGCCGTCCCGCACTTCGGGCACGTCCACCGTTGGGTGAGCCGGACGACGAGGGCCGATTCGGGCAAGTCGAACGAGAGGACCCGGTCGATCGGTGCGATCCGGTCGAGTTCGTTCGCCTGCGCGACGTTCCTTGGGTACCCATCCAGAATGTACCCGGTGGCGGCGTCCGCACGGCCGAGGCGCTCGCGAAGGATCCGGAGGACGAGGTCATCCGGAACCAGGCGGCCTGCCCGCATGTAGACATCCGCCTCCTCGCCGAGCGAGCTCTTCGCCCGCACCGATTCCCGCAGAAGGTCCCCCGTCGAGAGGTGCGGGACGTGGAGGTGCTGCGCGAGGACCTTCGCCTGCGTCCCCTTTCCGACGCCCGGTGGGCCCAGCAGGACGATACGGGGCATCGGCGGGCCGACGATTTGGATGGTATAGCCGTTTTGTGGGGAAGTGCGAGGCTCCCCTTATTCGACGCGAGTTCCCCGGAACGACCGGCCCTCGAGGGCGGCCCGGAGGTTGGGCAGGTCTCGTCCATGGACGATCGCGAGCGGGATCTTCGCCCGGTGGAGCAGGTCCGCCCCCAGCCGGTCGAAGACGAACTCTTGGCCGGCTTCGGTTCCCGCCGACGCCTGGACGATCGCCCGGAACTCGTCCCAGCCGATCCGGTCGTACCGTTTCGCGTCGGCGTGGCGTTGCGGGTCCCGGTCGTACAAGCCGTCGACGCTGGTGGCGTTCACGACGCGGGCCGCCCGGAGTCGAACGGCCAATAGCGCCGCCACCCCATCGGTGGTGTGACCGGGTTCCGTGCCCCCGAGGATCACCGGCGAAGCACGGTGGACCTCGTGCGCCGCCTCGACCGTGCTCGTGGGGGGTCGGGCGGGGGTCGGCGGCCCGATGCGCGCCGCCAGGAGCCGAGCATGGATCCGCGTCACCTCGATGCCGACCTCGTCGAGCTCGACCTCCGTGAGCCCGAGCGCCCGGCCGGTCCGAATGTAGTCGCGGGCGACCCGGCCCCCGCCGGTCGTCACCGCGAGCGGTACCGACTGACCCACGTCCCGCAGGAGGTCGGCCAGCTGGGCGAGGAATCCGACGTCGGCGGCCGGGTCGTCGCCCAGGATCACGGAGCCGCCGACCGAGAGGACGACGGGGGCCGGGCCGGACTCGGAGGCCCTCGGCATCGGCGCTCGGTACCGCGGCCGGTCCAAGTCACTTTCGGAGGCCACGACGAACCCATTAAGAGGGTCGGACCCCCCCTCGCGCCGATGGCCGACCCCCATGAGGCGGAGAAGGCGGCGGCGGCCAAGGCCGCGGTCGCCCGGGTCCGCTCTGGGATGCGGCTCGCCCTGGGAACCGGCTCGACCGCCGACCTGGCAGTTCGCGCCCTGCGCGACCGGTTTCCCGACGGTGGGGGGCTCACGTGCGTCGCGAGCTCGCTGCGGACGGAGTCCCTCGCCCGCGACCTGCATATCGCCGTGGGGCCGTTGCAACCGAAGGACCGGTTCGACCTCATGATCGACGGCGCCGACGAGGTGGACCCGTCGCTGTGCCTGACAAAGGGCGGAGGAGGGGCGCTGTTTCGGGAGAAGTTCCTCGCCCGCCGGGCCGACAAGCTCCTCATTGTCGTGGACCCGAGCAAGGTGGTGCTCCGGCTCGGGACCCGCTCTCGGATTCCCCTCGAAGTCGTTCCGTACGCCCGCGGTTCGCTCATCGCCGAGCTCGCGAGCCGGGCGATGACCGCGACGGTCCGGCCGGCCCCGGACGGGGGCGGCACCTTCCGGACCGACAACGGGCTCGAGGTGCTCGACGTCCGCCCGGACCACCCGATCGAAGACCCGTCCCGGCTTGAAGCCGAGCTCCGCGCCCTGCCCGGGGTCGTGGAGACCGGATTGTTCGTCGGCCTCGCGTC
>JAKIVT010000118.1 GCA_022750415.1 Thermoplasmata archaeon
CCGCGAGCCATTTGTCGGTCCGGGCACGGAGGACCGAATGCGCCACGTACGGAGGCTTGGCCCAGGAGCCGTCCGAGAGTTGGAACGAGACCGCGCCCTCCGGGGTCAGGAACCCGAACCGCTTGCGGACGACGTGCCGCTCGACGGGCATCGTCTCCCACCAGTTCGGAAGAATCGCGTCGAGGTCGTGGCCCCAGAGGATCCCTCCGGAGAGGTTCTTCGCTCCCGGTTCGGCGCCACGTTCGAGGAGGAGCACGTTCGCTCCGCCCTTCGCGAGACGGATCGCGGCTGACGACCCGGCCATCCCGGCTCCGACGACGATGGCGTCGAAGTCGTCCCCCATCGACCGGCCCTCCGCCGGGACGTCGCTTCGGACTTAACGTTGCATCGGAGGGTTACGGGCCACGGGGTTGCTGACCCTGCGCCCAGTTACCGCCCCCGACGTTCCGGGCGAGCCCCTGGGTCGCGTTTTCCACCAGCCGCTGGAACTCGAACGGCTTCGGGATCCCGTGCCAGGCTTCGTTCCCGATCGAGCGACCGGTGCCGCCCTCCGAGGAGACCGTGACCGACCCATACCGGAGGATCCGCTGGCCGACGCTCTGGTGGACATCGACGCCCCGGACCTGGGCGATGGGAATCTCGTCGAAGTCGCGACCGAGGATGCCGCGCTGGAGAATGACGCGGCTCGAGGTCACCGCGTAGACCGTGCTCGCCCAGCGGAGGAACCGGACGAGGAGCCACAAGAGGACCAGGATCGTCAGGATCAGACCGAAGATCAACAGGATCTTGCTGAGGGGCGTCGAGCCGATGTTGCCGGCCTGGAGAATATTCGAGGTGACGTTCGGCACCGCCGGCCACCAGGAGTACGTCGCGCTGAGGGCGATGTCGTCGATGCCGAGGACGATCAGGAGCACGACGATCGGTCCGGGAAAGTAGTAGAGCTTCGTGGCGCGGGTCTCGCGGAGCAGGTCTTCGCTGTCGGCGAGGTAGGTCGCCTTCAGGAGCTTCGGAAGCGTGCGGGCGCGGGACGGGGCCGACGTCGACATGCGTGAGGGTTGGGTTCGTCCCCGATAAACCCTCGGGCGCGCTCGAAACCCCCCTCGGGGCGCAACGGCCCCAAATACCCGGCCTCGTCTCGCCGCTCCCGATGGGCGTCACCGATTGCCACGTCCACATCAACCCGATCTGGGAGATGCACCCCGCCGCCCGGGCGCTGGTCGGCCACGGGGGGGCCGGTGCGGAGCTCGAGCGCCATGCCCGGTCGCCGACGCTCTTCCTCGACTACCTCGACCGATGCGGGGTCGACCGGGCCGTTCTCGTGAACTACGTGGCGCCCGAGATCGTCGGCTACACCGAGAAGGCGAACGACTTCGTGTCGGAGTACTGCCGGGCCGACCCGCGGCGGCTCATCGCTGTTGGGTCGGTCCTCCCCACCCACCGGGACCCGGGGCACGAGGTCGAGCGACTCGCCAACGACCTTGGCATCCGGGGCATCAAGATCCACCCCCCGCACCAGTTGTTCCCCCCGAATGGCTACACCGATGGGAAACTCCCCGGCCTGCGCGCCATCTATGAGGCGTGCGAACGGCTCCGGCTACCGGTCATCGTCCACACCGGGACCTCGGTGTTCCCAGGGGCCCGCAACCGGTTTGCGGAACCGCTCCTCCTGGAGGACGTCGCCATCGACTTTCCCCATCTCACGATCGTGCTCGCGCACGGGGGCCGGCCGCTTTGGATGGAACAGGCGGTGTTCCTCGCCCGTCGCTTCGAGAACGTCTACCTCGAGCTCTCCAGTATTCCGCCTTCGAAGCTCCTCGAATACTTCCCGACGCTCGAGAAGCTCTCGTCCAAGGCCGTGTTCGGTAGCGACTGGCCCGGGCCCGGCGTCAAGGACATCGCCGAGAATCTCACGGGATTCCGCGCGCTTCCCCTCTCGCGAGAGGTCCAGGAACGGATTCTCGAAACGAACGCATTGCGCGTCTTCCCCCTCGCGCCCGGTACGTGAAATACCCTCCCCCGCTGTTCTCGACGTGAGCATCCCCGAACCGACCGGCGCAGAGACCCCGCCGCCGGCCCCCGAGCCGGCCCAGGTCGCGGGGAACGTCGTCGTCGTCGAAGGGGCCGAGGAGGTCATCCGACTTCCCTTGCCTCGGCGCGGACGGGGCGAGATCTTCGGGGTCGCGAGTCAACTCCTCGGCGCGGCCCGGATCCGGGTCCAGTGCGAGGACAACATCTCTCGGATGGGCCGGATCACCGGGAAGATGAAGAAGAAAATGTGGATTCGGGAAGGCGACCTCCTCATCCTCCGGCCGTGGGGATTCCAGGAAGGGAAGGCCGACATCCTGTTCCGCTACAGTCGGACCCAGGCGACGTACCTCGCCCGGCGCAACCTCCTGCCGGCGTCGGTCGACGTCTTCTCGAACGTCGAATCCCCGACGGACACGCCGCCCGCCTCCTAAGCATAGGATGGCCGCGGTCGACGGCCCACCGCGGAGTTCCCTCGAGCTCGCCATCGCCGAGCGGAACGCGGTCGCCATCGGCGCTCCGCTCGACTGGCTGATGGACAACGCCGGCCGGGTCCTCGCCGAGGAACTGATCGCCCGATTCCCCGACCCCTCCGCGCGGATTGTCGTTCTGTCGGGCGGGGGCAACAACGGTGGGGACGGTGCGAGCGCGGTCGACCACCTCCGACAGGGAGGCCGGACCGCGGAGCTCTGGGTGGTGCCCGGTCGCTCGGAGGTTCGGTCCTCCGTGGCCCGACATGCCCTCGCACTCGTCGACGCGCGGAGCAAGGTGCACGAGGGAGTTCCTTCCGTCGCGGACCTCGCCGGCGCCGCCGTTGTGGTCGATGCCCTGCTCGGGGCGGGCCAGGCCGGAGAGCTGCGCGCGCCGTATCGAGAGGCCGTGGAGCACGTCCGGGCCTCGAAGGTTCCCGTCCTCGCGGTCGACCTGCCGACGGGATTCGGCGGGCCGGAAGCGCTGGTCCCGAACTGGACCGTGACGCTCTCGTGCCCCAAGATCGGCCTCACCGAAGCCACCGGTGGCATCATCACGGTCCGCTCGATCGGAATCCCGGAGGCCGCGTTCGACCACACCGGCCCCGGGGATTTCCTCGCCTATCCCCGGCCGACCGCCCGCGGGCGGAAGGCCCGGGTGGCCGTCATCGGCGGAGGACCGTTCACCGGGGCGCCGGCCCTGGCCGCCCTCGCGGCGCTCCGGTCCGGTGCCGAACGGGCCACCGTGTACGCGCCCGAGCCCGCGGCCGCCGCCATCCGCGCGCTATCTCCCGACCTCGTGGTCGTCCCCTCAGGAGACGGTCGAATCCGACAGGAGGACGTGGAGGGAATCCTCGACGCGGTGGTCGCGTCGAAGGTTGGCGCGGTCGTCGTCGGGATGGGGCTCGGGCGGCACCCCGAGACGCTGGAGGCGCTCCCGTCGCTCCTGAAGGGGCTGACCGGAACCCTCCCTCTCGTCGTGGACGCCGACGCGCTCGATGCTCTTCCAGCGGCGGTCGCTGCGACCGTCGCCGCCCCCGTGGTGGTAACCCCGAACGAAGGGGAGTTCGCCCGGGTGTTCGGCGGCGAAGCCTGGGTCGGCCCGGAAAGTCGGATCGCGGCGGCGGTCGCCGCGTCGCACTCGCGGGGCGTGACGGTCGTCCTGAAAGGGGCCGAGGACGTCATCGCCGGAAATCAGCGAATTGTCGTCTCGGGGCCGCATTCGAGGTCGATGAACGTCGGGGGATCGGGCGACGTTCTCGCCGGAATCATCGGACGGCTCCTCGCGGACCGGCTCGACCCGGTCCATGCGGCCCGCCTCGCCGCGCACTGGCTCGGCGATACCGGCGGGGTCGTGGGCGCCCGCCTGGGTGACGGGCTGCTCGCCACGGACCTCATCGAGCACCTACCCATGGTCCTCCAGGCCGGGCTCCGGGCAGCGCGGCCGGAGTGACGCTCTCGGCCCCGGGGTTCTCCGACGAGAATCGGAGTGCCGCCGGATCGGTGGCGGCTCCCGGATCTACCCGGTTCGTTCGACGGCGAACTTGCAAAACTCGGTGATCACACGGACGCTCTGTTCCGGGTCGGTCACGTGGGGGAAATGCCCCGAGCCCTCGAACGAGTACCGCAGCGGCGAGTAGAACCCATCGGCCAATCGGTCGTCGATCGTGGCGAACACGGCCGTACTGCGAGGCCCCGTGGTGATCACGATCGGGTCGCGGTACCCGGCGAACCGACTGAGCTCGATCGTCTGGGTCGTCGGGTCGAGCATCTCGGTGAGCGTCACTCCTCCATTCGCGACGAACGATTCCTGGACCGCCGGGGGCAGGCCTCCCCAACTTCCCGGTTCGGTTCCGACCCCCTCGACGTACGCCTGAGCAGCGCCGCGGTGGTCGCGCGCCCGGAGCCGTTGGACCACCGCGTGCTCGAGTTCGCGGGCGCTCGCATACACCGGGCCGGCGGCCGCATCGGCGGAGAGAAGCCCGACCAGATACGGGTCGTGCACGTTCACGCTCCGCACTTGGTCCGGGCGGAGGAGCGCGAGCTGGAGGGCGATGACCGCGCCGACTCCGGTTCCGACGAGGTGGTGCGCCCCGTGGCCGGCGAGGGAGAGGAGCGTCGCGAGGTCGCTGACTTGGTCCGCGAGCGCCACCGACCCGGCCGGGGACCCGCTCGCCCCATGTCCGCGTCGGTCGTAGGAGAGCACCCGGCACGATTCGGAGAGCCGCGCGGAGACAGCGTCCCACTGCCGGTGGTCCCCCCAAGCCCCGTGAATGAGGACGACCGGTTCCCCGCGCGCCCCGGAGTACTGGTACCAGAGCTCGAAGGTCCCGAGGTTCAGGTTGGGCATCGCTGGGCTCGGCCGCGGGTCGGGCGACGGCGGCCCGGACGTTAACTGTGCGTCTGCTACCC
>JAKIVT010000119.1 GCA_022750415.1 Thermoplasmata archaeon
AGCGCGGAGCGAGTGCCTCGGCCGAGGCGGTGCAGGACGACCGACCCGGATTTCACGACGTCGACCACGGGGAGCAATCGGCCATCGGGTCCCGCGAGGGTCCCCCGGTCGGTCGGCTGGCCCCCACCGGCGGGGTAAAACAGGGTGCGGTCGAGCACGACCGCCCCCGGGGGCAGGGCGACCACCCGGGCCACGAACGAACGCTCGTGGGCCGCTGCGCCCGTGCCGAGGTACGCGAGAACGGTCAACGGCTCTGGGGAGTTTTGGCAGGACAAGGAGTTTCCCCGTCCCTCCGCAGCCCGCTACGGAGCTACCGCCGGACCCGCCCTTCGGGCCGAAACCGGCCGACGAGGCAACGGGCCCCCAGGCGCCCCATTTCGGCCACCCGGCCCACCCGCGAGTTGGCGAAGCTTTTTAGAGACCCCTAAGGTAGCCGCGTTCGAGGTTTCGCATGTTCAAGGCGCGCGTCAAGATGGAGGTCCTCCGGGAGGTCGTCGAGGTGATCTCCACCCTCGTGTCCGAGGTCAAGTTCACGGTGTCCAAGGACGGGATCGAGGTCAAGGCGGTCGACCCCTCGCACGTCGCCATGCTGGTCCTCCACCTCAACAAGTCCGCCTTCGAGGAGTTCACCGGGGAGCCGACCGAGATCGGCATCGACGTCGAGAAGCTGAAGGAGGTCCTCCGGCTCTCGAAGCCGGGCGATGTCCTCGACCTCCAGTACGACGGCGGGAAGAACCGCCTCGTGGTCCACGTCGGGAAGGTCACCCGCCACATGTCGGTCGTCGACCCGGCCGGGATCACGGACCCGAAGGTCCCGAACGTCTCCCCCCCGGGCATGGTCGTCGTCAAGATGGACGAGCTCCGGCAAGGGATCCGGGGCAGCGAATCCATCTCCGACCACGTGACGATCACGCTCGAGCCGGACAGCTTTACCATGCACTCCGAGGGCGAGACCGACCGGGTCGACATGAAGCTCGGGAAGGACACCCTTTCCAAGCTCGAGGTCAAGGAAACGGTCCGCAGCATGTACCCCCTTGACTTCTTCTCGAGCATGGTGAAGTCAATCACGTCCTCCGACGAAGTGACGCTCCACGTCGGGAACGAGTACCCGCTCAAGATCGAGTTCAGCGTGGCGTCCGGAAAGGGCGACGGCCGATTCCTCCTCGCCCCGCGTGTCGAAGAGGACTGACGGGTAGGATTCGGCGGCCGGCTCCGCTAGCCTCATAATCCGCGCCCGGGTCGACCGCGCCGATGTCCCCTCCCGCGCGCGTTGCGATCCTCTCCGCGGTTCGCACGCCCATTGGGAAGTTCGGCGGCGCGCTCCGGTCCGTGCCCGCCGTGGGCCTCGGTGGCCTCGCGGCTGGTGCGGCGCTCTCCCGGGCCGGGGTAGATCCCGCGGACGTTCCCGAGGTGGTCTTCGGACATTGCATTCAAGCCGGAACCGGTCAGAACCCCGCTCGCCAGGTCCTCCGGTCGGTCTCCATCCCCGACCACGCGGGAGCGGCGACCGTGAACATGGTCTGCGGCTCGGGGATGCAGGCGATCCTGTTCGCGTCCGCCCTGATCCGGGCCGGCGACTTTCCGCTCGTCCTCGCGGGCGGGATGGAGTCGATGTCCTCCGCGCCGTTCCTCGTTCCCGCGGCCGCCCGTTGGGGGATGAAGGCGGGGGCCGCCACCCTCGACGACGCGATGCTCCGGGACAGCCTCCTCGACGCGTACGGCGAGCACGAGCACATGGGCCAAACCGGGGAGCGGATCGCGACCCGGCTCCACCTGACGCGGGCCGAGGTCGACGCCTTCGCGGCGCGGAGCCATACTCGGGCGGCGCAGGCGAACTCGCAGGGCACGTTCACCTCCGAAATGGTCCCCGTCCCGGCCTCCCTGACCGCCACCCGCACCGCCCTGCAGAACGACGAGGGCCCTCGGGGCGACTCCACTCTCGAGAGCCTCGCCCGTCTCAAGCCCTCGTTTCGCCCGGACGGTCTCCTGACGGCCGGGAACTCCGCCCAGCTCTCCGATGGGGCCGCGGCGCTCGTGCTCGCCAGCGAGGCCGAAGCGGAGCGCCGCGGGCTCCGGCCCCTCGCCTACCTCCACTCGTCGGCCGTCGACGGTCTCGCGCCCACCGAGGTCATGGAGGCGCCGATCCCGACCGTGCGCAAGCATCTGGCCGCGGTGGGACTCACGCCATCGGACTTCGACCGGGTCGAGCACAACGAAGCCTTCGCCTCCGCATCGATTGCCGTCCAGCGCGCCTTCGGGTTCCGGGACGACCGGTTCAACGTCCACGGCGGCGCCGTCGCGCTCGGGCACCCGATCGGCGCCAGCGGGGCGCGGATCGTCGTCACCCTGGTCCACGAGCTGGCGCGCACCAACGGCCATCGGGGTCTGGCGACCCTCTGCATGGGCGGCGGGAACGGGCTCAGTTTGATCGTCGAGCGCGACCCCGCGTAGCGGGTCCTGCCGAGGGGGCCAACGTCGTCCCCAGCATCCGGTCGATCGCTCCCAGTTCTTGGAGGACTTCGCGGCGCGATCCCTTCGGGTAGTGCCCATTGGCCCGGCTATCGATTCGCTTGGCGTACGCCTCGAGCCGCCCGATCGCCCG
The DNA here is from genome assembly GCA_022750415.1 of Thermoplasmata archaeon. Taxonomy (GTDB): domain Archaea; phylum Thermoplasmatota; class Thermoplasmata; order Lutacidiplasmatales; family UBA184; genus Lutacidiplasma. The sequence continues at coordinate 2,603 of JAKIVT010000119.1, forward strand.
GTCGACGCCCAATCGGTCGGCGATGTCGTGGGCGACCCCGCGCCGGACCGTGCGGAGCTCGGTGACCGCCAGCGAGCCGCCGGCCCCGTTCGGCACGGCGCCGGCGAGCGTCGCATGGACCCAGCGCGAGCTCCGCGCCGCTTGCGCGAATCCGGCCGGCTGCCAATCGAGTCGTTCGGTGGACGAGGTACCCAGGAGGTACCAGCGAACGGCGTCCGCGCCGCCCTCGTCGAGCGCATCGGCGAGGGGCACGAGATTGCCGGTGGACTTGGCCATCTTTTGACCGTCCTGCGTCACGAACGGGAGGTGGAGGAAGGACCGGGAGAACAGCGACCCATCGAGAGTGAGAGCGACCTCGTTCTCGGTGAAGTGGTGCGGGAACACCAGGTCGGCACCCCCGCCGTGGAGGTCGACGGGGAGTCCGAGCAATTGGTCGGCCATGGCGTAGCACTCGAGGTGCCAACCGGGCGCGCCTCGGCCCCAGGGGCTGGCCCAGGAGGGTGCCCCCGGGGGCTGCGGTCGCCAGAGCACGAAGGCGCTCGCCGTGCCGTCCTCGGGCGGCGGGGGCGCCCCCGGCTCCGGGACGAGATGGGGGCCCAAGGCATGGCCGACCGGAAAGTTCCGGTGGCAGACGTTCCGGGGCGGCGCGTAGACGAGCGTGCCCTCCGACCGCTCGACGAGCCTCATTTTCTCGAGACGGCGGATCGCCCGGATCATCTCCGGCACGAAGTCGCTCGCCCTCGGGGCGGCGGTGGCTCGTTCGAGACCGAGCCGGTCGAGCTGGAGGAAGAAGTTCTTCTCCTCCCGACGGGCGAGCGTTCGCCACGGGACCCCGAGCGCGGCCGCCCGGGCGGTGATCTTGTCCTCGAAGTCGGTGACGTTCATGACGTGGCGGACCCGCCGGCCCTCAGCCTCTAGGAATCGGCGGACGATGTCGAAGTAGAGGTAGGTCCGCGCGTGTCCGACGTGGGCCCGGTCATACACGGTCGGGCCGCAGACGTAGAGGCGGACCGGTCGGTCCTCCGGTGGATGGAACCGGCGGACCCCCTCGTGGAGGGTCTCGAAGAAGCTGAGAAGCATGGTCGGACCGGCTCTCGCGCCGCCGCTCTTTAGGCCTTCCGGAGCAGCGCCCGGTCCCGCCCGTTCGTTAGCTTCAAGTGCCTCGCCTCCCGTGGCCGATTGCACGGCGAGCGGCACGATGGAGACGATCTACCTGCTGGTGGAGACCGAGGTTGGGCGCCTCGAGGACGTCCAGCGGCGGGTCAAGGCGGTCCCCAACGTCGTCGAGGTCGAGGTCGTGACCGGCCCGTTCGACCTGATCGTCAAGGTCCAGGCGGAGCACATCAACACCGCCCTCGACATCGTCATGACGAAGATCCGCCGGGTCCCGGGCATCAAGGGGACCGAGACGCTCGTGACCATGAGCGGCGGCTAACCCGAAGGCGGCCCGGCGCGGGCGGCGGGCGATCGGAGTGCCCTCCTCCCTGTGAAAGTCCAATAAACCTGCGGGGACTATCACCGGTCGATGGTCGAAGTCGGAGACGCCGCACCGGAGTTCGAGGGACCCAGTTCGCTCGGCGGACGATTCAAGCTCTCGGAACACCAGGGTCACCCTGTGGTCATTTTCTTCTACCCGAAGGCGAGCACCTCGGGGTGCCGCATCGAGACGAATGCGTTCCAGGCTTTGCACACCGAGTTCCAAAAGCGGCACGTGACGATCGTGGGCGTGAGCGTCGACACGCCCGAGGCGGAGACGAAGTTCGCCGAGGCGTGCTCCGCCGCCTTCGGGCTGGTCGCGGACCCGAACCGGGCCATCGCGACGTCCTATGGGGTGGTCGGGCCGAACGGCAACGCCCGTCGGGTGACGTTCCTGCTCGGGGCGGACGGTCGGGTGGTCGAGAAGGTCGACGGAGAGCCGCTAAAGCACGTCGAGCGGGCCAAGGCCCGGTTCCTCGCGGCCTGAGCCGGCTCTCGCGCTACGGGGCCCTCGGCTCCGTGGTCGCCGGGGGAGCGGTCGGCTTCCCCCAGACTCGGTCACCGAGCAGGTGGAGCGAGGCGGGGACCAGGTAGGTCCGGACGATCATCGCGTCCAGGATGATGGCCGTGGCCACCGCGAAGCCGATGGCGCGCAGGAGCAGGAAGTTCCCGGTGATCAGGATGGCGAACGC
>JAKIVT010000012.1 GCA_022750415.1 Thermoplasmata archaeon
GGCCGCCCCCGGCGAGTTACGCCGGAAAAGGCGGCGCGGATCATGGAGCTCCGCGCACTGAAGCTCAAATGGCGGGAGGTGGCGGGTCGCGTGGGCCTTCCTGCAGGGACCTGCGCATCGGTCTGGTCCAAGGCCCACAGGAACTCTGGTGGACCCGGCCCAGGGGCCTAATGGCCCGTTTTGTGCGAAGGACTTACGCGATTTTCTGATGGGGGGCGTCCCTCCCCGGGGCGCTCGGTCCGGTCGGTCCCCCGAAGCCTAGAGGGGCCTGGTGGAGGGACTTACTACATTTCCCGCAAACGTGCCCCTCCACCCCTTCCTACTCTGTGGAGAGTGCGAAATCCGCCCCGAATCAGGGAAACCTTGGGGAACACTTTGAACCCTACCGGGTGTCTCTAAACTGCGGGGCCGTCACCCCGGTCACGACGGAAACGCTCCGGGCGATTTTGAGACCGGTTAGGACCACCTCGGACTCGCGGAACGAACTCTCCACTGTCCCGGAAAGTGTCGAGTCCGCCAAGGAGACGGTCCGGACTGGGTCCCGGTCCGACAGGGCACTCCTGAGCGGTCTATACCCTGAGATTCAGACACGGTTTGGGCGATTCTGGGTCCTCCGTGGAGTCCGTATGAGTCCGGGACGGACCCCTTCCGAGTCCCGGAGAATGGAAAGGGGGGTCACCGGACTGGTCAGGACTGGGTCCGGGTCCGGATGTTACGGCTGGGTAGTCCAGGTCGGAGAGTCCGTACACTAATGGGGCGATCCTGCGGCTCCGTGGAGTCACCTTGAGGAGTCAGGCGGGAGGGGGGCGGCGGGCCTTTAGCCGGTTGACGTACCACTTGGCAAAGGGTGGCGAAGTGATGATCGCAAGGAAGCCCCCGATCCCGAGCGCCAAGAGCCCCACCGCGAGAGTCGGGTAGAACCCGGGCCCCTGCGTTCGGGGAACCTGGAGCTCGGGGAGCCCGAGATCCACGACCAGGAGAACGGTGCCAAGGAGGACGAGGAAAGCCGCGGTTATGGCCGGGGCGAACCGACTCCGATTGAACCGCTCGGAAATCGGTCCGGGAACTCGAACGTATGGCACGGCAGTCCGCATGACTCAACCGGCGGGCTTCAACCTACCGGACTATTCGAAGTCGGTCAACGCCCGGATTCCGGCTGATTGCGTCACGGATGATTTCGACGGGGCCCGGTCCTGGTTCGAGCGCCCGGAGAATACGGACAAGTCTGCTCTGCCCTGGAATGTCCGTTACGCATTCCGCCGATCCGACCGACCTCGGCGGGCGGGGGTACAACCGTCCCCGGCGCGGTTCGGTTACGGTTGGGGCTCGCTCGGATCGCGGTTAGCGTTCCGAGCTTTGGAGAACTCTTCGGTTCGGACAATCGGCCTCGAATCCTCAAGTAGCCCGGGGCCGATTGACTCGCCAATATGCATTGGCGCCTGTTCGCCCTCGCGATAGCCCTCATCGTGCTGGGGGCGCTTCTGCTCGAGTCCCCAATCAATCAAGGGCCGGTAACGACGACGAAGATGGGTTCGGGGACGTGGTTGGACGTGCTCGTCCCGTCTTCCGCGTCTTGGACGGGGTCCTCGGTCGACGTCCAACTGAGCTGGGGGACGATTTGGACCCCTCCCGCCGGGGGATTTTGCCCAGCCGAGTGCCCCACCCCACCCCCCTCCACATATCTCGTGGTTCTAGATTGCGGCACTGCACCCTGCACCTCGACAGGGAACTACTCAATCGTCGGGGCGACCAGCCTCGCCACTGGGGGGAGCACTGGGTTCGTCGCGGTTCTCGGCCATCACTATCAGGTCTGGCTCCTCGTGCCTGTCAATTGGTCGTCCGTAACCTCGATTCCGGTCCGGTACTCCCTCGATACCCCAATTCTAAGCGGATTCTTTGGCGCCGCGATGATTGCGCTGGGCGTGGGCGTCGGGATTGAAGCCACCCGAAGATGGCGGCGACACTCCCAGGGAACCAGGCTTCAGAATTCCTACCTTTGAAAACGGTGCAAGCCCCCACGATGGCCACTCCCCTTTGAGAAGGGACACCTTTCAAACGCTGAGTCGCCTCCCTAAACCCCAGTGGGGGACAGTCCGGGTCGGGTCTACGGTCTAACCTGCGAGAAGTGCGGCAAGCCCTTCTCATGGGAGTGGACTTGGGGATTTTCCTTCAGCGACCGGCGAGTTGGGGGGCCTCCCAACCGGTTAATCCGATGCCCGAACTGCGGCCGACGGTCGTTGTTCAACCTCGACCCCCTCGGGTAGTCGCTCGGCCGGGAAGGGACCGGATTCCGACTCGGCGCGGCGATCCCAAGGCGGCAGGATGCTACCGGTAGATTTCTCTCGCCGCGCTCGAAGGCCCCGTGGATCTGGGACCACCCGCCAAGAGGGCACCGAATACTGACTGCACCCTCACAACCATGGTGACCAGTTCCTGAATGGCGTCCGCGAACCGATTGAACGATTGGACATCGCCGTCGGCGAGACGCATGAGCTCGAGCATCTGGAGGGCCTCGAGTTGTTCGATTGATGCCGTCGTCTGGGGGAGCAGGGTCCACCCGACGCGAGGGCAATCCATTAGCGCCTGCCTGACCGACTCGAGCATCTGGAATCTCAGGTCTGCAGGAAGCATCGAGGAAGCCGTCCTGAAGTCGGGAGGAACTCCGAGTAATGCTGCCACCGAAAGGGTGCCGTTAATCTCGGCTGCGAGCAGGCCGATCGAGCCGTGCTTGATTCCGATCGCCGGGCGCTTGGTATTGGCCATATCAGTTATGGTGGTAATCTCAACCTCGTTGCCGAGGGCGAGAGCCCACTTCCGCGCCGTTTCGAGCTGAGGAGACAATTCCACGGTCACAGTGGTACACCCTTCTTGCGGAGGAGGTCGACAAGATCTGGCCCGCTAAGCTCGCAACTTACCAGTGCCATGAACTCATCTCGAGTGATGCCAATCTCACGGGCCATCTGACTCAGTCGACCGTTGTGAAACTCATCGTCGGATCGACTCGCAAACGTGTTTCGGCGGGTCGTAACGCCGTCGACTACGAGGTACCACGCGACGTGCCTCTTCCGTTCCTGGCGGTCAAACCCCTTGGAGCTGAGCGCCCGATCCACCTCACGGAACCGGACCACAATACTCGCCTCAGGGGCCCACGAGCTTCTGGAGCCGATCACGGAGTTCGCGGGCACCCGGCGTCAGCGAGGCGGGGTCCTTGGGCAGGTAGTAGTCCGCGAGTGCGTCCAGGCGCTCGCCGAGCTCCTCCAGCAGTTCGGCTCGACTCGCGCCCACGGCGGAGATCCCGAGTTCGGGGACGTCGACCCTGAGTGCATCGTCCACGTAAGAGAAGTCCGCTTTGAGAGCGGCCTGGATACCATTGGGTCGCGAAGGGAGTACAAGTTGATCTACCGATACGGGAAAGTGAAGCTCTGGACCCACGATTGCAGCGGCTTCGCGGAGTCGCAGAGCAAGCGCGGCAATGGAACTACCCTGCTGGTGGCGAATCAGGTCTAGCCACAGACCGACTGAGCGAGCGTCCGGGTTAAGCGCCGCAGGGTCCAGCAGAATACGGGTAGGACTATCGGCCCAAGGCGCCGTCCCAACCTCAGTGTCGTTCGCCGGGATTAAGGCGACCACGCTGGCATCGGCGGCAACCATTAGGCAAGCGTAGCTACGCAGTCCATTATTTAGCTTCAGGGCCGATCAATGCAGCACGCTACCGCCGCGGCTTCGAGACTGGACGTTAAGGCCCCTAAGCCCCCTGCTCTAACTCAGCCCGCACGCAGCGGCAATAGCCCAGATTCCTCCCCTCGAAGCTACCCGGCTAGGTTCGACGGTAAACCAATGCGAGTCCTTGGTTGAGGGAGGCGATGAGCTCTCAAACCCCTTCGGACGGCTCTTCGCCCCCTCGAAAGCCGCTCGGTCAATTGCCTCGAGGGGATGCCAAGCGGCGAACTCAAGGATATCGACCGTCCTGTGCTCCATTGGAATCTCGACAAAAGACGAAGTCCCCCCAATCTCGTGCTTCGACTCTACAGATGCTTCCTGACCCTCGTTGGAACGCGGAAGGCCGCGGGGTCAAGCCCGCAATCATGATTGGCCCGCGGATTGCGAGCCGACCTCGGGGTTCCAGGGGTTGGTACGCGCTTCGATAGGTTAGGCGACGCCTGCCCCCTTCGTTCCCTCAGATGGGCCAGGTTGCCTCAAGCCAGCCCTACGAAGCTTCTTGTCAAAACTCACGAGCCGAACGTTCGGATTGGCAGAGTTGATGATGTAGTTCGGTGCGCCGGTGTTCGGGTCGTTCCCCTTCCGCCAGACGTTATTGATCGTCCATCGAATCTCGAGAACCGCACCGGAATCCTTGCCATCCATGACCCGAATCCGGACCATGGCCTCCTTGCCCTGCACTTCGAATTCCATAAGTTCCGCGTCGGAGAGGTCCACTGCCATGAGAGATCGAGAAGCGCGTTCACCCTCTTGAACCCGATTGCGGCGACTCACCCCCAGAATCGGTGCGCGCTCCGCTCGTGTCACCTGAGCAGCCCGGACTCGTTTCAGGGGCGAATATCCGCCGGCCGGCCAACGGATATCCAGCGAGTGAGTGGGGACCGGCGGAGGAGTCCGGCGGCAAAGGCGAGTACAGCGTTCCTCGCACGCAATTCGAACCGAGGTGGTGAACGCTGTAATGCCCCTACATCATCCGGTTTTGGGCACCCCAAGCCCCATCGCATTGGGTGGAATGGAAGCGCGGGTCGACCGGATCGGGCCGAACGACGAGGGTGGAAGGGCCACAGCTCGTCGGTAGGGATGGCTAACCATGGGAGATTCGTCGGGGGTTAGAAATAGGGAAATGTGTTTCCCCCGTCTGACCCGGATGTCGGTGCCACAGAAAGAGGTCGCCGAGCTGCCGCTCGGGGTGACTTACAGGCGACAAGCTCGAGGGAGCCGGCACTTCGTTCCGTTCTTCGCATGCGTTGCCCCTGCGCTCTTGGTCTTCGCCGCGGTGAACCTCCCTTGGGGAGTTCCCCATCGGGGAGGGGCCTCTTTGCACTCTGCACTTGTCGCCAACTGCACCATGACCGGGTCGTGTGGCGGTGATCCCTCCGGGTCGCCTCCATCAGTGCTCATCACCGTAGTGTTGTTCGGCTTCTTCGGCACCGGATACGTCTGCGTCCACCCAAGCGGGTCGACCTGCCAATACAAGCTCGGCTCGCTAGACGGGTTTATTGCCAATACTTCCGGCACCTACACCCTCAAAGCTCTGGACCCGAATCCCGCTTGGGCCTTCAATCATTGGATATCAAACGCTGGGACATTCGGGTCTCCTAATTCCGTCCAGACCTCCTTCACCACGTCGGGAGGCGGCTACGTTGGATTCGTGATGAACCAAACCGCCCCTTCGGCCTGGGCGGGTTACGCGACCGGAATGATCGGAAATGGGAGTGACTCGATGCCGATCACATATGCCGAAGGGACGTTCACCATCCCGTCGGTGAGCTGGGTTCCGTGCGCGCCAGTTTACTGCTTCATAGGGGGGAACTACCAGGAAACTCTTGGCATTTGGGTCGGACTCGGAAATGCCCTATCCTCGAACAATATTTGGCAAGCCGGGGTCGACATCGACATTTCCCCGAAGGTAGGCGGTGGTTACACCACAACAGTCAATCCATGGTACGAATGGATTCCTGGCCCCCCGACTTATCTGCGCAACTGGATTCAGCCTAACGTCGGGGACAAGCTACGGGTCGTTGTTTGGAACAACAACTCACAGAGTAGCTACTACTTTCAGGATTTGACGAATTCACAGCGCTACGGAGGGACTATCTCCGGCGCCCCGCCCTCGGATTCGGCGGAGTGGGTCGCTGAGGATGAGAATACCGCCACCGTTGTGATGCCGAGATTTTCCTCATTTATCTTCGTCAATCCCGTCGTCAGCGCAACCTGCACGGGACCATACGGTTGTTCATTTGGGACTACATGGATGTTGCCGATTGAGCAGAGATGGATTGACGCTACCCACCAAACTGGAATCGGCACGTACGTCACTCAGAAGGTCTTTCCGTCGACCCTCGCCTCGAACCTAACCGAGTTCACCGATACGTACTCATAGGTCAAGTGCGTACAGAGTGGTCAGGTCATGGGAGCTCGGAGAACGGGTGGGCCTAATCGTCTCACTCTCGTTGTCGTGACGGTCGCAGTCGTCGCGATTATCGCTACTTCCGCCGCAATCTTCTATAATTTCGAGAGGCGCACGACGCCCGGGTACTCTAACGGGACCCCAATCTCCGCCCTGTTCGACGCATCGGTCTCCGGTAACGCCACGGTCTCGGGGGGGAACGTAACGAACATTTCGGTCACAGTCGTGAATGGGACCGTTCCGCTGTCCTCTTTGCAGATTCTGGTCACCCCTAAGGACGGCACGCCGCCGACTTTGTCCTGGCACGTCGACGTCTTCAACAACGCAACCACCTCCACTCCACTCGGGGTCTATCAGCTCCCCAATGCGAGTCAAGATGATTTGAATACCACGACACATGGCAACCTGACGGTAGGGATGATCTTCTCCGTTTGGGTTCCAAGCGGGGTCACGCTGACGGGCGGCTACGTCGTGTTTTTCTCGACGATCTCACAAACCGGGCAGATTGTGTGGGTGCGGTAGAACGGTTCTGGGCCAAGCGGCGGGCCTCGCCTCGGTAATACTGCACGAAGGTCTCCCCTGCCTACGGGAATCGATCCAACCGCCGGGGTGTCCTCTAGGCAGGGTCGAGAGGTCAGTCTGTCGAGCAGGGGGGTCTCTCAGGAGAGTTGGCTCCCGGTGACGTCGAGTCGCATGTCTTGACTTCTGGTTGAGGGAGGACTGGAGGGCCGTCCGTTCCCTTGCTGTGCCTAGGCGCCGCCCCTTCTATCGTTGGTAACCGGGCCCCGGGTCGCGCGAGCCTACGACCGTTCTTACTGCGACGAGCGTCTCCCCGAGCTTGCCGCCTTGCTCGACCACCTCATCGACTGTGTGACGAGGCCCGAGGTCCCGGCGCGATAAATCGGTAAACGCCTTGATTAGCCCTGCGGAGCGGCTGCCGCCTCGCTCGGAGAACAGGGCGTTGTTGTCCTGATTCGAGCTGAAGGGAGTGCCGACGTAGACGATGCCCATGCACTCGTTCAGGAAGGCGTCGTGATTTCGAAGGAGGGGGAGGTTGTCTCCGTAGTAGAGCATGCTCGGGAGCTTTCCTGGGGCCGCCATTTCGGCCCCCGACCTCGGAGCCGAGCCTAATACCTTACGAGTTGCCGCCAGGGCGAACGGTGGGTGATGAAGTGTCTCAATGTGGAGCTCGTGCCGCACCCCGGTGGAAGTCGACCGACCCCCGCGTGGCATTTCCCGCCTTCTCGCAGAGTAGGCCCGTGCGAGTGTGCTCGGATGACCGGCTTGACCCGCCTTTTCCGTCGAGCGACGAATCCCGCTCTGGCCCCTGGGAACGACCGCATTGTTACGACCCAGCCTCCCTCTCGGGCGGGTTACCGTTTCGAGCGGAGTTGCCTGGAACTCTCCCCGGGAGTCATGTAGCATCCGTTCCCTTCAAGCCTCGGGGTTGATTCGGATAATCGATGCCTGATTTCGTTGATCGCGCCGCAATCATTCGGGAGATAGAGAAGGTCCGAGACTCGCGGCTCGTTTCCTACATCACGTTGACCGACAGGGGAAACGCTCCGATGTTCATGGTCGCCGACGATGCGATTCGGCCCCTAGATCACCTTCTCGACAAGATTGGGCACACCCCGACCTTGGACTTCTTTCTCTACACTCGGGGCGGGTCGATGATGGCGGCCTATGCAATCGTCAAGATGTTACGCGACAGATGCGACACGCTCAACGTCATCGTGCCCTTCCGTGCGCATAGCGCAGGCACCCAGATAGCGCTCGGCGCCGACAACGTCGCGATGCTACGGACCGCGCAGCTTGGGCCCGTCGACCCTTCTACGACGAGCCTGTTCAACCCACTTCTCAATCCGCAGGGACCATTTGACCCATCGAACCGCAAAGCAATCAGCGTCGAGGATGTCCAAGCCTACCTCAACCTCGCAAAAGATCGGCTAAAACTTACCGGCGAGGGATACAATCTCGAAGTTTTCAAAGAGTTAACGAAGTACTACGAGCCTCTCGCGCTCGGTAATGTGAACCGCGTCTACGGGGAAACTGGGGTTATGGCTCGCGAGCTGCTTGGATTGCGCAAGACGCCATTGGGCCACGGGGGAACGGTCGACGGAATCGTGAAGGCTCTGACGGAGACCTTCACCCACGATTTCGTTATCACTCGTGACATCGCCGAGCGAATCGGCTTGGTAGTCCATCGACCCGTTGACCGAGAGGAGAGGCTCCTCAGGCAGCTGTTTGCTCTCTATGAGGAGGATCTTCGAATGAATTCCCCGCTCGATGCGGAAGCGCTCTTACGAGCGGGCACCCCTGCGGGGGGGGCGGGTATCCCACTAGTCCCACCACCGAAGGGACTCCGGTTGAAGCTTGGAGCTCTTGAAAGCGCCGACGACTCGTTTACTTGGGTGAGCGAGGGATCAATCCACCCGCCAGCTTCGGAGTATCTCAAGACCTTTGCCGCCACGGTCCCACAGGCGCCGGTTCAGGCCATTCTCGCTCCTGGCGGTTATCCGCCGAATCCCGTGGTAAGGATAAAGACGGGGCGATGGTATCGAGCCTCTGAACTCGGTGGAGCGTATGACTAACCCCGTTAGCCTTCCACTTCGGTCCGACTTCCCGATGGTCCTTGGGGAAGCAGTTACCGGCACCGCCCAGTCCCGCGTCGATGACGAGTCAACCTGCGACTACGAGCTCGTCGGCCGGCCTCAGGACCCAAAGACAGAGTTGTAGTCCTCGCCAGGTGCTCGCTCCGAAATCGGAGCGGCAGCAGTCGGGTGCAGGGTGCAGCCAGGTTCCGGGCCGTTACGGGCTCGAATCCCCCCCGAATCCACTCCGCGGCGTTTCTGATAAGTTTTCGAACCCCGGGAGGGTTCGACTACCCCTGTTCTGGTCCGGCGACTTCTCGGGTGGGGCCTCGCCAGAAGCGCGTATAGGGACGCTGGCTCCAATTTTCTGGTCCTTCCTAACGTCACAAGGCAGGGGACCCCGACCGGTCCATCGCCCCGACCCGCCGCGGCGACGGGTCTCGCGGAGGCGTTTCAGAACCTCGTTCCGGTCCTTATGGAGCCCGTCGGAGTGTCCGCGCCGCTGAGGCTCATGCCGACCAACAAGAAGTCGAAACCCAAGTCCAGGGCCCCGATGGTCGCCACCGTCGCCATCGTCGTGGCCGACCGGACCGCCGCGAAGGATTGGTACACGAGCAAGCTCGGCATGAACGTCCTCGCGGACGACGACCACTGGGTCGTGGTGGGCCGGAAGGGCGAGGGCGGGCAACTCCACCTCTGCCAGCGCTCGGAGGCGGGCGAGGGGATCGAGATGGAGCCTGGCACCTCCGGAATCCTCCTGCTCCTCGCCGGGGACTTCCGGAAGGCGTGCGCCGGATTGAAGGAATCGGGCGTCGAGTTCACGCAAGGTCCCGAGAAGGCCCCCTGGGGTTGGTGCGCGACCGTCCGCGACCCGGACGGGAACGAGCACTTCCTGATGCCCGCGGCCTGAGCCCGGTTCCCGGTGCGGCGCGGTCGGGACGTCCGCCGTCGCCGCGGCCTGGGCAAGGCCCCGAGGGGGCCGAAGCTCGGAGGAAAGGGTTCGGAGCCCGACTACGCGCCCGGCGGCGGTGGGTTCCCCGGGCTGCCCATGGCGCCCGACGGGGGAGCGGCGGGGTCGGAGCCGCCCGAGCTCCCGCCTCCCGACTTGCGCCGGCGCATCATGAGCATCGCCGCGGCCGCGATCACCACGAGGACCACCACGATGGCGACGGCAATCAGGATCCACGTCGTGCCGCTCGCGCCGCCCAACAGACTGTTCGAACCGGACGCGCCCGTCGAACCGCTGGTCGAGGCGGACGGGTGGCTGGTGCCGACCGAGTTCGTCGCTTCGACGACGAAGTAGTACGTCGTCCCGGCCGAGAGCGAGGAGACGGTGGCGGTGGTCCCGGACCCGGTCGCCACCGAGGTCCACGGGCCGGTCGCCGACTTCGAGTCGAGCACGGTGTAGCCGGTCACGACGACCCCGCCGTCGTTCGCCGGCGCCACCCAGCTCAACGCGATCGAGGAGGTCGTGGTCGTCCCAGCCGTCACGGCACTCGGTGGGTAGGGAACGCCCGTCGGGACCCCGGAGACCGCGGCCACGCTCGGGCCAGTCCCGGATCCGCCGACGGCGCGGACCGTCACGTAGTAGGTGGTCCCGTCGGTCAAGCCGGTGACGCTGATGGACGTCGTCGCGCTGGAGCCGGCCGAGGTCCAGGGCCCCGTGGCGCTCGCCGAGGTGTACGCCGTGTAGCTGGTGATGGGGAACCCGGTCGGACCCGTGGCCGCGGTCCAGGTGACGTTGAGCGTCGTGTTCCCCGCGTGGGCGGCGAGGCCGGAGACGGCCGACGGTAGGGCGAGCAGGTTCGCCAAGAACGACTGGCCCCCGCCGCTGGTCGCCACGAGCGTGCCATCGGTCTGGTCGACCCCGAGGCCTCCCATCGTGCCTGGCGTGTGGAAGGTCGCCAGCACCGCCCCGGTCGTGGCGTTGAGGAGGGCGAGGGGCCCGGTGGGGGCCGCCGAGAACGCTCCGACGAGGACCCCGTTCACCAACGGGTCGAAGTCGAGGTATTCGACGGGGACCGGGGACGGGAGGAACCGGAGGGGCGCCCAGGTCCCGGCCGCGAACACTTCGACGCCGTAGTTGCCGAAGGTGTCGTTGCCGACGAACAGCGCCCCGGTGGCATTGAACTCGGCCGCCCAGCCGCTCGGACTCCCAGAGACGTTCGCGATCGTTCCCTTGGCGGCCACGGAATCGATCTGCGCAAGGTTGTGCCCGAGGCCGCACGCCAGGTTCACCACGATCTCGGCGACGGGCGACGCCGAGGCGCTGCAGGGGACGGAGCCGATGGCCAGTTGCAGGGACGCGGTCCAGACGAACGTCCCGGCTCCGCCGGCGGTCGAGTAGACCTGCATCGTGGAGTTGCCCGAGTCGGTCAGGTAGAGCAAGTGCCCGAACCCGTACGCGTCGTCCTGGGGATCCCAAGGAGTGGCCAGCGTGCCGAGCAGGGCCCCGCTCGTCGTCGAGAACGCCCAAGTGTCGACGGTGCCGGCGACATAGAGGACCGAGTCGGCCGCGTCGACCGCCAGCCAGTTGCCGGCCTCACCCGCGGGAATTGGGGTCGTCCAGGCCACCTGCCCGGTCGTCTCGCTGACGGCCACGAGTTGGTTCGGCCCAATCTGGAGCTCGTAGACGAGCCCCGTGAGAGGGTCGGCCACGACGTCGCCCATCGTACTGGAGATGGACCGGTAGGTCGTCACGACGACGCCGTACGGGGGGGTCGCGGGAAGGAGCAGGACGAGTTCGGCTCCGTGGGGCCCGAAGCCGCTCGCCGTCGTCACGTACCCGGTTCCGTTCGGCGCATCGAACACCGCGAGTTCCGTGATGACGTCGTTCGCCGGCAGACTGGCGTTCGACGTCGTCGCGACCACGGTACCGCTGAAGTCACTGACCAGGTCCACCTGGTCGCCGAAGCCGGCACCGTTGTACGTGGAGAGGACGAGCCAGCCGCTGGCCGGGTCGGAGACGAGGGCGTAGGCGCTCCCGGTTCCCGTGAGGGCGGACCCGGAGAAGCCCCCGGTGAAGTTCCACGCCGCGATGGTCCCGTCACCGGTGTAGTTCATGAAGAACGTGAGACCCGTGGCGTTGCTGAACGTTCCCGCCCCGAACAGGAACCCGGGAGCCGTCCCGTTGATCGAACCGGCGACCGCGTCCGAAAGGGGGTCCGCGCTGGGAGAGAGCACGACGGCAATCGACGACCCCGACGGGACGACCACGATCCAGCCGATGCTCGAGTTCATGTCGAACATCCCGAACCCGGAGGTACACCCCGAGGGGGCGTACCCGTTGCATCCGATTTGCAGGAACGTCGCGACCGTGTTGGTGGTCGTGTTGATGGCGAAGATGTCCTGGGTGGACTGGTTCTCGGCGAGGAGCTGGTTCGTCCGCCACTCGAACAAGAGCTGCCCAGGGTTGAACAGGGGGACCGTCGTCGCCGCGAAGCTGATGTTGGTGACGATGGCGAACGTCGCCGCGTGCACGACGGTGAGGTACCCCGTGCTCGACGCGATCATCGCGACGTAGAGGTTCCCGGAGAGGTTGTCGAACGCGATGCCGACCCCTCGGGCCCCGGTCGAGTCGTTGGCGAGCTGGGTCGACCGCAACGGGGCTCCGGAGAAGCCGTTGTACGCCGTCAGTAGGGCGGAGACGTCACTGACCGAGTACACGGTGCCCGTGACCAGGTCGGTCGCGATGGTGCCGGACTGGGAGTCTCCCGAGATGGCGCTCCACTGCGTTTGGTAGACCCGGTTGCCGGCGGGCACGTTGAGGGCGGGCTTGCCGAACTGGGACGTCGCCCCGTCCCGATGGGCCCCGAAGACCGGGGACGCCGCGCGCTCGCTGACCGCGGCCCGTTGGGCCGTCGGGTGGAGCGGAGCGGTGCCCATGTGGGCGACGCTGAGCGCTCCCACGGGGGCGATCATGAGCGCCACGAGGGCGAGGGCGATCGTCACCAGGACGGCGCTGCGAGTCGGGCGGAAACGGCTCATCGGCGATTTTGACGCGGGCCAACCCATTTGAACCGTTCGGTCCGAGAGAACCGACGACTTTACGCATGGATGCGCATTCGAGCTCGGGCGGCTCGATGAGGGGAGGTTCCGAACGGTCGGTCAGACCATGGCCGGAACGGCGCCTCCGACGAGCGGGGTCTCCGAACGCTCGTAGAGCGCGAGGATGTCGTCGCCGAGCTCCCATCGGCGCCACAGCGGTCGGTTCAAGATCCGAACGCCGAGCCGCTTGACCGCTCCGACCGAGCGCGTCGGCATCTGTTGGACGATCCGCGCCCGGACCGGGCGCATCTGCTCCTCGGTGAGCAGTCGGTCCAGCTCACTCCGGGTGTACTCCACCACGTGACCGTACACGCCGGTTCCGTCTCGCGGATACCGGCCCCGTTCCTGGATGGAGCGCCCCAACAGGAGGCGGTACCGGTTCCCCAGCCGGGCGACGTTCGGCGTCGTGAGGAAGAGGCGTCCACCGGGTTTGAGGTGGAGCCGAATCTCCCGGAAGAGGAGGAGCGGGTTGACCAGGAGATGCTCCAGCACTTCCACGAAGAGGATCTGGTCGAAGTCGGTGGGCAACGAGGCGAGGGCCGGTCGGGTCGTCAGGTCGCAGGGGTACCAGGCCGCCACGCCGTGGGATGCTTGGGCGGCCCGCACCGAATCGCTCGGGGGGACGAAGTCCGCGACCTCGTACGACCCCCCGAAGCCCGCGCGGAGGGCGACCGCAAGGGACCCGATCCCGCCGCCGAGGTCGAGGGTCTTCGTGGTCGGCCCGGGAGCCGACTCGGCCAGGAACCGGACGATGGAGGGGTACCGGCGGGCCTGGAATTCCGCGTACGCGCGGCGCTCCGGCGGAAGGTCCGAGGCGTCCCAAAACGAACGGAGAGCGCTCGACGCCCGCGCGACCGCGTCGTCCGGCACGGCCCTCTCCGCGCGCTACGGGAGCCCGTATCTAAGCGATTCGCCGGTCGCCGCCACCGCCCTCCCCCGTCGGCGAAGGGTTCAACTACGCGAGGGATGCGTTCCGGTTCACGATGCATCCGGGCGCGGCCGCCTACCGACCCAAGCCCCCGTCCCAAGGGACGGCCGAGACGCTCCTGCTGGTCGGGTTCGTCTTCCAGGTGATCTTCAGCCTCGTCTACATCGTCATCGGCACGCTGATCGTCTTCGCCGGCACGTTCTTCCTGTTCGCCGGATTCATCGGTGGGACGGTCTTCCTCCTCGCGGCGATCCTGATCATCGTCCCGATCGTGATGTTGTAGTTCGCCTTCCACTACTGCTACCAGCGGGTCCGGGACGGCGACCTATCGGGGGCCCGGGGCCCGACGATCGCCCTCGGCATCATCGGCATCTTCCTCGGAGGGATCATCGTCGGGATCCTGTACATCATCGCCTACATGGAGATCGGCAACGCGGAGACCGAACTCCGCTCGATGGGCGCCGGCCCGGGTGGAATGGGTTCGTACGGCAACCCCTACGGCACCCCGTACGGGTACGGTCTCCAATCGAGCGGTCCCGGCGGTGTGGTGTACGCCCACCCCTCGACCCCCGGGGCGGCCGCCCCCGCCACCTGCCCGCGGTGTGGTCGACCCGCGACGTTCATCCCCCAGTACGGCCGCTCGTACTGCTACTCCTGCGCCCAGTACGTCTGAACGGTTCCTCCGCCCCGACCGATCCCCGTCGCACCCGTCGGCCACGTCCGTCGGGAGGCGGCCCCCGGAGCCCGATCTGGCAGGAAAAGACCTATAGGTAGGCCCGCTCGCTGGCCCCGCCGTGGCCGCCGAGCCGCTCGACCCGATCCTCATCCAGGTCACCGTCGCGCTCCCCCAACCGATGGTGTTCGGGGCGTTCGCCGAACCGGAGAAGATCACCGGCTGGCTCGCCGACGTCGCCCGGGTCGAACCGAAGGTCGGCGGGGTCTACGAACTCGAATTCTCGGCCGCTCCGGCGTTCCGGAGCCTCGGGGAAGTCACGCACTACTCGCCCCCCACCGACATCGGATTCACCTGGCAACCCCCGGCGCTCTACGCGGATGGCGTCGGGACGGCCCCCAGTACGGTGTACATCCGGCTGCAGGAGTCTCCCGAGGGGATTGACGTCACCCTCGAGCATTCGGGGTGGCCCGCGACCGCCCCCGGCGAGGAGGCCCGTTCGTGGCACTTCCACTTCTGGGACGAGCGACTCAGCCGGTTCAAGGAGTACTTGATCCGGGCGGCGTACGGCTGACCGGGGGCCCGGTTCCGACCGGCGTTCGCCCCGCCTCGGTGTCTTGCCGCATCTTCCGGAGGTCCATCTCCGGCAACGGCTGGTGTTTCCCGCGGCGTCGCCGGACCCAGAGAGCGACGACCGCGACCACCACCACGAACGCGAGCACCCCCATGGCGGGAACAATCCGGGACGGGCCGTACTGGGTCCAGAACGAGGGAGGCGGCGGTCGCACGGTCACGCTGACCGTCGCGTGTCCCCAGGCTCCCAGGGAGACGACGGAGGCGAGGACCGCGTACGCCCCGGCTTGCGGGGGAGCCAGCAGGGTCGCGGAGAACGAGGCGTTCGGGTCCGTGATCCCCGCGTCCGGCTGAACGACCACGCCGGCGCCGCCGTACGTTCCGACCGCGCCGACCGCGAATTCCGGCGTCAGGGTGAGGGCGACCAAGGGGTACGGATGGCCGGCGACGTCGAGGGTCTGGAACGTTAGGGTCGTCGACGCGCCGGGGGCGAGGGTCACGCTCGTGCTCGTGGCGTCGATCACGACCTCCTCCGCCGGGGTCACGGCCACGCTCCCGGACGCGGAACCCGAATACCCCAGGATGGTCACCGTAGCCTGGACGACATCCGTCGACGGGGCGCTGACGTTCGGAGCCGTGAGGAGCGACGCGGACGTTCCGTCCTGGCTGGTGAACACCGTCGGGGGGCTCGCGGACCCCCCGAGGGTGTCCCCGAGAAACACCGGGACGCCGCCGAGCGGGGCCCCTCCGAGCGTCGTGACGTTGACGTCGACCCCGACGACGCTGAGGCCGAGCACCGAGGAGCCGGTAAACGACAGGGAGACGGTCACGGGGAGAGCCCCGGTGCTCCAAAGGCCGGTCGCGTTGCGGAGCGGGGCGAGGGAGGTCCCCGATTCCACCTCGTCCGGAGCGAGCCCGCCCAGCTGGATCCGTCCCTCGGCACCCCAGGCGGCGCCGGTCGGTCCCGTGTAATTGGCCGTCCCGTTCTGCGGCACGTACCATCCGGAACCCAGACGATGGACGGCGAGCGCCGCCGTGGCCAGGTACGAGGAGGGGACGGTCGAAGAGGCACTGTAGATGGCGAGCTCCGAAAAGCCGATCCCGCCGAGCCAGGTGGAGCTCGAGGCGCCGAAGTCAAAGGAAGCGGCCGACGCGTTGTCGCCGAAGGTCTGACCGTTGACCGAGAGGGTCCAGACGGTGCCGCTCGCCCGCTGCAGGACGAAATCGTACGGGGCGCCCGCCAGGATCGGGAGACTGACCCAGTAGACGAGTCGGACCGTCTGGTCCGACGTGTTCGTGAAGATCGTGTAGAACGCGGTCGGGGCCATCGCCGTATTGGTGAACAACCCGAAGACGGCCTCGTACCCCCCGATGACCTCCTCCGCCCCCGTTTGGAACGAGGAATCGGCGGGGAACGTCACGGTCGGGAACGCCGTCAGGTTGGACTGGATCCCGTCGTTGGGGACGGCGGCCCCATCCGACGTGCCGACCAGGATCCGCCCGGAGGCTCCACCCGCGTCGGGCGCGGAGGGGACCGCGGCCGGTCCGTGGAGAGGAATTGACGAAGGGGTCGTGGCGGCGGGCACGGCGGGGGGTGACGTCGAAAGTCCGGAATTCCCCCCGCCGACGCCCAGCCCGACCGGCGTCACCACAAGGGCGACGAGCGCGAGCGACAGTGTGAGGAGGGCCCCGCGGCGCATCGTCCGAAGAGCGGGTCGACTCCTCATCCCCCTTGCGGACCCCCCGCGCTCGTGTCACTTCCCCCGCAGCGGGAGGACGGCCAACGGCCGCCGCGGTTCACAGCGCCGGCGTGAATCGGGCGCACCCGGCGTCCCCGCACACCGCGCAGGGACCCGTGGGCTCGAGACGAAAGTTCCCGGGCGAACCCGCTCCGACGGGCGCGACCCGCATGTGGTTCGTCGGGTAGTGGCCGCATCGGCACCGGGCGGGTCCCGAAGCGTTCGGGCCGGTCGGTGCCGCCCGGGCGACCATCGGCGGGGGCGAGGCGCGCGCCGCGTCTAAAGGCTGTTGCGCCGGGCCGGACGCGAACGGGTAAATCGACCCCCCCGGTTCGCCCGGTGTGGACGTCGACGGCTGCCCGCTCCCGGACGACCGTCGGTACGACCTCGAACACGACGTCTGGGCGAAGGCCGACGACGCCAGCGGCCTCGTGACGGTCGGCATGATGGCCCCGCTGGCTTCGTTTGCCGGCAAGTTCGTCGCCGTGACCTTCCGAGAGCTCGACGGACCGCAACCGGTCGGACGAAGCGTGGCCACCGTCGAGAGCTACCGGTTCACGGGAGCGGTACGAATGCCTCTGGCGGGTTCGGTGGTGGAACGGAACCCCCGGCTCACGGCGCGTCCGAAGCTCCTCAACGACGCGCCGTACGACGACGGGTGGGTCGTCCGGATCCGGCCGTCGGACCCATCGGCCTGGGCCGAGCTGCCCGCGGCGTCGGACATCGCCGAACCGCTCCGGGCGAAGATCGGGGCGATGCGGATCCATTGCCTCCCGGCGGCCCCCGACGTCGAGATGTTCGAGATCGGGGCCGAGTGCCAGGCGATCTTGGTCCGCCTGGACGAGGAGATCGCCCAGCGGGCCGTCGACGAGGTGGTCCATCTCGTCACCGACGACCCGACGTCGCCGATCGAAATGGTCCGTTGGTCGGACCGGACCGGATACCCCGTCCTGCACCAATGGGCGGAGGCGAACCTCCGCCACTTCCTCGTGCGGAGGATCGCCACGCCGGTGCCCCGGCGACGCGGGGTGGCCGGTCGATGAGCCGCTACGGCTTCTCGATCGGGCTCCGGATCTGGTTGCCCCACTCGGTCCAGGACCCGTCGTAGTTGCGGACGTCGGGGTATCCGAGGAGGTACTTCAGCACGAACCAGGTGTGGCTCGAGCGCTCGCCGATCCGGCAGTACGTGATCACCGGTTTCGACGGGACGATCCCCTTCGACTGATACAGATGCTGAAGCTCGGCGAACGTCTTGAATGTCCCGTCCTCGTTGACGGCCTGCGCCCACGGAATGTTCCGGGCCCCCGGAATGTGACCCCCGCGCTGGGCGTGCTCGTTCGGATACTCCGGAGGAGCCGTGACTTCGCCCGTGAACTCCTTGGGGCCCCGGACGTCGACGAGGCCGAGCTCGGACGCCTGCACCTGGGGAAGCGCGGCCTTGACCCCGTCGTAGTAGGCTCGGAGCTTCTCGTCGGCCGGGTGGGCCTTCGCCGTCCCCGCGGCAACGCTCGGGACGTCCTTTGTCAGTGGGCGGTCCTCGGCGATCCACTTCTTCCGGCCGCCGTTCATGATCCGGAGATCCTTGAACCCGTAGTACTTCAGGACCCAGAACCCGAAGGCGGCGAACCAGTTGTTGAAGTCCCCGTAGAGGACGAGCGTGGTGTCGGCGTTGACCCCAGCCCGGTGGTAGAGCTTGGTCAGCGCCTCGGCAGAGAGGAGGTCGCGGGCGAGCGGGTCGTTGATATCGGCCTTCCAGTCGATGAGGACCGAGCCGGGGACGTGCCCGAGGGCGTAGTTCGCCGCGGCGTCGTAGTCGACCTCGGCGACCCGGACGTTCGGGTCGTGCAGATGCTCGGCGACCCAGGCGGTCTCGACCAGTGCTTCGGGGTGTGCGTAGGAGCTCATGGACGACCCTTCGGCACCGTCGGAGGCCGCTACCGATATATCGGATGCGGCGGGCGCATTCGGCGCACGCACCGACGAGATGTGCGTGGAAATGACGCTTCGAGGGTCGCTATCCGCGCCGGCCCCGCTTGGGGAGCTGCGCGTTCGACACCTCGACCGTCTCGGGGTCGAACCCGAGTCGGGCGAGCTCGTCCCGGATCCGGAGCCGGTGGTCGCCCTGGAGGTACACCTCGCCGTCCACGACGGAGCCGCCGGTCGCGAGGCGGTTCTTCAGCGAGCGGGTCGTCTCGGCGAGGTCGACCCCGGGCGGAAACCCGGAGATGACCGTGGCCGGCTTGTTGTAGCGGCGCGGCTCGGCCCGGACCCGGATGCGGGCACTCTCCCGGTCGAGGGCGGAGAGGATCTCGTCGAATTCGTTGTTCCCCATTGGTGCGAAGCTTCCTACCACCCCATGGTCAGGCCCGGGTGGAACGGGAGAGAAGGAACCGAAAACGACGGCGACCGGCGTGGGCGGGATGCAAAGGTCCGTGCGTGCGAGGCGTGAGGCACCGAGCGTTCCATGGCGACGGAAGGGATGAACGTTTCGTGGTCCGGCGCACCGCTCACCGCTCCCCCCAAACGTAGATCCGCAGGGCGAGGAGCGTCACGGCGACGGCGAGGACGACGAGCAGGATCGCGTACTCCACGAGGACGAGCGGAGCGGCCGGGGTGAGGCCGAACGCGCCCTGGACCAGCAGGGCGGCGTAGGTCGACGGCACGAAGTGGCAGGCGAACTGCCACGGGGCCGGCAAGACCGAGAGCGGATAGTACAGCGGGGTCAGCATCCCGATGACCGTGAAGGCGAGGTTGCCGAGCGGCCAAATCTCCCGTTGGGAGCGGACCCGGCTGGACACCGCGATGCCGATGGCGCTGAACAGAATCCAAAGGACCACGAGCGCCCCGAGGAGGACGATCCAGGGGCCGATCGTGCGGCTCGCCGGGTCGACGTAGAGGAGGAGGCCGGCGAGGACCGCCAGGGCGGGGGCGGCCGGGATCAGGTTCGAGACGGCGATGCCGATGAGGTAACGGAACTTCCCCAGTGGCGAGGCGACGAACAGATCCTGGAGCGACGCCTCGATCCGCCAGGTCGCGGAGTCGCCGAGGACCCAGTTGCCGATGTTCTGGGTCGTGAACAGCATCGCGCCGACGACTTCGAGCGGGAAGTAGCTCGCCGGGGAGATCACGTGGAGGAAGTAGAGGAAGATGAACGGCAACAGGATCGGGGCGATCGTCGACGCCGGGTTTCGGCTGATCCAGCGCCACCCGAGGATCCCGAACGCCGGAAGGATGCGGCCGGTCTGCGGGAGGGGCTTGGCAAAGGCGGACGGGAGGGGGGCGCTCACGCGTCCTCGCGAACGGTCCGACGCGACCAGTAGATGGCGAACAGGAACGTCCCCAGCCCCTCCAGCGCGAGCGACCCGGCCGCGAGCGCGAGCTCCCACGGGCTGAGCATGGCCCAGCCGATCGTCCATTGGACGAGCGCGGCCGCCGCGCTCGGCGGGACGACCAGGGCGACGGGCACGAGCGGCCCCGACCAGTACGAGAGCGGGTAGAACACCGGCGGCAGCACCCCGAACAGATTGTAGAAGATCGAGGCGTACGGCCAGATGGTTCGCATGTCGCGAAACAGCGTGGAGACGAAATACCCGAACGAGCAGGCGAAGAGCCAGAGCCCGGCGGCGGCCGCGAGGAGAACGAGGGCGGTCGTGAGGCTGATCCCGACGAGGTAGAACGTCGCGGCGACAAGGACGAGGATCGGGATCAGGTAGCCTCCGAGAACCCCGAGCGACATGCCGAGGAAGTACGCCTCCGGCGCGAGCGGCCCCGCCAGGTACAGCTCGTTGAGCTTGTGGTCGATCCGGACGAACGCAGCCTCGTTCTGGACCCGCTGACCGAGAGCGAACATCGAGAACAGGATCGCGCCAAACAGGGCGACCGGCAGCAGGCTCCGGTCGAGGATGTAGACGAAGAGCAACAGCACGACCTGGAGGATGAGGCTCGTGACGATTGCCGTCGACTCGTGGAGCTGCACGCGCAGCTCGGTCATCGAGAAGGCGTACAGGCCGCGGAACGGGAGGCGGCGCGCTGCGACGGCCATCGCTCACTCCTCGCGGTCGATCGACCGGCCCACTACGCGCAGGAAGGCCTCCTCGAGGGTCACCGGGCCCACGGTCGTCGTCAGGTGCTCCCGCGTCGCGAGCGCCATCAGTTCCGGCAGCCGCTCGGGCGTCGTGATCACGTGGAGGACCTCCCCGTCGTTCAGCACCGAGCCGAACGTCTTGGCGACCTCCGAAAGCCGTTCGCCGTTCGGGATCGAAACCCGCAGCGAACCCCCGAGCTCCTGCTTGAGCGTCGCCGCGGTCCCGTCGACGAGCACGCGGCCCCGCTCGATGATGTAGAGCCGTTGGCTGAGCGCCTCGGCCTCGTCGAGGTAGTGGGTCGTCAGCAGGATCGTCGACCCCCGGCGCGTGAGGGTCCGCAGCGACTCCCAGACCGCCCGGCGGGCAAACGGGTCCATCCCGATCGTGGGCTCGTCGAGGAACAGGAGCGGGGCCTCGGTCGCGATGACCGTGGCGACCATCGTGCGTTGCCGCTGGCCGCCGGAGAGCGTGATCGAGAGGCGATTGGCGACCTCGGTGAGCCCCATCTGCCCGAGCGCGTCCTCCGTACGGGACTTCGCCTCGGCCCCGTCGTAGCCGCGCGCCCTCAGGTAGGTGAACACCTGCTCCCGCGGCGTGAGGTGGAAGAACGGCTTCCCCTCCTGGGGGACGACCGCAATCATCGGCCGCACCTCATCGGGGTGGGTCCCGGCGTCGTGGCCGAACACCTCGACCGTCCCGCCGGTCGGCATGAGGAGCGTGGAGGCGATCTTCAGGAACGTGGTCTTGCCGGCCCCGTTCCGACCGAGGAGCGCGACCCGCTCCCCGGGGTGGACGACGAGCGAGACCCCGGCGAGCGCTTCGACGCTGGGGGCCCGGCGCGAGGAGTACGTTTTTCGTACGTCCCGGGCGAGCAGCGCCTCCGTCGTCATGGCGCGGCGCGAGCGGAGGACCCGTATTTAACGGGCCGAGCCGCGTCCGCGGCGACGCGGGAGGCCGGCGAACCGGCCGTCTGGAATCGGCCTAGCCGCACCCGCAGCCGCCGCCTTTCTCGGCGCTGGAGCCGCAGGACCCGCACCCTCCGGCGAGCCCCGCCGTATCGGGCTCCGGAAGCGTCGGATTGCTGATCTTGAAGCCCGATTCCTCGAGGGACTCGACATAGTCGACCACAGCCCCGTTGACGAACGGGATGCTCGAGGGGTCGACGATGACGGAGAACCCGTCGATCTTGACGACCTCGTCGTCGCGGCGCGGCTTGGCAAAGGCCATCCCGAACTGGACGGCGCTCCCGCCGCCGCAGCATCCGCCCCCGCCCGGTTGGGCGTAGATGCGGACCGCGACGCCGCTGGTCTGACCGGCAATGAGGCGGCGGACCTGGTCCACCGCAGACGGGCGAACTTCCACCTGAACTCCTACCATTGTCGCTTCCTCGTACCAAATACGCCGCCAAGGCCGTTTAAGGTCTTTTGTCGGCTGGCGCGGCCGACACTCGGTGGCGCATGGGCCATTGCAACGTACGCCGGGACGCTCGGACAGCCGTTCGGACCCTCCCGGGATAAATCTCGGGACCGGGTGGGCGGACCGAGGCTCCCGAGTGGTCCGCCCCATACCACTTCGGAGTTGGACTCGCCCACTCCCCCGCCGGCCGGGGACCTGGTCCCGACTCGGGATTCCCCCCGAGGAGCGAAGCGCGTGAAGGAGGTCCTGAAGGTCGGCACGCGACGAAGTCCGCTGGCGCTGGCTCAGACCGCGATCGTCCTCCAGGCCCTTCGGCGGGATCACCCGGATTCGACGTTTCTCGTCGTCCCGTTCACCACGGCGGGGGACCGCCGCCGGATCCCGGGGGGTTCACCGGACTTCACCGACCGCATCAGCGCAGCCTTGGAGTCGGGGGAGGTCGACTTGGCGGTGCACGCCGCGAACGACCTTCCCCCACGGGCGCAACGGGCGGTCCGAGTCGCCGCGTTCGTACGCCGAGACGACCCGTCCGAGGTGCTCGTGGGACGACGGGGAGCCGTCGTTCCGAGACTCCCGGCCGACGTTCGGATCGGATCGAGCTCGAGACGGAGCCGGGCCCAACTGCTGCGCGAATGGCCGGGGACGACGGTCGTGGACGTCGGAGGGCGCGTGGAGGCCCGCCTCGCGTTGCTCGATGCGGGCGAGTTGGACGCGGTCGTCCTCGAGGCGGCCGGTCTGACGAGGCTCGGATTGGCGGATCGCATCGGCCGACGGCTCCCGATTCGCCGATTTCTCCCGTCGCCTGGCCAGGGAACGTTGGCCGTCGAGGTGCGCTACGGCGACCGCGCACTGGACCGAGTGGTCCGGGGGTTGGACCACGGTCCGACCCGGGCGGCCGCGACGGCCGAGCGCACCTGTGCCGCGGCGTTCGGAGTGGATGGGAAGTATCCTCTGGCGGTGCTCGGCACGGTGCGCGGGGAATCGATGAGGTTGGAAGCCGAGCTCCTCGACCCCGACGGACTCCGGTCGGTCCGGGTGCGGCGCACCGGTCCGGTGATGAACGCGGGCTCCCTCGGTCGCCTCGCCGGCTCCGAATTGCTCCGCGCGGCCGAATCGGGCGGGAGAGTTGGACCACCGTGAAGGCCTCGGGTCGGGGGACCGTCGCGCTCGCGAGGGCCGAGGGTACGCTCACCGACCTGGAGGGCGCCCTCCGTCGGACCGGGCACTCGGTCGTGCGGTTCAACGCCTCCCGATTCGTGCCGACTCTCTCGGCGGCCCAACTTCGCCGCCTCCGCGACGACACGTGGGACGGCATCCTGGTCTCCAGTCCGCGAGGACTCGAATTGTTCCTCGAGCCAGTCTACTCCTCCGCTCCGAAGGGCACGCGCCGACCCGTCGCGTACGTGGCGGGAGAGTACATTGCCACCGGCGCGGCCCGCCTCGGGTTCAACGTCGTACGACCGTCCGGTCCCCCGAGTCTCGACGCGATCGTCGCGTCGGTTCCGACGGCGCGTCCTCTACGACTCTTGCACCCGAGGTCCGACGCGGCCGGCCCCGCCCTCGCGCGCCGGCTCCGCCAGAAGGGCCACACCGTGCGCGACGTCCTCGCGATTCGGACCGTTCGCGCGACGGGAATGCCGGCCGGGGTGCAGGCGGGGTTCCGACGCGCGGGACTCATCGTGATCTCCACGCCGCCCACGTTCGCCGCGGTGCGTCGGCTCCTCGGACCGCGAGCGTTCCGGGAGCTGGCGTCGAACGTTCCCTTCCGGGTCCTCGGCTCGGCGACCCGACAGGCGGCGCAGCGGGCGGGCGTGCGAGACGTCGCCCTGCTCGACCCCGGTCCGGGACAACGATTTACCCCGGCCACGGTGGCCTCTCTCTTCGATGGTCGCGCCCCCGCCCGTTGAGCCCCGGGGGGCGTCCTCGGCCACGCGACTCCGGCGGCTCCGCCGCTCGGCGGGGATGCGCGATTGGCTCGCGGAGAGCCGGTTCGACTCGGGCCGAACGATCTACCCCATCTTCGTCCGCCCCGGCACCGGTCCGCGGGAGCGGCTCGCCTCGCTCCCCGGCATCTTTCGCTACTCGCCCGAGGAGGGGGCGCGTCACGCGGGCGAAGCGTTCGAGGCCGGCGTCCCCGCCGTGCTCCTCTTCGGACAATCCCAGCGGAAGGACCCGAGGGGGAAGGAGGCGTACAACCCCGACGGGCCGGTGGCGAGGACCATCCGGACGATCAAGCGGCTGTGGCCCTCCCTCGTCGTGATCTCCGACGTGTGCATCTGCGGCTACACCGACCACGGCCACTGCGGAGTTCGGTCGAAGGGTCACGTCGACAACGACGCGACCCTGGCCATCCTCGAGAAGATCGCTGTCCTCC
Source organism: Thermoplasmata archaeon (assembly GCA_022750415.1). Classification (GTDB taxonomy): domain Archaea; phylum Thermoplasmatota; class Thermoplasmata; order Lutacidiplasmatales; family UBA184; genus Lutacidiplasma. Next base: position 24,560 of record JAKIVT010000012.1, read on the forward strand.
ACGCCCGGGCGGGGGCGGACTTCGTCGCTCCGAGCGCGATGATGGACCACCAAGTCGCACACATTCGTGGGGCGCTCGACCGCGCTGGATTCTCCGATACGGGCATTCTGGCATGCTCCGCCAAGTTCGGGGCGGCCGCCAACGGCCCGTTCCGGGACGACGCGGACCCCTCGGTCGCGGTGGCGGACCGGCTCGAGTACCAACTGGACCCGCGGAACACGCGGGAAGCCCTCCGCGAGATCGAGCACGACATCGCGGAGGGGGCCGACCTCGTGCTCGTGAAGCCGGCCCTTCCGGCGCTCGACATCATCGCGCGGGCCCGCGACCGGTTCCATATCCCGATCGTCGCCTACCAGGTCGGGGGCGAGTACGCGATGATCCAGGCCGCCGCGGAGCGGGGCTGGATCGAGGCGCGCGCGGGAGCGGTCGAATCGTTGACCGCCATCCACCGCGCGGGCGCCGACCTCGTCGTGACCTACTTCGCGCTCTCCCTCGCTCGCTGGGAACAGGAGCGCGTCGACTGATCCCCCGCTCCCGCCGACCTTCTGTCCCGCACATTGGGTTCGTTCGAGGGGCGGGAGCGTGGGGGAGGCGTGTCCGAGACGTTACGGGGGCGGCGCTTCGCGCCAGCAGATTCGTCCGACGGTTCGCCCGACCCGCTCCGACAGGCCGACCGCGCCCAGGACCAGCTCCACGTCCCTCCGTGTCAGCTCCCCGATGGCCGCCAGGACCAGCACGTAGGCTCCCAGACCCGCCAGGATCGCGAGCGGCAGCGCGAACCATCGACTGGGATCGATGTACCGGTTGAGGAGCGACAACGACTCGAAGGTGAGCACCGCGGCCGCCGTGATCCGGACAATGGGCCACGGTCGAATCTTGACGCGAAGGAGCTGCTCCAGGAAGTACGCGTTCAGAGCGAACGCGGCAATCGAGGCCACGAGGACGCCGGCGGCAATCGCCGCGAGGTTGGGGTAAATCAGGTAGAGACCGATCGAGGAAGCCACCATCGCCGCGACGAGGGTCGCGGAGAGGTAGAGCTCGAGGCGCTGGTACCCAATGGAGTTGAGCGCCGTCCCCATGACCTGGCTCAGGCCGAGCGGGAACGCGGAGATCGCGAGGATCGCGAGCGCCATGCTCCCCTTCTGGCCGACCGAGCCGTTGTTCAGGAGCACCGCGATGGGAACCCGGTAGACCGCGATCGCCAGGGCGCACGGGAGGACGATCATGGCGGCGAATCGGAGGGCGTCCCACGTCTTGCGCTGGACCCCCTCGTACTCGCCCCGGGCGTGTTGGCTCGCCAGGTACGGGAACAGGGGGAGCACCACGGCGCTGGGGACCGAGAGGAGGAGGATCCGGAACCCATTCGCCCAATTGAACGCATTGACGTACGCGGTGTTCCGGAGGAGCCCTTCGACGAAGAACACGGGCGCGTTGCTCGCGAGGAACTGGAACATCAGGCTCCCCATCAACGGCCAAGAGTAGCGAAGCATCTGGGTCGCCCGCTCCCGGGACGCTCCTCCGAACTCCCGCCAGAGTTCCGGGAGGCAGTAGAAGAACGAAGCCATTCCGCCGGCCACGTACGCGACGGTGAACGCGAACAAACCCGGCGAGAGCCCGTCGGGGAGCGGATGACCGAAATGCGGAAACGCAATGATCGCCACGATCAAGGCCGAGCGCAGCGCGACTTCGATCACTTGCGGGTATTGAGCGGTGATCGACTGACCGCGGGCCACGCGGAGCTGCGAAACCACCATCCACGGGGTCCAGAGGAAGGGGAGGACGAGCATCAGGCTCAACGACTCCCAACCGGCGAGGTCGAACCCGCGACCTAACGCCTGGGAAACGGCGAAAACGGCGAGGAGCGAGCCCCCGCTGATCGCGCTGGTCAAGATGAGCCGCAGGCTCAGGTACGTCCCGGTGAGCTCGACGGCGGGTTGCCCGCGGGAGACGAAGTAGGTGTACGCTGCCCCGACGCGAAGGTCGCCGAGCCAGTTGATGGAGGAGGCGAGGAGGAGGAACAGCGCCAGCTCCCCCATCACCGCCTGGCCCGAGTTGGGGAGGGCGAAGGTGTGGCCGACGACGCTCGTCGCCACCACACCCATCACCTGGATCAGCGTCGTCAGGACGAACACGCCGAGCGACGAGCGCCCGAGCCCCACGTGTTGCGTGGGGACGTGGTTCTGGGGGGGCGGGGGTGCGGGAGCGCCGAATCGGGCGATCACCTCGGCCGAGGGACGGTACCCGCTCGCGGAGGGTGGGGACGGGTCCACGGCGGTCGCCTACTCCATCGCGTGGGAGGTGGGCGGTTCGTCGGAAGCGACCCGCTCGGAGAGCTCGATCCAGACTCCATCGGGGTCGGAGAGGAACGCGAGACGATCCTGGCCCTCGCGGAAGGGCGGGATGCGGACCCGAGCGCCGAGCTCCGTCAATTGCCGGATCGACGCGTCGAGGTCGCGGACAAGGAAGCCAAGGTGGTCGAGCTCGTCCCCCTCCCGGTACGGCGGCTGGTCCGGGTAGAAGTTGAGCTCCAGGACGGCACGGCTCTCGGGGTCAGTCAGCTCGAGCCAGACCCCGCCGGCGGCCATCCGACCGGTCTTTCCGGCCACCAATCCGAGCCCCGTGGTGTAGAAGCGCCGCGAGCGCTCCAGGTCCCGGACCCGGATCCCGGTATACTCGAGCACCGTCGTTCCTCA